>JACPAM010000214.1 GCA_016180805.1 Deltaproteobacteria bacterium | reverse complement strand
GTAATAATGAAAAGAATAGGTCCAGGTCTCGTAGCCGCTGTCCAGACCTCTACGATACGGCTCGCCGAAGTAGCCGAAAATGTCGCGCTGGGTAGTAACATTCTGCTGGATACTCTTGATCGGCGTAACCGGAAACTCCCTGCCCACGGTCATGCAGCCCGACAGAAACACCAACAGCAATAGACCGGCCAGTTTGCCTCCCATAACCCCTCCTTAGATTTCCCGTCTTCCCTCGATGGCTTTGCCCAGGGTTACCGCGTCCGCATACTCCAGGTCCCCGCCCATCGGGAGCCCGCGCGCGATGCGGGTCACCTTCACGCCGAGCGGCTTCAGCGCCTTTGAGATATAAAGCGCCGTGGCCTCCCCTTCCACGGTCGGATTGGTGGCCACGATGACCTCCTGAATCTGACTTCCCTCTACGCGCCGGACCAATTCCTTAATACGCAGCGCATCCGGCCCCACCCCGTCCAGCGGTGAGATTGCGCCGTGGAGGACATGGTAGAGCCCTTTGTACTCCTGCGACCGCTCCACCGCAATCATATCGGCCGGTTCCTCCACAACGCAGATCTTTTCGCGCTCGCGCCGCGGATCTTGGCAGATCCGGCACATCACCTCCTGCCCGACCTGCGGATCCATTTCGCTCAGACCGAAGCAGCCGGGACACAACCCCATCTCCTGTCTGAGCTTGCCGATACTGTCGGCAAGCTCCAGCGCATCTTCCTTCTTCCACTTCAGCAAGTGGAAGGCCAAACGAGCCGCGGTCTTCTCCCCGATGCCCGGGAGCTTGCACAGCTCGCGAATCAACCGTCCTAAGGGAGCAGGATAGCTACTCATTCTGCACTCAATGCAAAGTGCAAAGTGAAAAATGCAAAACCGCAGACTTCGGAATCCACGAGCGAGAATTCAGCCGAAGGGGAATTTCCGAATTCTGACTCCGGGCTATTGGATTCCCGTGAAAACGATTTTGACTTTTAGACTTTGCAATTTTCATTTTGCATTGGGGTCACGGCATGAGCCCAGGGATCTTCAATCCGCCGGTCACCTTGCTCATTTCTTCCGCAACCATCTCCCGCGCCCGGCGCAGCCCTTCGTTGACCGCGGCGAGAACGAGATCTTCGAGCATCTCTTTTTCCTCCGGGTTCACCACGGACGGATCGACCTGGATCGAACATAGGGTCATCTGGCCGTTCACCGTCACCCGCACCATCCCGCCCCCAGCGGAAGCCTCCACGGTTTTGCGGCCGAGCTCCTCCTGGATCTGCGCCAGCCGGGCCTGAATTTCTTGCGCCTGCTTCAAGAGATTTCCCATCCCCCCGAAACCTTTTGCCATGAAACCCTCCTCTGCTACTCCTCTCGCTTCGCCCCTTTGATCGAACCGCCGAAGATCCGCAGGGCTTCCTGAACTCCAACGCCGGGTTCGCCGCGTGAGGCTGCGGAGCCGGCCGCCACCGGTGGCGTCTCCTCCGGCGCCGGTTTCTTGCCGCTCACCGCAACGACCGAGACGGCGATCTCGCCGGTGAAGAAGCGGCAGGCGAACTCTCTCAGGGAGGAGAGATTCTCCGGATCCTGGAGTTGACTCAAACAATGGCGGTCATCCACGCCGAGCTTCAAATGGCTCGGTGAAAGCTCCAAAGGAAAGACCCGTTCCAGATACGTACCGAGAAATTTTTTTTCCCGCATCACGAAGGCGACAAACTGCCTCCACAGCTCGGTCCCACCCCCACCTGTGGGAGTCTCCAGGGCGGCCTCCTGCATGCTTTTTTCATTGCGTTCGGCGGCGGGGACCGGCTGGCCTGGTGAACGGCCCTTGCCCTCGCGCTCAAGCCTCCGCCCGAGCATTTCCAAGCGCTCCAGCACCGCGGTTACCGGTATCGTCTTGGGCAGCGTCGCCAGGCGAACCACGGCGGCCTCCAAAGCAAACCGGGGATAAGCCGAACGCGCTACCTCTTCGTCCGCTTCCGCCATAAACCCGAAATAGTCCATCAGGGTCTCCACGGAAAGCTCGGCCGCTTGTCGATGGAGATCCTCGATCTCCCGGTCCGGCAGATCCAGAAGGCGACTGGAGCTCGTGGACTCCGGAGTCGATCCGGCACTCCGCCCTTTCCGCTCCTGGCCGAGCCGCGCCACCAGCAGATTTCGGAAGTGCTCGACGAGATCGCGCGAGAACCGGGCGAGATCACGGCCCTGGTCCGCAAGCTCTGCCACCAGCTCAACGCAGCGGTTGGCATCCCCGGCCAGCACCGACGCCGACAGGTCATACAGACTCTTTCGCTCGGCGATCCCCAGAAGATCGTGCAAAAGATCCTCGCCGATCGGGCTTCCCGCCTCCGTCTCTGCGGAACCCGGCGCCGCGTAAGAAAGCACCTGCTCCAGCAGCGACTGGGCGTCGCGCATGCTGCCTTCGGCCTCCCGGGCAAGCAGCAAGAGAGCTCCGTCGGTAATCGACAGTTGCTCCTTGTCTGCGATCTCGCGCAGTCGCTGGCAGATTTCCCGCACTGGGATCCGACGAAAATCGAAGCGCTGGCAGCGGGACAAGATCGTCTCCGGGAGGCGATGGGGCTCGGTGGTAGCCAGAATGAATTTGACGAAAGGAGGCGGCTCCTCCAAGGTCTTCAAGAGCGCGTTGAAGGCGTCCCAGAATGAATTTGACGAAAGGAGGCGGCTCCTCCAAGGTCTTCAAGAGCGCGTTGAAGGCGTCCCGCGTGATCTGGTGGACTTCATCGATGATGTAGATCTTGAAGCGGCTCGTGGCGGGCTGGTAGCGAGAATTCTCAATGAGCTGGCGGATCTCGTCGATCCCGCGGTTGGAAGCGCCGTCGATCTCCTGAACGTCTAGCGAACTGCCGCCCGCGATCTCCATGCACTGGCTGCATTGATCACACGGCACGGGAGTGGGTCCCGTCTCGCAGTTCAGGGCCTTGGCCAGAATGCGAGCCGCCGTGGTCTTCCCGACGCCTCGAACCCCCGTGAACAAATAGGCGTGAGCGATCCGGTTGGATCGAATGGCGTTCTGGAGAACGCGCGTAATGTGAGCCTGGCCAACGATGTCGTCGAAGCGCTGCGGACGCCACTTCCGCGCTAGAACTAAGTAACCCATAGGGAGGTCAATCGTTAATCGTCAATGGTCAATGGTCCCCGCCCCTCCTTTTCGATTGACGAATGACTATTGACCATTAACCTGCCCATCCGGGGGTGCCCATCGCTGACAGCCAGGCTCCCCTGTGGCACAGGGGATGATCCGCTACCGCTGCTTCCTTCCGGACCTGACGGGGTTTACGGCTCCGCCTTGCACAGGACCCGACTGCCAGCCATCGACACCCAACCGAAGCGCAATTCGGGGAAGCTTCTCGCTAACCTACCGCACACGAGACACTACGACGATCCGGCTCAAGAATCAAGATTCAGGTTCGATTGCCTTTAACGTTTTTTTTATGCTTCCGGACCGCCTTTTAATGACGCGGCCGTTTTTGGCTCTGCTAGTCTAGAGGCATGGGCAAAGGCAAGTCCGTTCAACAATGGATGAGCACGAAAAAAGCAGCAACCTTATCCGTCAGGGGCATTTTGTTCGGAAGGCCAAAAGATCCTTTGGATCCGAGGGTCTTCCATCAGATCTCCCTGATTGCATTCCTCGCCTGGGTTGGACTTGGGGCGGATGGCTTGAGCTCATCGGCCTACGGACCCGAGGAGGCCTATCTGGCATTGGGAGAGCATTTCTTCCTTGCCCTGCCGCTCGCTATCCTCATGGCGGTAACGGTCTTTGTCATATCCGCAAGCTACAGCCAAATCATCGAGCTTTTTCCGACCGGCGGTGGAGGATATCTCGTCGCCACAAAACTGTTGGGGTCCAAAGTCGGTCTGGTCTCAGGCTCTGCGCTGATCGTGGACTATATGCTGACGATTACTATTTCCGTGGCCAGCGCGGGAGATCAGATCTTCAGCTTCCTGCCCGCTTCGATCCACGGGGCCAAGCTGGCAATCGAATTTCTCTTGATCTTCTTTCTGGTTTACCTCAATCTTCGCGGCACTAAAGAGTCGGTTCTCTTTCTGCTCCCTATTTTTCTCCTTTTTGTCCTCGCCCACCTTTTTGCTATTAGCCTGGGGATCGTCCCGAAGGCTGCGGAGGTTCCGGTGCTTACCTCCACGACCTACCAGAAGACCATTGGGGATATTCAGGGCCTCGGCCTGTGGGCAACGCTTTTTATCGTTCTGCATGCCTACAGCCTGGGGGGCGGCACGTACACGGGTATCGAGGCGGTCAGTAATGGCCTTCAGGCCCTGCGCGAGCCCAGAGTTGAGACCGGGAAAAGGACGATGCTTTATATGGCCACTTCGCTCGCCTTTACCGCAAGCGGCCTTCTCCTATGCTATTTGCTCAACCAGGTTTCTCCCGAGCCGGGCAAAACTCTGAACGCCAGCTTGTTTGCAAAAGTCTATGGCAGCTTTTTCTCAATCGACTTCGCTTATATTTTGGTCGTTGTAACCCTTGTAACCGAGGCGGCTATCCTTCTGGTAGCAGCCCAGGCTGGATTTATCGATGGCCCACGAGTTCTCTCTAATATGGCGATAGACTCTTGGGTCCCGCACCGCTTTTCGCACCTAAGTGATCGCCTGGTCACCCAATACGGCGTCTGGTTCATGGGTCTAGCTTCCCTTGCCTTCCTCCTTTATAGCGGCGGCGACGTAAGGCTGCTGGTGGTCATGTACAGCATCAATGTCTTTCTGACCTTCAGCCTCTCTCAGCTCGGGATGTGCCGTCATTGGTGGGAGGTAAGAAGAAACGAAAGCCGTTGGCTACGCAAGCTCCTTTTGAACGGTCTCGGTTTGTCATTCACGGGAACCATTCTCGTAGTCACTGTAACCATAAAGTTCGGCGAGGGGGGATGGGTCACGCTCCTGGTGACATCGGGCTTCATCTTTCTCTGTTACATAGTCCGGTCTCATTATGATCGGGTCCGGGGCGCACTGAAGAGCCTTAACGAAACCCTGATCAATATCCCGTTTCGGCCGGACCTGAAGAATCCAGTACCAGCTAAGAACCCGGATGCTCCCACCGCGGTACTCATTGTAAGGGATTTTGACGGGCTCGCGATTCATTCCCTGCTCAGCATCACCCGACTTTTTCCAAACCACTTCAACAACGGCGTCTTTATCTCGATCGGATTACTGGACTCCGGTCGATTTAAGGGACTGAGCGAGATCGAGAACCTGCGCCGGTCGAAAGAAGAGGATCTGAAGAGCTTCGTGGAGTTCGCCAACTGCTTGGGCTGGTACGCGGAGTATCGTTATTCCCTGGCGATCGACCTCATCGAAGAATTGGAGAAACTCTGCAAGTCTGTAGCCAAAGAGTTTCCCAGGTCGGTCTTCTTTGCCGGAAAGCTAGTTTTTGAGCAGGAGAATTTTCTCACTCGCTTGCTTCACAACCATACCCCCTTCACCTTGGAGCAGCGGCTTCAGTTTGAGGGCCTAGAAATGATGATCCTCCCGATCCGTGTCTTCACTTCCCCGGCGAGGCAGGAAGGTCTGTAGAAAAAGTCCCATAAACCAGTGATAGCAATCTTGAAAAAAGAAGTTAGAATAAATCTGTGGGAGACAACACACGGCCAGACCCGGAGGCATGGCTGGCAGAGTTGCCTAAGGAGGCTCACAGGGACCAACCCGCTGAGAAATTTGCTAGGACCACTAGGCCCATCAATGAGTTTGTCTCAGCGGGAATCCTGGTTGCACTCGTCACGGCTGTTTCTTTTCTCATCGAGCCTTTCACGGGGTACTTGCCGATTGCGCTACTCTATCTGCTTTTGGTTGTCGCTGTAGGTTTAAAGCTCAGCCAGGGTCCTGTGCTCGCGCTGGCTGCTATTAGCGCCCTTCTGTGGAACTTTCTCTTTATTCCACCCCACTTCACCTTTTACATCGATAAGCTTGAGGACGCCATGATGTTTGCCATGTTTTTTGTGGTGGCGCTGGCCATGGGCCACCTCACCAGCGGCCTGCGCTTAAGTGAAACGGCGGAACGGCGTCGCGAACGACGGACGGCGGCTCTGTATGAGTTGGCGCATCAGGCCGCGTTCGCTACGGATCTGGACACGGGGCTCCGCGCCGCAGTCCGTATGATCGAATCCATTTTTGGTGCGCGGGCCGCGCTTCTCCTTCGCCAGAAAGACCACACGCTCTCGCGGGTCACGCACCCGGCCAGTTCGTTTACTCTTTCGGAAACGGAGGAGAGCAGGGCTGGATGGGCCTTTACCCATAAGATGCCGGCCGGGAGGTTCACAAATACACTGCCAGACTCAGAGGCCCTCCATCTCCCTTTGCAGGCACGCACCGCGGTGATGGGCGTCCTGTCAGTTCGTCCCTCCTCCGTTAAATCATTTGACCCGAGCGAAAGGGAGCTGCTGGAGGCTTTCGCGGTGCTGATTGGGTTAATCCTTGAAAAAGATCACGTCGTTGAAGCCCTCAAGCGCGCTGAGATTCTCGAAGCCTCCGAGCGTTTGCGGCGTGCGCTGCTTGACAGCGTTTCTCATGAACTCAAGACTCCTCTGTCTGCTGTCCGAGCCGGCATCGATGCTTTAACCAAGCAGACCGGTGACGACAAAAAACAGGCCACGCTTCGAGAAGTACAATCCGCGGTGCGCCGGCTGCACCGAGTCATTAACAACCTGCTAGATATGACGCGTATCGAAACCGGGGTGGTGGAACCGAAGCTGGATTGGTGTAATGTCGGGGAACTCATCCGCGCAGCCATTGAGCTGGCTGGCGACGCGCTTCACGAACATCGCGTCGTTATCGAGGCGGACGAGGCGCTTCCCATGCTGAAATTGGACCAGCCTCTACTGGAGCAGTGCCTTAGTAACCTCTTGATCAATGCCGCCGGCTGGAGCAAGCCGGGGACAACGATCACTGCGCGCGCGGTCCTGGATGGGGATAAACTCGTGCTTTCGGTTCTCGATGAGGGGAAGGGTCTAAACGAGTCGGATTTGGCCCACCTCTTTGAGAAGTTTTATCGCGCTGCGGATGCCCGGCCCGGAGGCACGGGACTCGGGCTTTCGATTGTGGAGGGCCTCGTTCGGGCGCATGGAGGCACCGTGGATGCGGCAAACCGCGACACCGGAGGGGCCGAATTTACGCTGACGATCCCGGTTGAGGCCATGCGGGTAGACACAGTGGAGGACTTAGCTTGAGCGATACGTCTACAGCCCTGATCATCGATGACGAGGTACAGATTCGAAGACTGCTCCGCCTGGTTCTGGAGGCGGAAGGCTATCGGGTGCTGGACGCCGAGAGCGGCCGACAGGGGCTATCGGAAGTGGCCCTCCGCCGACCCGATGTGGTTCTGCTTGATCTCGGGCTCCCGGATATGGATGGGATGGTTGTGTTGCGACGGCTGCGCGAATGGAGCCGCGTGCCCGTATTGATTCTTTCTGTGAGGGAAGGGCCGGAGGATAAGGTCGCGGCTTTAGATGCGGGAGCCGATGACTACGTTACCAAACCGTTTGACTCACCGGAACTTCTGGCTCGCCTTCGAGCGATCCAGCGGCGCGCGCCCTTCGGCGCAGAAGATCCTTATTTCGAGGCGGGGCACCTCGCGATCGACTTCAACAGCCGCACCGTAACCGTGAAAGGTCACGAGGTAAAACTCACTGCCACTGAATACTCTCTTCTCAAAGTACTAGCGCAGCATGCAGGCAAGGTGGTAACCCACAAGCAGTTGCTGCGGGAAGTCTGGGGTCCGAATGCTGAAGAGCAGTCCCAATACCTGCGCGTTTACATGACGCATCTGCGCAAGAAAATCGAACTGCCCGACGCAACAGAAAAGCTTCTGAAGACGGAAAGTGGGATCGGCTATCGGCTGGTGTTGCCCACGGGAAAAGGCATCAGGCAATAGGCATAAGTCCCCGCCCCCCCCAACCATCCTCTTCCCGTTTTTGCTATTGCCTATTGGCTATTGCCTGTTGCCTCGAGATGGCGGAGAGGGGGGGATTCGAACCCCCGGTGCCCTTTTTAGGGGCACACACGATTTCCAGTCGTGCACCTTCAACCGCTCGGTCACCTCTCCCCCTTTTCTCCGCCAAGAGCAATCGGACGAAAAAAACCATAACACAGAAAGAGAGCGGAAGGAATATAGGCGAACCTACTATTGTGGGCAATCTTTTTCACGGCTGCGAATGTCAGCCAACGACTTCATTGACATTTGCGGCCTTCCTTGGATAGGTTTGGTCCCGGACCGAAAATGTCCGGGCAGCGCACTGGAGAAAGGAGCAGGCCATGGGAAAAGATCTGCGAACCTATTTGGAAGAACTCGGCCAAAAACACCCGCAAGAGATCATGGTTGTCGATCGGGAGGTGGATCCCAAGTTCGAGGCCTCCGGGGTAGTTGAAAAATTGGAACAGCGGGAAAAATTTCCCTTGGTCTTCTTCAAGAAGCTCAAAGGGTCGGCGATGCCGGCGATCATAAACCTTGGGGCTTCCTATCAAAGGCTTGCCGTCGCGATGGGAGCGGGTTCGGTCGAAGAGATGGAGAAAAATCTCGCGGGGATGGAGCGCGCTCCTGTTCCCGGCCGCGAGGTTCGCCGCGATGAGGCGCCCGTCAAAGAGGTGATACTGAAAGGCGCGGAGGCCGACCTGGATCTGGCAGCTACGTCCGCGCCGAATATGAGGAGCATAGCGAGCCCATGGAAGTCGCTTTAGCCGTCGGCCACCACCCGGCCCTCGTTCTCGCAGCGGTCACCAAACAACCCGGGATCGGCGGGGAGCTGGAAGTTGCGGGGGCTTTCCTCCAAGAGCCGCTCGAGATAGTCCCGGGCGAAACCGTTAATCTGCCCGTTCCCGCCCGGGCCGAGATCGTCATCGAAGGGATCGTCCCGCCGCACAAGCGCCACTACGAAGGCCCCTTCGGCGAATGGCCGCATTATTACTACAAGGAAGGGGACCAACCATTTATCGAAGTCACGGCTATCACCACGAGGCGGTATCCGATCTACCAAAGCATCCATAGCGCGCACTTCGAGCACAACATTTTCGGCGCGGCCTCCAGGCTGGGGAGCCTCTACCGGCGCATCAACGAAGCCGTCCCGAGCGCCCGGGCGGTGAACCTTCCCATGTCGGGCGCGGCGCGAGCCCACTGCTATATCTCGCTGAAAAAGCGGGCCGAAGGCGAGCCCAAGCAGGCGGCGCTGGCAGCCTTCATAACCGAGCCTTCCATCAAACACGTCATCGTCGTCGATGACGATATCGACGTATTCAACGAAACCCAGGTGCTCTGGGCCCTGGCGATGCGCTTTCAAGCCGACCGCAACCTCTCCATTCTGACCAACATTTTAGGCTCGCATCTGAATCCGACCGCGTACGGGTATGACCGGATGGAGAAGGGACCGATGGAGACCAAGCTGATCTTCGACGCGACCAAGCCCCTTCCGCCGTACGAGTTTCCCAGAGAGGCCCGCGCGCCCGAGCCGCTGGTCAAGGGGATTGACTTGGGGCAGTACCTGCGCGCCTTCGACCCGGCGAAAGATTCCTGGCCGGGTTTTGCCCCCGGGGAACGAAAGGTCAGGGCCGTCTAAAGCCTGCACGCACCGCCCGTCGGCTCTTCCTCGGGACCCCACTATCCCTCCGCTTCAGTGCCTGCTCGTCGGGAAGTCTATTCTGCTCGCCTCGGGCAGCATCGAAACTCGCCCGCCTAAGCGATCGCGTTAGATGGAGCGGGCTCAGACATCGATGCTGCTTTTCCTCGGCTTCGCAGAGACTTCCAACGACTCGCAGTCAATCTTCGCTCCGGGACAGCGGGGTCCCAGGCGTTTGGAACCGCTGTTGCCTACTGTCTGCTAAGTCAGAGGCGGTTGGGTTGAGGCGGGGAAGATAAGCGACTTGATCACCACTGGGACGGCCCCGGATGACGGAATCAGCTCGCCGATATCGATGTAGTCAAACTCGTTTAACGCGATGCCGTCGATGGAGATCACGGGATTTTCGACTTGGGCCTCTTCCTTGAAGTGAAGGCCGAGAATTCCTCCGATATCCCCATCATTGACGAGAATCATCGGGTGACCCCGGGAGAGGATCTCCGTTAGCCCTTCGGTTACGCCGGAGCAGAAAGCTTTCAGTCGCGCGAAAGTCGCCGAACCTTCCCAGTGAAAGGCAAGGGCGACCGGCCTCTTGCCGTCGGCAAGATCGAGAAGCGCGAGGGCTCGACGGACTGAGCCGCTTACTTTGGCCCCGTCGATGGCTTCGCCGTGAATGGGAAGGTCGGGAGCCACCACGGGAACATTGCGCACGGGCACCGTGTCGAGCGGTGTTATGAAAATCGTGCTGCCACTCACCTGGATTGTGTACTGCGAAGCTCCTATTACAGTGGCCCGTATCCGAGCCGCCGGCTCAACCACATGAACGCCCAAGGTCCTGACCCGCAATTTGACTTCTTCCGCGAGCAGCGCGCCCAGATCGCCGAAACTGGCACTCTCGTGACCGTAGATATATTCCGACACGCCCCCCGAAAAAGTGATCGCATCGACCCGGCCTCCATAGGATAAGGGGGGAAGGCGCAACAGAGATCGCGTCTCGGTCGAGAGCGAGCCTGAGGGCAACGTCTCCATCAAGCGGTCGGCCATCACCGCGGCGATGCGCCTGAGCCCGTTGGGCTCCAAGGGTTGCCCCAGTTCGAGACGGATCCCGGCCGCCGCCGCATGGTGGCGGCCTGCCTCCTCGATCCGGACGACTCTGCCATCTTCGTCCAGCGCAACCAGCCGGGCCCCGATATCGACCGCCGTGACCTCGCGGACCTTGCCACCCGTGCACAGGGCGAGCTTGCTCGTGCCGCCACCGATATCGACATTGAGAACCGTCTCGCCGCTCAGCGCCGAACGCGCCGCCGCCCCGGAGCCGTGCGCGGCCATCGTGGCCTCCAAACCATCGCCGGCGCTGACCGCGACGAAGCGTCCCGCCTCTTGTGCAAACAGCTCGCCGATGGCGCGCGCGTTGCGCCGTCGGACCGCGACGCCCGTGAGAATCAGCGCTCCCGTGTCCACGTCTGCGCGAGCAAGCTTAGCCCTGTCGTATTGCCGGTTGATGAACTCACCCAACCGCTTCACGTCGATAGTGGAGTCGTTCACATAGGGCGTGAGCAGAATCTCGGACGCGCTCAGCACTGTGCGACGCACGATGACGTAGCGCGTTCCCTGCTGCTTCATCTCGAGACGCGAGAAAATCAAATGGGAGGTCGACGAGCCGATATCCACCCCGACGCTGGTGAGCTTGATCTCGTCCTCGTCGACGATATGCCGCCCGGCCCCGGTAAAGCCCAGTTGCCCTGAATCCCTTGCCATGAATTTTTCCGGAGAAGATCCCGACTAAGAAGCTGGCGGGCGGTAGAGGGAATCGTCCATCCGGGAGGCGATGCCTTCGCGCTTTAGCGTTTCCTCATACTCCTTGCGCAGAAACGGATCTTCCTCGTAGTAAGGAATCGCCGTGCCACCCTCTTTCATGTCGATGGCGCCGTAATCGATGGCTTGCTCTCCCGGACGGCCCCGCTCGCGCCCGGGAGCGTTGGGACCGAACCACGCCGTCAGGCGAAGCGGGTCTTTGCTGACGCCGAAGTGGGCGTGGCACCAGTTGCCACCCATCGGCGCCGCGCTCACCATACCAACGGGCTCGTAGTCCTGGCGCTTGACGAACTCCCCCTTCCCATCCTTCCAGGGCGTCGGCCCGAGGGTGCTGGGCCACGTATAGGTATAGCCTTTACCTTTAAGGCAGATCAGGACGGCCGCGGATTGGTGGGCATGGGCTTTCGAATAGCGGCCATTCTCATGCTGGCCGATCCACAAATAGAAATGATTGCCGGTCATGTGGGGCTCGATTCGCCGGTATCCGGGGGAGCGCCGGTTGTCCAGGGGCAACTCGCAGGTCACGATATCGGGGATGATGTTGGTGCGGCGCATCGCCAGGCCGCGCACGGGATCCGGCTCGATCTCCTCCCTGGGCTTGTAATAATCATCGGTCGGGTTGAAGCGGTCTTCGAACTCATACGGACAGTTGAAGATGAAATCCGGATTGGCAAAGATGTTCATGATATTCGGAGCCGTGGTTCCCGCCAGCAACATAGCCGGACCGCTGGTCGCATTGACGATTCGATGCCAAGCATTGAGCGGTATGGAAAACAGCGATCCCTTCTGCCATTCGAACGTGAGCTTCTTGCCGTTTTCTTCCCCCCATACTTCGGTGGTTCCCCGTCCCTCGACGACCAAGTAAATCTCTTCGTACACATGCCGCTCCGCGTTGAGAGCGCCGGCTCCGGGCACCTCGACCACATAGGAACCCCACAGGCCCTCCGTGCCAAGCAGCTGGATGAAAGTCGCGTTCCCGCCCATGCGTTTCCAGGGCTTCAGCGGCAGGTCCTGCACTCTCCTCACCCCGATCTCGCGGTAGATGGGGATCCCTTGCTCCTCCATGAAGATGTCATACGGGGTTTTGGGGCGCTTGAACTTGCCGTACCCGGGGTCCGTGGTCCATGGTCCCTCCTCCCGCGGCACTGAACGTTAAAACTTTTTTAAGCCAAAGAAGCGGAAAATTCAAGGATGGTGGCGGAGAGGGAGGGATTTGAACCCCCGTCACCCAGTGGGTGAACTTGATTTCGAGTCAAGCGCCTTCAACCGGGCTCGGCCACCTCTCCGCTTTAAATTCCATAGCTTGCAGATTCGACGGCGTCAACCTTCACTTCGCGGCTACTACTCGCTCCATTCACCTTCTCATTTTCCGGGAACCGCGCCTCCCCAGATCTCTCTCAGGAAACCGCTGCTTTCCAGGTTTTCGACGAAGGTGTTGTCAAAGATCTCCTCCGGCTTTTTCCTGATGCTCGTGCCGGCCTCGCGGGCAATCTGCACTGACTCCTCCACTGCGTTAGCCGGTATGATCATCCTCCGGTTGATGAGCGCCTTGGCGTAGACATCATACGCAGACCGAAGGGCGTCGGGGTCATTGACCTTGAGGAATTGAGCCATGGAGGACTTTGCCTTGTCCGGATTCTTTTCCACAAAGTAGACCGCCTCCGCCATCGCTGCGACAAATTTTTGCACCAGCCCGGGCCGCTCCTTCAAGCTCTTCGAGTTCGTGTGCAGAGAGCTGAAAATGAACGGCATCCCCAGATCATTCAGGTTGTAGATCACATTGAAGCCGTCCTTCTTTCCCTGGACGTCCAGAGGAGGCCCAACCGGGGTAGCCTGGATGACGTCCATGACCAAGGCCTGATACTTCTCGGGCTGGCTGGCGCCCATGGAACGGATCTTCACCTCTTCCTCAGTCAAATTGAACTTCTTGAGAAGTACCTTTGATACCCGGTGATCCAGAGCGCCTGTTCGGGACACCCCGATGATCTTGCCCCTCAAGTCCTCGATCTTTTTGATGTCCTTGCGCGCCAGGAGAAACCAAGGAAGCCCGAGGAGCGGTGAGGCCACGAGCTTGGCATCCATTCCCGTGGCCATGCCGGGGATCGTGGAGTCGCCAGCGCAGTACAGGAACTGGACCTGATCGGAAGACAGAGCCGGCAGCGCATTTGACGCGCCCCGCAGAACAACGAAGCTCACCTTGACCCCATATTTGTCGAACAGACCGTTGTCCAAGGCAGCGTAGAAGTGAACAAATCCCCCGCTGGTGGCGCACGTAGCAGCGGTCACCGTCACCGGTGTCTCGCCTGACCTCGCGAGATAGGGATTCGCCATGACCTCAGGAGGCACAATGACTCCGGCCCCTACCATCATCAGGATCATCCCAAGTCCTAGGAGAGCGTGGCTTTGGAAAGCCGCCCGGCACCCGATTTTCTCGCGAGAATTCGTTCGCTTCATGGCTCCCTCCTTGGTGGCGAAATTCTCGGAAATTGAATGAGAAGGTGGTAGCTGCCAGCCGTCAGCGGTCGGCCTTCAGGACCTTCCCCTCCCCCTCGGCTGAAAGCTGATTGCTGAACGCTGATGGCTCCTTTTTTCTTAAGCGGGAGAAAAACTCGACCAAAATCTGCCTACATTCTTCCTCTAAAACACCACGCCTAACCGCCGGGCGGTGGTTCAAACGCGGGTCCTCGCAGGCGTGATACAGCGACTCGACGGCTCCCGCTTTCGGATCCAAACAGCCGAAGACGAGCCGCGGGACACGCGCCTGAATAATGGCGCCGACACACATGAGGCACGGCTCCAGGGTTACGTACAGCGTGCAGTCCTGAAGCCGCCAGCTCTGAAGCTCGGCCGAGGCTTGCTCGAGCGCCATAATTTCCGCGTGCGCGGTCGGCCGCTGCAACGCCTCGCGCCGGTTGTGGCCGCGGCCAACAACCCTTCCCTCATAGACGACGACTGCTCCGACGGGCACCTCGTCGTTCTCGGCCGCCCTGCCAGCCTCCTCCAGCGCCAGCTCCATAAACGACGAATCGCCAGCGTCGATCCGGGAAAGAGAAGACTCCATAAATCCCGAACTGAATAAGGTACCTGAAATCGGAAGAATGACTGCCCCTGCTACAGCGGAACCTTCTGCGGCTCGAGAGCGGGCTCGATATGGTGCGACACCTGCTCCAATTGCTGCGACAGAAACTCGATCGCGAGGATGGCCGCGGAAAATCCGGCGGCGCCACCCACAAGCAGGATCCGACGAAAGCTGTGGACGAAGCCGTTTTCGAAAGCCATCGCCAAGGCCATCGGAATGGTCGCTGCGCCCGTATTGCCGAAGCGGTCCAAGGTGACGAGAAAGTTCCGCAAGGGAATACCGCTGAGTTTGGCCACGGTCGCAGTGATCCCCTTGCTCACCTGATGCGGAATGACGCCGATGGAGCTCAAGTCCCAGCCCAACTTGCCGCACACCTGACGCATCATGGGCGGGAGCCTATCGGCCGCAACCTGGCACAGCTTTTTCGCGTTGCTGATGAAATAGAATTTCTCTGGATCTCCCAAATACCGCGTTCCGCCGCCTTCGATGTGAGCCAAATGGCGCTTGGTCGAATCGACCTCCCAGCTCTGGTACACGACCTGCGCGCACCTCGCGGCCGCGGGTCTTTGCGCAGAGAGCAAAACAGCCGCTCCCGCGTCTCCCAGGGTCAAGGCGGAAAGATAACGCGTCATCAGCTCTTCACGGGAGCGAACGTTGAGATAAATCCCGTCGTGCAACCGCTCGCCGACAGCGATAAGGACGTTGGGCACGATGCCGGACCGGATCAAGCCGCTGCCAAGGATCATCGCCTTCAGCGCGCTGTTGCAGGCATCCCGGACGTCCGCCACGAAAACATCGTCCCGCAAGCCAAGCGCCTCGTGCACCCGCATGGCCGTGATCGGCTCGATCTCATCGAGGGTGTTGGCAGCGAACAAAAGCGCGCTCACCTCTTTCCGTTCCATGCCCAAACGTTTGAGCACGCGCTCGCCCGCCACCGTGGCCAGCGTGCTCGGGTGCTCGTGCGGAGCGGCGAAGCGGCGGCTTTTCACTCCGGTTCCGGCCTCCAACGTCCCCAGCCGCAGGCCGAGCTCGGGAAGACCCGCGCGGCGTTCGATTTCAGTCGACGAGACATCCCACTCTGGGACGTAGTAGTCCGCGCCGATGACAAAACAACTGGGCTGGCCTTCCGGCGCCTCCAATGCCGCCCCCCCACCGCTCCCGTTGCCCCGCCTTGGCCGCCATTGCATCCACCTCATGATCATGGTCCTCCGTTCGCTTGCCGTTCGACTCGAACCCGCCTCATCAAGCTGCGCTTTTTGGCCGGTCGTAGGGAGTTGACCGGAACGTTATTAGTAATCCAAAATCCCCCACAGAGTCAATCCTTGAGCGGCCGATCGGCAGGCCAAGGGGTTCGGTCACCGCGCCTCGAGAGCGCGGACGAGCCGCTCCAATCCCTCAGCCGTGGACACCCTTGGCGTATAGCCCAGATCCCGCCTGGCCCTGGAGATATCGAAATAGTGCGATCGCGCCAACTGGGAAGCCAAAAATCGCGTCATGCGCGGCTCGACCCGCAGCGATAAGAGACCGTGGACGATTTCCAATACCGCCCCTACCATCCACGCGGCCCGGTACGGAACCGCTCTGGTAATTCTGGCAACCCCGAGCCGTTCCAAAAGCTGGTTGATGAAATCCCACAGCACCACCGGCTCCCCTTGGCTGATGAAATACGCCTGTCCCGCTACGGGCGAGTCCGGCTCCAGGCGGTCAGCGGCCAGGAGGTGAGCCCATGCGGCGTTCTCCACGTAGGTGATATCGACGCGGTTCGTCCCGTCGCCGACGATGAAAAGCCGTCCGGCCTTCGCCCGCTGGAGCACCCCCGGTATAAGGTGGCGGTCCCTGGGTCCCCAGATCAGGTGCGGCCGGAGCGCCGTCGTAAGCAAGCCTTCCTCCCCGTTAGCCTGGAGAACCAGACGCTCCGCGATCGCCTTAGTCGCCGGATAATGGCAGATGTAGCAGTCCGGATAAGGGTAACTCTCGTCGACCCCGCACAGGTCGGTCTGATCGAATACCACGCTCGGAGTACTGGTATACACGAGTTTGGGAACACGGTGGGTATGGCACCCCCTAAGCACGTTTTTCGTCCCCTGCACATGGATCGAGTAAAGCTCCCCGAATTGGCCCCACAGCAAAGGCACGGCAGCCACATGAAACACGACATCGACCTGCTCGCACGCCCGGACCACGGCCGCCTCATCCCGGATGTCGGCCCGAAGCGTCGCCACGCCGGGCCGCTGCAGCTCCGGGTACGAGCTGCGCCCGAGCACGCGGACCGAATCGCCCCGCGCCAATAGCTCCTCGACTATGTAGCGGCCCAGAAATCCGCCGCCCCCGGTGACGAGCGCTCTCATTGGCTCGATTTCCCTCGCCATGGTGCCTTCGAGCCCTGAGCCTCAGGCCAAAGGGAGCCTGCTGAACCACGAATCCTGCCCTCCGCCCAAAGCGCAAGCTTCTCGCGCAGGATCTTCGCGTTATGGCGAAAATCCACGGGGAAGCTGAAATGAAACAACACATCCGTGATCTCCCGAGTCAGTGGGTTCTTCCCGCCAAGATCTAGAAGCTCCCGGACGAACCTCCCCCGCGCGCGGGCCCGCGCCGGCATCTTGCCCGGGTGCGGCTCGATGATGAGCACCGGACGCTGGCGGGTTCTTGGACCCACACCCACAAGCGCCGAGCGCAGCACGTCCGGATGGCAGTTGAATATGGCCTCGCACTGAACCGGGAATAAAGTTCCGCGAGCGGTGATGACGCGATGGCTCTTGCGGCCGCAGAACCACAGCCTGCGCTTCTCGTCCAGGTAGCCCACGTCCCCCATACGGTGCCAGAGGATATCGCCTTGGCGAATCTTGGCGCGGGCCGTCTCCTTTTCCCTACCGTAGTACTCGGTGGCCACAACCGGACCGTGAACGACGATCTCGCCAATCTCGCCGGGCGGCAAAACCAAAGCCTCATCCCACTCTGGAATGACGTCGTCGGTGATCCGGATGATCTTCAACGCGATTCCCGGCAGCGGCGGACCAACGCAAGTCCCCGCTCCCGCGCGGGTGAGCTGGGCGGTCTCACCGAGAATTTCCCTACCCGTGATGGACGTGACCGGCAGGGCCTCGGTAGCGCCATAGGGCGTGTACGTCTCGGCGCCGCGGGGAAGGACGATGGCCAAGCGCCGCAGGATTCGTTCGGCAACAGGCGCCCCCGCCATCATGACCTTTTTCAGCGTGGGAAGCTCGATGCGATGCTCAGCGGCATAGTGGCTCACACGGTCCCAGAATGCGGGCGAGCCGAACGAGTAGGTCACATGATGATCCTGGATGGAGCGGATGACCGCTGACGAATCGACCTGAGCCGGCCGGGTCGGATCCATGTTGGGCAGCAAACATGTCGTCCCCATAGCGATCGAGAAAAGCGCAAAGGGAGCAAAGGCGGCAAGCCCCACCTCTTCTTCGCCGATGCCAAAATGCTCCTTGATGGAATCGACCTGGGCCGCCAGCATGCCGTGACGGTACAGCACTCCTTTCGGGACTCCGGTGCTACCCGTGGTGAACACGATGGCGGCGGGGTCATCCCCGGTCGTCTCGACCGTCGGAAACTTACTCCAGTGTCGCTCACGAATCTGAGCCAGCGTCGGACCATGCCAAAACCACCTGCGCCCGACGGTGACCGCGTACTTGAGGTATCGAAAAGAATGCCGATGAACCTGCCGCAAGGCGTGCACGAGAGAGACCGCGATGAGCCCTTCGGGCTCGACCTCGCGGATGCACTGAAGTAAATTTTTCTTTCCGATCCCCGGGTCGATCAGGATGACGACGGCGCCGATCTTGAACAGGGCAAAGGCCACGGCCAGAAATTCGGCTCCCGGCGGAACCATCAATAGGACGCGGGTCCCGCGGCCGATTCCCAATCTGGCCAACCCTTGAGCGTAACGGTCGCTCTCTTCGTCGAGTTGCCGGAAGGTGAGCGCGCGATAGCCGGCCTGTCCGGAAGAAGCGCGGCCCTCGGGGATACGCACCGCAGCGCGTGCAGGGGCTTCCCGGGCTACGCGCGCCAGACGGGAGGCGATATTGCCTTGATGCGGGCCGTTCTCGGGTTTCAACTTGGGAAAGCTCATCGGTTCCACGTCAGGCCGGATGGTCCCTCAGGAATTCATGCAACCAGGGAATGATCCGCTCGTAAGCATCCTCCACGACATAGTGCCCTGCCTCGTCGATCCGCTTTACGACAGCGCCCGGGAAACGCTCCTTCCAGCCCGCCAAAAAAAGATCGGTGAACACCGGATCCTGGCCACCCCAGACCACCAGCATCCGTGCGTCCTGGAACTGTTTGAGCCCCGCCTCGATGGATCGCAGCACGCCAAACGAGCGATGGCGGGAATGAACCGGTATGTCCTGAACGAAACGCAAGATCGCAACTCGATTGGCGTAGGTATCGTAGGGCGCCAGATAGCCTCGCCGGATCTCTTCGCTCATACGCTCGCGGCGCCGACACCCGATATAAAGAGCCAAAACCGCGAAGAGATTCAAGCGGCGGACAATCAGCGAGCCGAGGACCGGCAGACGACAGAGGCGGAGAAAGATCGGAACGCGCGGAAGCCAGAAGGCTGCCGTGTTGAAGACGACAAAGCGGCGCACGTTTTCGGGATGGCGCACCGCGTAGCCCATCCCAATCGGCCCGCCCCAATCGTGCATTACGAGGGTGACCCGGTCCAGAGCAAGACGATCAATGAGCGTTTCCAGATTGGCGATGTGCCGCTCCAGGCAGTAGTCATACGCTTGGGGCTTATCGGAGAGACCACAGCCGACGTGGTCCGGGACGACGACTCGGTAGTGATCGCGCAGGGCCAGAGCGAGATGCCGGTAGTAAAAGGACCAGGTCGGGTTGCCGTGGAGCATGACGATCGGTTCGCCCCGGCCTTCGTCCAGGTAGTGACAGCGAATGCCGCCGACATCCAGGAAACGAGACGTGAACGGGTAATGAGCCTGGAGGCTACCCGGTGGCGCGGCCATAGTCAGGCAGTTCCGCGGGATCTGGCAACGAGCGGTAACCGAAATCCTCTCCGTGCTCGAATCCGAACAACAAGGCAGGAGCCCAGGGGATCGGCTGGGCTCATCAATGGCGCGCCCGGAGGGACTCGAACCCCCAACCCTCAGATCCGTAGTCTGATGCTCTGTCCAATTGAGCTACGGGCGCGCAAACTTCCTGAATAGTAAATGGTCAATAGTCAATCGTCCTCTCCTCGCCACCCATTGACGATTTACCAATGACCGTTGACCGTCTTGGAGAACTGGCGGAGAGAGAGGGATTCGAACCCTCGGTACCCTTTTAAGGGGTACACACGCTTAGCAGGCGTGCGCCTTCGACCACTCGGCCATCTCTCCACGACCGTGAATTCAAACGCAAAAGCAGCCGTGAAGCCTTATTCCTTCGCTCAAGACCCCCGGCCACCCGCCGGCACCAACTCGCCCCGGTGCCCAAACACGATAAACGTAGCACAGGGATGGTTAGTTTGCTAGTTTTTCACCGCCTTGCGCTACAGCTTTTGGTGAATTATAAGTCGCTTATCCCATGAAATATTCCTTCCCTCAACTCATCGCTATCGTGCTTCTCGGCTTTCCTATTCCCGCCACGGCAGCGGGCGCCAGGCTGGACGAGCACGACGAGGCCGTGCGCTGGCTCCTTCAGGCTCGCGGTATGATCAGGGCGGGAAAGCATTTCGAGGCGATGGACAAGCTGGGCTCCTCGCTGACCCTTGCGGATCAAACCGAGCAGCGCCTGACAGCCGCCCTCGCGCTTGCCAACATGGCGGAGCTTTATCGCCTTTACGGCAACACGGCCAAGGCGGTCAGCTTTTACCGTGAAGCCCTGGAGCGCTACCGCGCCATTGGCAACCAGAGCGGCATCGAGGGGACTCAGAAAAAAATCGACGAGCTCATAGGGTCAACGGACGAGACCGTACCCGCGGCCAAGCGGGAAAAGCTTATCGATCAGGCCATCGAGCGCGTCAGAAGTCGTCTCCAGGCCCGCCAAGAGAGCCAAAGCGATCCCCTCGAAGCGGAGTACACGGCCTACCTGGAGAGCGTCAAGAAGGCCATCGTAAGCTTCTGGACCTTTCCCGAGCTGGCGATTCGCAACCGCAAGGAAGGCCGGGTGGAGGTCGAGTTTACCATCCTTCAAGACGGGCGCCTTGACACCGTGCGTGTCGTCAAGACCTCGGAGCACGCTTCCGTGGACCTGGCGGCGATCGACGCGGTCAAAACGGCGGCGCCTTTTCCAAAAATCCCCGGACAACTGGGCATCAAGCGCCTGAACGTTGAATTCACCCTCAACTACGTTATCGAGTAAGGCGCTCGGACAACGGCTCACGGAGCCTCAGCCGGCTCTAACGGGCCGGTGCGACCAGTTCTGGCGGCAGGTAGCTCAGGCCGTCAAGAGCGACCCGATTGGAAGGATCTAACGCCAGCGCCCCGATATATTTCGTGTCGGCGCGCTCAAAAAATCCCAAGGCGCGGTAGTTCTCACCCTGTAAAGCATACACGCGGGCGAGCCAGAGCGGGTCGTCGGACAGCAAGGGCTCGACGATTTCGAGAAAATTGAGCGACTGCTGATGGCGCGTGAGATGGTAATGAGCCTTGGCCAAGAAATAATAGGCATAGCGGTTCCGCGAGTCCAAGGCGATGGCCTTTTCCAGCTTGGCTAGCCCTTTGTCGAACTCCTCCGCTTGGAGCAGCGTTCTCCCCTCCTCCGCAAGCCGAATGGAGGCAGCCTGCCGGGGCGGCGTATCCGGGGTAATCCGCACGAGCAGCGAAGACTCTTCGGGCCGGGCCGGCACCGTCTCCGGTTGAGCCTTCTCGCCCGACTCCGCAAGACGCCCCTCGTCAATCTTTGGGAGGGGCGAAACGGGCTGCTCCTTTCCTCTGATCGTAGCCTGCTTCAGCAAAGCCCTGGCGGGAGCCGGAGGCTTTTCGGCTGGCGGCATCTCGGGCGGCAGCGGCGCCAGCGGCAAAGGTTGCGACGGTTTTGGCAAAGGGCGCTGCGCGATGAGCGCCTGCTCTCGGATGTTGCTTTCCGTCAGCAACGGTCTCGACGGCTCGGAAGCTTCCCCAAACGGCGGACGAGCGGGTTTAGGAGAAACCGGCTCCGGTGGAGCGGGCCTGGGCGGGGTTGGCCGAACAAGCGCGGGAAAAGACGGAAAAGACCAGTAATCGGCCGGAAGGCTACAGCCTGCCAGCCATCCGAAGGCGGCACCGAGTAAAAACAAAGATCCAGGGTAACGCATGGGTTCGCCTGGTGGTGGATCTACCTGTTGGGAGAGGTCAGTTTCCCGCCGTCGGCGCTTTGCGGTTACGCTGATTGTACAACTCTATGACTTTGTCAGTGATATCGATCGCCTTCCCATTGTACAGCGTTTGGGACTGCCCCAGGATGAGCGTGAACGCCTCCTTTTTCCCGATCTCAACGACGACTTCCCGCACGCCATCGATGATTTGGGCTGCCATTTCGTTTTCCCGCTGCCGCAGCTCCTCTTGGGAGATCTGCACTGCGCGCAGGTAATCGCGGTATCTTCGCTGAAGCTGCCGCCCCAGATCCTGCTTCTCTTCCGCTCTCAACAGTGCGCCCTTCTTGTCCAGATCGCCCTTTAAGCGCTCCAGCTCCTGTTTTTCCTTCAACAGCTCCGCCTCGGCGTTCTTGAATTCGGCCTGAAATTTCTCTCTCGCCTGTTTTCCGATCTGAGACTCGCCGATCACCCGCTGCATATCCACCACGCCGACCTTTGGCGGGTCCTCCGGCCACCCCGCGGATGGCAATAAAGCCAGACAGAGCAAAAGCCAAACCGTTCTTCTCACGACTGCTTCCCTCGTTACGGATCTCTCCCCAAGCTTCAGCCGGCGCACCACCCTGCCGAATCTTATATCACAATTCCGAACCTCAAACCACGATCTTCGACTCGCAATCTCGCCGGCCCGCTGCTTCACCACGACACCGTTCATCCCACCAATACTAACCGCAGGTCCATGACATTCGTGAACGTGGGCCCGGTGATGAGCAAGTCACCGAGTTGATGAAAGAAAGGATACGAATCATTTTCCTCGAGATACGCCTGCGCTGCCAATCCTATGGCTCGGGCCCGCTCGACGCTCTCGCCATCGGCAAGCGCGCCGGCGGCGTCGGTCGGACCGTCGGTTCCGTCGGTCCCCCCGCTGAGCATGACTATCCCTTGCCACCCATCCAAAGCGATCGCGGCGGCAAGGGCAAATTCCTGGTTCCGCCCGCCCTTGCCTCGGCCCCGAATCGTCACCGTGGTCTCGCCCCCTGAGATGGCACAGGCTGGCGCGGGGACAGGATGGCCCGTGCAGCGGATTTCTTTGGCGATAGCCGCGTGCACCTTGGCCACCTCCCTGGTCTCACCCTCGACGAACCTGGAAAGGATGAGGCTACGATAGCCAAGCGCCTCGGCCTTCTCTTTCGCCCCCTGGAGGCTCTGGATGTTGCTCCCGATGATCACATTGTGCGTGCGAGCAAAGGCCGGGTCGTGAGCCTTGGGAGTCTCTTCTTTGTTGCC
>JACPAM010000213.1 GCA_016180805.1 Deltaproteobacteria bacterium | reverse complement strand
TCCCGAAGGAGCGGTGGCCGAATCCGTCGACCTTGCCCGCCAGGCCGGCACGAAAGTGAGGAAGAAAGCCGAGGAGATCTACGACAACAGCTTTGTATTGGACTTGGACAAAAGCGGCTTCTTGAAAGAGCTCTGGGGCAGCGAACTCAGAAGAAACTAGCGCGCACAAGGCCTCGTTCAGAAAAAGGGAACAGGCGGGTATGGCGCCGCCTGGATGGCGCGCCGATTCTTTATCAATGCCAATGAGGATCTCATGCGCCCGAGGCGCTGCCCGGGGGTTGAGGCTTTCGAATCTGTGTGTTCAGGGGAATCGCTGTCGCGATCTGTTCCTGGCGCAAGCGGGATGCGGCGTGAGCGCTTTTCAAAGACTAAAGATTCAGGGAGCGGGAGACCTCGTGGTCCTTGCTTATCCGCCAAATTTTGGCGTCCAGATAGTAGTGGTGTATGGACCAGCCGGTGAGGAAGAGAGCGACCATTTCGGCCCCGACTCCCGCGGTTTGGGGGTCCGTGATTCCGGCCATGATGCCAATAGCAGCAAAGATCCCGCCGTCGGGGTTAAACGATAGCGACCCGGCTCGCCCCGGCAGTATTTGTTCTGGCCGTACATCCAGACGATGCGATGGTATTGGAGGTTGTGGCCCACGGTGACGATGGGGATCGCGAACAGGGCCACGAGCGGGCTTGCGAAGGCCGCATAATGCAGGGGAACCACGGAAAGGAGAAAAAGAAGCTTCGGCCCGTTGCGCGAAGACCCCTGCCACCAGCGAGTCCATTGGAAAGCGATGTATCCGAAAAGCGCCGTGCCGTAGAGAGCCAGGAAAAGCCGGTGGAGGAGGCCCATGATGCGGTGATCTTCAAAAAGGCCCGCGGCCAGCTCGACGTCGACAAACCCAGCCTGGAACTGGCCTGGAGACGCCACAAAAAGGACGATCGGAAGATACATCGAGAGATTGAAAAACCACAAGTCGGCCCGGTTTTCTTGAGGGTCGGTGAAGTCGTCATTTTTCCGCTTGTAGAGCTGAAGGAATCCCCAATGCTGCCGCACCACATGGTAGTAAGCCCCGAGCCGGAAGAAGGCGAAGAAAAGCTGACCCCCGAGAGCCATCGTTTCTGCGCGCATCGGATAAAGGGTACCGGCCGCATAGGGACCGAGGACGGCAACCGGTCCTGCCACGAACCAGACGAAGGCGAAGAGGAGCTGGCGCCTTCTCACTTGCCACTCATCCGGATCGAGATAAGTCCGGGCCAGGGTCGCCCAAAGGTGGGGCGAATCCACGAGATAGGCCCAGGAGGCAAAGATCAGAAGCTCAAGGGTGAGATGGAGGGAGAGGCCGCCGACGCTGAGCGTGGCCAGCGGTTCATGGAGCGGATCGCTAAGCCCGTGGGGCAGAAAAAGGACCAGAGCGACGTAAATCCATCCGACCAAGGCCGACCCGATATACCAGACCAGGTCGCACCGCGCATTTAAGATCCAGTTCCATCTAAAGCCTCGCACGGCCGGTTTCAACGCGCTACCCCCCAGTCCGGGCACCGATGGCCGCAGCCTATTCGCAGGTGCAAGATGCTGTCAAGCAAGACTGGTGGAGCCCAAGACGGGAGACGGATGCCCTTCGGGGAGGGCGGCCGCTTGGGAAGAGCGAGGCCAGGCTCAAGGCTCCGAGGACGAGACCAGAAATAATGTAGGCAGTTAAGACAGGAGGATAACTGCTGGCAGCAGCGATGAATTCCTGACTAAAGAGGTAATAGCCCCAATAGAGGCCGAAAGCGTAAGTCGTTAGCAGGCAGCCTCGGATTTCATGCCGGAACATGAAGAGGCTAAATAAGCCCATATAAAGAGCCAGCTGCCATGCCGGAATCGTCAGGTTAATGACCCCAAGAGTATATAACGCGTCCATCGGTCAACCTCCCTCTTCTGACCAAATTAGACGAAAGCGCCGAGAATAGGTTTACCCTCTCATGGCTATTGCACCGGTAGAATCGATCCCGCGTTGACATAACAGGCCGGTATCGGATACTCTCCGGCCAAAATACGTATCCGGGCCACTTCTGGTCGCCCTTTGGCGCTCTCGGTTGCGGTCCGGCACCTTCAACCTTCGGTCGATAAGGAGACAAAAATGAAAGACAGCAGACGATGGGTCAGCGTTTTTCTGTCTCTTTTCTTCGCCTTCGGCTTCGTCCCATTCGCCGCGGCCCAGGCGAAGAAGTTGAACATCGCCTATACGGCGACGAGCCCGTACCAGGCGGTCCTGATCATCGCCCAGGATGCGGGCTTTTTTAAAAAACACCATTTGGATGTCTCGCTGATCTTTACCGCCGGGGGCTCGCTGGGAATCCAGGCCATGGTGGGAGGGGACGTGGCGATGGCGGTTGCGGATGGATCGTCGTCGGTCGCCGCCAAACTCTCCGGTGTCGATGTCGTGATCATTGCGAGCTTCTTGAATACTTTCCCCTATAGCCTTATAAGCCTGCCGGAAATCAAAAAAGTGAACCAGCTTGTGAGTGGAAAAATCGCCGTCAGCCGCTTCGGCAGCGCGACCGATCTCGGGGTACGGATGGCCCTGGCCAAAGTTGGTTTGAATGCCGAGAAGGACGTCGTCCTTCTTCAGATCGGGGCGCAGACGGCGCGCTTTGCGGCCCTTCAATCCAAGAACGTTCAGGCGACCATCATCACTCCTCCTTTTACCCTCACTGCAAGGAAGTTGGGATTCAATAACCTGATCGATATGGCGGAACTGAATATCCCCTTTCAGTTGACCGCCCTGCTGGCATCCCGGAGTTACCTCAAGGGGAATCCCGAGGTTGTCATGTCCGTCATCCAGGCCCTGACCGAGGGAATTCATTTCTACAAAAAGGAAAAGGAAGCGAGCATCAAGATCGTGGGAAAATACTTGAAGACGGAGGATCGAGAAGCGCTGGAGGAAACCTATAGGGAGATCGCGCTCAAAGTGGTGCCGGAAAAACCCTATCCCACGCTTGCCGGTGTGCAAACCATATTGGACGAGCTCGGCAAGAAAAACCCCAAGGCCAAGGCTTCGAGACCGGAGGACTTCGTTGACTCGAGTTTCGTGAAAAAGTTGGACGACACAGGGTTTATCGACCGCCTTTATAGACGCTAACATTTATTTCGTGTCACCGCGCGCTGGCAGCGCGGTCGGGAGGCAAAAGATGAAAACGAGGAGACTTTTTCTAATCGGCGTTTTGTTTATATCGATTGTGCTCGGGTGGGCACCCTGGCTGAAGGCTGTTACCCTAAACGAGCTCGTGGCCGCGGCCAGGAAGGAGGGGACGATCGAGTTTTACGGTCCATCCACTCTAACGCCCCAGGGCGCTCAGGCACTGGCCGAGGCCTTCAACCGCAAGTACGGCCTCAATATCAAGCTGAATTATAGCCCGGCAGGAGACATGCCTGGTGATGTGGCGAAGATCGTAGCCCGGTCGGCTACGGGTGTGGCCCCCGAATGGGATCTGATGGTCGTAACCGATGCCCACCACGCCACGCTATGGGTCAGGAAGCTGCATGAGACCTTCGACTACAAAGCGCTTGGGGTTGATCCCCGAGTCATCCACTATGACAACGGCACGACCTCCGTTGCCCACCAGATCGTTCTACCCGCTTACAACAAAAAGAATTTGCCCGCCAAAGACGTGCCGAAGAGCTGGGAAGACCTCCTGGATCCGAAATGGAAAGGGGGGAAACTGGGCATAACCAACGCCGCCCATCATTTCTCACGTCTGGCCGCCGGACCCTGGGGCGAGAAAAAAGCCACCGAGTACGTGCGGGCGCTCGTCAAACAGGAAGCGAGCCTGGGGTTGCTCGGCCAGACTTATACCCGGCTCCAGGTGGGAGAGATTTTGGTGGCCGTGACGCTCACCGATAGCTTCGTTCACCGGGCGAAAAAGACCGGCGCGCCCATCGTCCATGCCGAGGGGATTGAGCCTGTCATCGCTCCTGCCTACCATGCGGGAGTCCCGAAGGGCGCCCCCCATCCTAACGTGGGCCATCTTTTTGCCGTGTTTCTTAACTCGCTGGAGGCCCAGGAGGTTTGGGAGAAGTTCGGCGGCCAGAGCTCCGCCTTCGTTCCAGGGACCACAGTGTACAAGTACGCGCAGAAACATCAGATGGTTTACATGACGCAAGATCGAGCCCCGTTGAGTAACTGCGCGGTCGAGGAACCACCCTCTTGGTCAAGACCGCACTCCACGGGGCGAGCGAGGCTGCGGACGTCCGATTACAGACGGTACGACTCATGGCACGAACCCATCGGCCGCAGCCGAGAGCGGGCTTCCCGAGGGAGCCTAGCCTATCGGCTGCGGCCGGAAGGCTTGCCCCCTGAGGAGACGTAACACGAGTTAAGTCGTTTGTATTAGTAAGAGAGCGCAGGTTTTGATGAAGCGGGCTCGGTTCTTCGCGGGTTTTTAGAATAGGAGAAAAAAGATGAGATTCCGGCTTCCAGCTTCCTCCGGGACGATACTGGCGGCGCTTTTCACGGCCCTTGCCGCTTCGGCGAGCGCGGGCCGAGCCGTTTCCCCGGCCGAGGCCCAATCACTGCGCCCTGTGCGGGTTGCCTACAGCGCCATAGGCGGTCCCCAAGTACCCTTCTGGGTCGCCAAAGAGGCCGGCCACTTTGAGAAGAACGGCCTAAACGTGCAGATGATCTTCGTTCGCAGCGGAACACAGGTGGCCCAGGCTATGATCGCGGGAGAACTGGACCTTGCCATCACCGGAGGCCCCTCCGCCGTTCAGGCCTCGCTGGCCGGGGCCGACCAGGTTATGCTGACCTGCACCATGAACGTCTTGGCCTTCCGTGTTGTTGCATCGAGCCGGATCCAGGGACCCCAGGACCTGAAAGGGAAGAAGATGGGGATCACGCGCTTCGGCTCCTTGGCCGACTTTGCCGCCCGCTACATTCTGGAGAAGTGGGGACTCAAGCCCGAAAAGGACGTCGCGCTGCTTCAACTGGGAGGCACGCCGGAAACCTTCGCGGCTCTCGCCAAGGGGAGCATCGACAGCGGCATCCTCACCGACGTACAGGCCTTCCAGGCCCGTAAGCTGGGGCTCAAGGAAATCATCGATCTGGCGGAGTCGGGCCTCGAGTTCTGCTACAACGGCGTGGCGGCTTCGCGCTCATATGTCAACGCCCAGTCCGAAACCGTGCGCAGCTTCATCAAGGCACACCTGGAGGGGATCGCCACTTTCAAGCGGAACCGGGCCCTTAGCGTGGAGGTGATGCAGAAGTACGCGCGGCTGAAGGATCCCGAGCCGGCCGAGTACGCCTACGAGATCTACGCCCACAAGTATGTTCCGCGCGTGCCTACCCCCACGGTCGCCGCCATCCGCCCCATTCTGGAAAACTTGGGGGCGCGGGACCCCAAAGCCAGACAAGCGGACCCTGCGCGGTTCATCGAGCCCCGGTTCGTAAAGGAGCTCGAAGAGAGCGGCCTCATCCAGAGACTTTACGGTCCATAGCAGAGAGAAATAGTCATGAAACAGGTTTCGCGGACGTCTTTGCCCGCGACCGAGGGGAGCGCGAGCGAGGCTGCGGACGTCCGATTACAGACAGCACGACTCATGGCACGAACCTATCGGCCGCAGGCGAGAGCGCGCTTCCCGAGAGAGCTTAGTCCATCGGCCGCGGCCTGATGGCTTGGCCCCCGAGGAGCTTTCGAGGGGATTCCATGTACTACGGCTGGCGCGGAAAGATCGGCCACGTCTGCCCCGCTATTTACGATACGGGGGCCTACGAGTTCGAGCAGATTCTACCGGCGGGAGTGATCACCGTGACCGTCACGCTCAACGTCCAGCAACTGGTGGCTTCAGAGTTCGAGCGGGCTGCGGGGCTCCTGGTCGACGGCGCGAAGAAGCTTGCCGAGGAAGACGCCGGTGTGATCATCGTCGGCGGCGACCCGATCATCGCCATGAAGGGGGTCGGCAGCGACCAGAGGATCATCGCTGAGATCCGGGAGCTGACCGGGAAGCCCGCTAGCACCACGGTCACCGCCGCCATGGACGGCCTCAGAGCCCTAGGGGCGAAACGTATCGCCATCGCGAGCCCGTACACCGAGGAGCGCAACCTGATCCTCAAGAGGTTTCTGGAGGGCAACGGCTTCGAGGTTGCTGCCGTAAAGAACCTGGGGATCGTCAAGAACGTGGAGTTGACCCGGATTCCGTTCCACGTCTCCTACAAGCACGCCCTGGAAGCGTTCCGATCGGCAGACGGGATCGAGGGAATCTATCTCCCCTGCGCCCGCTGGGCCGTGGTGGGGAACCTCCAGGCCATCGAGGAGGACACCGGCGCCGTGGCCGTCTCCAGCATCCAGTCTATGGCCTGGTTCGGCCTCAAGTCCCTCGGGATTCGGGAGAAGATCACGGGCTACGGGAGGCTTCTGGAGTCTCTCGCCTAGCGTAGACCACAATCGACACTACGTCGGAGAACTCTTGCTGACTCTGGCCGCGGCACGACCATGAGTTGATTCTACGGAGGTAGCCGGGGGATACCATGAAAACACTTATCCAAGGCGGTTACGTCGTCGGCTTCAATGGGAAAGAGCATGAGGTCATCAAGGATGGCGTGGTGGTTTTTGACAATGGCCGGGTCGTTCACGTAGGCGAGCGATTCGCGGATCCGGTGGACCGGCGTATCGAAGCGCGCGGCTGCCTGGTCTCCCCCGGCTTCATCGACACCCATTTCCACTCCGGCAGCAACGCGAGCGACTATCTCTTGAATGAGCCGGGGAAACTCGACTACTTCGCCTCGAACTACTTGGCGCACGGCGCCCCCACCAGGGAAGGGGCCACGCATGCTCATCTCAAGGACGTGGACGTGGGCCAGCGCTTCTCGCTGATCCATGTCTTAAAGAGCGGCGTCACCACGAGCCTGGAGATTGGCGGGCCCGGAGCGGAACCTGAGCGATATGTCGCAATGGTCGATGAAGTAGGAATCCGTTGCTATACCGGGCCAAGCTACAAAAACGTCAACTTCTTCCAGGACCGCGAAGGTCGGTTGGAATACGATTGGGACGATGAGCGGGGGAGCGAAGGCCTGAAGAAGGCCGTTGAGTTCGCCAAGAGATTTAATGGCGCGTGCAATGGGCGCATGAACACGATGTTGTTTCCGGGACATGTGGACTCTTGCACGCCGGAGCTTTTGAAGGAAACCCGAAAGGCGGCCAAAGAATTTGGAGTGCGCGTGCAGATTCACGCCACGATCAATCTCTTTGAGTTTCACACGGTGATGCGCCTCCATCGCTGCACGCCGATTGAGTTGCTCCACAGGATCGGTTTCCTCGACCCGGAGGTTTCGCTCTCCCATTGTATCTTCATCAGCGGCCATAGCTGGCTCGCCTATCCCTATGGAGACGATCTGAAGATCATCGCCGACTCGGGCGCTTCAGTGGCCTACAGCCCGTTGAAATACTTGAAACTGGGAATCGTGATGGAATCCTTTGACAAGTATCTAAAGGCAGGGATCAACATGGGGATAGGCACAGACACCTTTCCCAAGGATATGATCTCAGATATGCGTTATGCCGCGCTCTGCTCCCGTGTGGCGGAGAAGAGTTTTATTGCGGGCCATCCGCGCGATGTCTTCAACGCGGTGACTCTCGGCGGGGCGAAAATGGTCGGGAGAGACGACATCGGACGCCTGCAAAAGGGGGCGAAAGCCGACATTACCATTGTCAACCTCAGGGATATTGCCTTCGGCGCGGTGCGCGATCCAATAAAGGCGCTGGTGGAAACCGCCGTGAGCCGGGATGTGCGCACGGTGATCGTCGATGGCGAGATCCTGGTCGATAACGGGAAGTATCTCCGCCTCAACGAAGAGGATCTCATCGAGAAGCTCCAGGCCCGGGCCGAGGAAATCTGGGCCGGGGTTCCGAAATGGCACTGGACCGGAAAGAGCGTGGACGAAGTGTTACCACCAGCTTTCAAGATGAAAAATGAATGACGGGAAGTTCCTGCGCCGAAAAGGGCGGCCTCGGAGGAATCCGAGGCCGGTTGCTTAAGCGAGGCTAGGGGTGATAAGTTAAAAAAGCTCTTTAGAGCTTGGTTTCTGATTGCTTAGCAAAGCCTCTGAGCTTTAAATGAGCCAGAGGCTTTTTAATTCAAGGAGGGCTGTATGTCACAGGGAATAGATCAAGTCAAACTGCAAGACGGAACAGTGGTCCGGCACAAGGTGGCAGGATACGAAGGACAAATAGATGGCACAACCGGGATCAAGGCATGTTTCACCTCAGGGGGGGAGTTGTTGGAGAAGTCGAACAGCAAGCAGACATTTCAATATCGCGTGGTGATTAAGGGGGAGTCCATGCGACGGATCGCCCCGGGTGAGGATCTAGAAATCCTGGACGGGGTAGTGGAGGTCCTCTGCCCTCGTTGCCACTCCTCTTTCCAGAGCAAGCCCGGCCGTGCCGACAAACCGGGTGGTCGCTGTCAATGCGGCGGATGGATTTGCCCAACCTGCCTAGTCTGCCAGGACACGGGCGAGGACAGTAGTAAAAGCGGGCAGTCCCCGTGCCTGCAGCAGCGAAAACGTCTGGCCCGGAAGCTAGCCGCAGAGAAAAAAGCTAAGGCGGGCGGGTTGACATAGGGAAGGGAAAAATATAAACTTAAGTTTCTTCTTCAGTATAGGGCCTTCTGAAAGAGGAAAAGACGAGAGTTGAAGGCCTGAGTCAGTCTCTCCTTGCGAAACGATGCCTAAAGGAAAAACCGACCAGAGCGTGGTTCCAGCTTTTCCAGTTCTCCATGTTCTGCTCCAATTGGTGGTAAGGTTCTCAGGGTCAAAGACAGTAGCATTCTCTTAAGGAGGAGAACATGGGTAATAAACTGTATGTTGGCGGCTTGCCTTATTCGGTAACGGAAGGGCAACTGCAGGAAATATTCGCGGCGCACGGGACCGTGGAATCGGTCAAGGTGATTGCGGATAAATTTACCGGCCAGTCGCGGGGCTTTGGCTTCGTGGAGATGAGTTCCGGGGGGGAGGCCCAAAAGGCCATGCAGGCCCTGAACGGCACCCAACTGGAGGGGCGCACCCTGGTGGTTAATGAAGCCAAGCCTATGGGGTCGCGCGATAGCGGGGGTCGAGGAAACAGAACCGGCGGGCGCAATCGCTGGTAGTTTTCTCGCTCTTGAGTAACCAAAAAGGGGCAACCGGTCGGTTTGCCCCTTTTTTTTCGCCACGAATCAGGATTGCCGCCTGCCCGTTATCTGAAACCCGTTTAAAAACTCCGACCTGTTGCGCTGCGTGAAAGAGAATTCACTGTACCTGCCTTAGGTTTTTTTTGGGCGGGGAAGTCGCTGATTTTGCGCTGGGAAGGGACAGCGGAAGTCTTAAGGTTTGTGGGATGATCAATGGTGCCGGAGGGGGGACTCGAACCCCCACAGGGTTGCCCCTACTGGATTTTGAGTCCAGCGCGTCTACCAGTTCCACCACTCCGGCAGCCCGTCTATTAATAGCCAAGCATAGCGTTGGATACAAGCGGACGCACACAGGACTGAGTTGTTCAGGACTGAGTCTTTAAGAGGTTCTGGCTCATACCTCAGGACTCATCGCTCAGTACTCCGCGCCCCCGTGCGCGCTTAGAAGAGGAGTTGCCAGCACTCGGCAAGCGAGCTTACGCCGGTAAGCTCGACACCGCGGAGGTGGTTTAACAGAGAGCTGTTCGTGCGCGGCAGGACGCAGCGCTCAAAGCCCAGCTTACTTGCTTCCTTGACTCGTGCCTCGGCCTGGGCAATGCCCCGGACCTCTCCGGCCAGTCCGACCTCGCCGAGCAAAACGGTTTTCGGGTCGATCGCCTTTTCCTGGTAACTCGAGGCGACGGCGGCGACGATCCCCAGGTCGACCGCCGGCTCGTTGACGCGCACGCCGCCAGCTACATTGACGAAGATGTCCTGATTGAAGAGTTGAATCCCCATCTTTTTCTCCAGCACGGCGGTCAGGAGCGCGACCCGGTTGTGATCCACGCCGATAGTCGTTCGCCGCGGGACCGCGAGGAAAGAGGGGCTCACCAGCGCCTGAAGCTCGATCAGGATCGGGCGCGTGCCTTCCATGCTGCAAACTACGACGGAGCCCGGAACACCCAGTGGCCGCTCCATCAGAAAGATTTCCGAAGGGTTGCTGACCTCTCTCAGGCCTGCCTCCTTCATCTCGAAGACGCCGATCTCGTTAGTGGAGCCGAAACGGTTCTTGACGGCCCTGAGGATGCGGAAGTTGTGCCCCCCATCTCCCTCGAAGTAGAGGACCGTATCGACCATGTGCTCAAGCACGCGCGGGCCGGCGATCGAGCCATCCTTGGTCACGTGGCCGATGAGAAAGGTGCTCAGCCCTTTTTTCTTTGCCAGAACGATAATCGCGCCGGAGCACTCGCGCACCTGTCCGATGCTTCCGGGCGCCGAGGGCAGAGAAGAGGTGAAAATCGTCTGGATCGAGTCGATCACCAAAACCCTGGGATGAACCTTTTGAATCTGATCCAGGATCCGCTCCAAGGAGGTTTCGCTGAGGAGCAGAAGCTCGGATGACGTGGTGCCGATCCTCTCCGCCCGCATCTTGATCTGCTGGCGGGACTCCTCGCCGGAAACGTAGAGACAGGTGTGCCCCGCTTGGCTGAGAGCCGAGAATGCCTGGAGGAGAAGGGTGGATTTGCCGATGCCGGGATCGCCCCCGATTAAAACGACGGAGCCGCGGACCAGGCCTCCGCCCAGGACCCGGTCGAACTCTTTTATGCCGGAAGTAACTCGGGGCTTCTCGGCCGCCGATATCTCCGAGACGGGGGAGGCGCCCTCAGCGGCCCCCAGGGCCAGCTCGCCGCGGGGGTGAGACGCGCGCTCGATCTTTTCTTCAACCAGGGTGTTCCACTGGTTGCAGTCGGGGCATTTGCCGAGCCATTTGGGCGACTGATAGCCGCAGCTCTGGCAGGCGTAGATGATTTTGACTTTGGCCATAGGAAATCGTCATCACCTATATCAGGAAAAGAGCGAAAAGGGCAAAATTTGGCTGGTTGATAACGGCCTGTCGTTATAATAAGTCAACGTAGAGATGGCCGGCGGCTTTATCCAAGAGGAATTGAAACGGCTCAAGCAACAAGGACTCTACCGAAAACTGCGCCGCGTAGAAGGCGAGCAGGGGCCTACTCTCATGCTTGATGGCCAGGAGGTATTAGATTTTTCGTCGAATAATTACCTCGGTCTCGCTAACCACCCCGCTCTGCGCGAGGCGGCGAAGGAGGCGATTGATCGCTATGGCTGCGGCTCGGGAGCCTCCCGGCTCATATCGGGCAACATGGCGCTGCACGAAGAGCTGGAGGCGAATATAGCGGCCTTTAAAGGGACCGCGGCGGCACTGGTTTTCAATTCCGGCTATCATGCCAATATCGGTATCCTTTCTTCCCTCGTCGGTGAGGGGGACGTGATCCTGAGTGACTCTCTTAATCATGCGAGCATTGTCGACGGCTGTCGCCTCGCTCGGGCACAGGTCGTTGTCTACCCTCACTGTGATTTGGAGCGTCTGGAAGAGGGTCTGAAAAAAGCGCCAGTAGCTGCGCGCAAGCTGATCGTGACCGAAACCCTCTTCAGTATGGACGGAGATGAGGCTCCGCTCGCGGAGATTGTAAATCTGGCAGAGCGATACGGAGCGATGGTCATGGTCGACGAAGCCCACGCCACGGGCGTCTTCGGGCCGAATGGGGCAGGTGTGGTCGCTAAATTGGGATTGGGAGATCGCATCTTGGCTCAAATGGGGACGTTGGGGAAGGCCCTAGGGGCGTTCGGAGCCTACGTGGCGGGACCGCGGGAGCTGCGCGAGCTTCTGATCAACCGCTGCCGGAGTTTTATTTACACCACTTCTCTTCCGCCGGCTGTGATGGCGATGGCGATTGCGGCAGTCGATCTTGTGTACAAGGAGCCGCAAAGGAGGCTCGCGCTTTGGCATAATTGCCGGGCTTTGAGAGATGGGCTTAGAAGCCTCGGCTATTCTCTGGGCGAGAGCCAAAGCCAGATCCAACCGCTTATCGTCGGGGACGCGCAAAAGTGTATGGCTCTTTCGGAGCAATTGCTTCAGAAGGGAGTTTTTGCCCAAGGCATCCGTCCGCCCACCGTTCCTCCGGGCACGTCGCGTCTCAGGATTACCCTCATGGCGACGCATACGCATGATCACCTACATCGGGCGTTAAAAGCGTTTGAAGAAGTGAAAAATGAAGATTGCAAAATGTAAATTGCAAAATTTTCGTCCCTTTGCATTTTTCAATTTGCATTATGCATTTTGCATTGAGAACAGATGGCATCGGCGGCTACCATGGCTCTGGACTACGAGGCGCTAAAACGCCTCGATCACACCTACCTCTGGCATCCCTTTACCCAGATGCAGGAGTGGACGGGAGAGGACCCGCTTATCATCGAAAAGGGCGACGGTCACTACCTGATCGATGTCCAGGGAAGAAAGTATCTTGATGGCGCCTCTTCGCTCTGGTGCAATGTCCACGGCCACAGGAAAAAAGAGCTGGATGATGCTCTCAAAGAGCAGATCGGCAAGATCGCCCACTCAACCTTTCTCGGTCTAAGCCATCTGCCGGGCATCGAGCTCGCCGAAAAGCTTATCGAGATTGCGCCGAGAGGGCTCCGGCGGGTTTTCTACTCTGACAACGGCGCTACGGCTGTGGAGATCGCGCTGAAAATGGCCTTCCAATACTGGCAGCTAAAAGGTGAAAAAAGTCGCACACGCTTCGCCTCGCTGGTTGAGGCCTATCACGGCGATACGATCGGCGCCATGAGTGTAGGCTACTCCGAGACCTTTCATCGCTTTCATCTTCCCCTGCTCTTCCCGGTGCTCCGGCTGAATCCACCACACGTCTATCGCTACTTTCGCCGCATGAAGGAGAACGACGCGCTCGCGAGTGCCATTCAGGAAGCGGAGGAGGCAATCACTAGAGAGAAGCATTCCTTGGCGGCTTTGATCATGGAGCCTTTGATGCAAGGCGCAGCCGGGATGTGGTCGCAGCCCTTGGGGTATGTGAAGACGTTGAGCGAGATCTGCCGGAAGAACGGAATCCTTTTCATCCTCGACGAAGTGGCCACCGGCTTTGGCCGGACGGGCAAGATGTTTGCCTGCGAGCACGAAGGCGTTGCTCCCGATATTCTTTGCCTCGCCAAGGGTATCACGGGCGGCTACCTGCCTCTGGCCGCCACGCTCGCTACCGAGGAGATATTTTCAGCTTTTCTCGGCGAATATGGTGAGTTCAAAAGTTTCTTCCACGGCCATACCTACACGGGCAATCCCTTAGGCTGCGCCGTGGCGCTGGCAAGCCTCGATCTTTTTAAGACCGAGAAAATTTTAGATCGGATGCAGCCGCGGATCGCTTACTTGAAACGGCGGCTAGAAGAGGATTTCTCACCCCTTCCCCACGTCGGCGACATCCGCCAGTGGGGTTTTATGGTGGGGATCGAGCTCGTCGAGGATAAGGCGACTCTCAAACCGTACCCGCCGGAAAATAGAATAGGGCATCGGGTCATCTTGGAAGCGCGGAAACGAGGGATCATCATCCGGCCTTTGGGGAATGTAGTGGTTTTAATGCCGCCGCTGACGATCAGCGAAGAAGAGCTGAAGGGTCTCCTAGATGTGACGTGCGAATCGATCAAGGTGGTGACGGAAAGGTAGGGGCGGTTCGCGAACCGCCCCTACGCACGGGCAGGCCCGGTGCCTGCCCTGCAAAAGGGTAACCACGGGGGGCTGTCCTAACGATGTCGTTGCCGGGTGTTGTTTATGAGATACGATCCTGAAAAACACCATCGCCGATCCATCCGGCTAGCTGGGTATGATTACAGCCAAGCGGGGGCGTATTTCGTTACAGTCTGCACCCAAAATCGGCAATGCCTGTTCGGGGACATTGTAGAAGGGGAAATGCGGCTGAACGAATATGGACGGGTGGTGGCTGAATGTTGGGCATGGTTGGGACGGCAATATCAGCATGTGGATTTGGATGGATGGGTCGTTATGCCGAACCATTTACACGGGGTTATTATGATCGACGATGTTGGTAGGGGCGGTTCGCGAACCGCCCCTACAGATATGGCCAAACATAAACCATTGGGGCGATTGATTGGGGCGTTCAAAACCGTCTCCACAAAACAGATCAATATCCTGCGTGGCGTGTCCGGTGCGCCCGTGTGGCAGCGCAATTATTACGAACATGTTATCCGCGGCGGAGACCAATTGGATCGCATCCGTCGGTATATAGAGGATAACCCAAGGATGTGGGAGATGGATCGAGAGAATCCTGCGGCACAAAACACAGGGGGCGAGGAATCGTGGTTGGTTTAGGGTCCACGGTGACCGTCGTAGGGGCGGTTCGCGAACCGCCCCTACTGAGAATGGCTGGATGTTTTTAGTGGGCACGGGCATTTTCATCACCGGTACGGACACGGGCGTAGGCAAGACGGTAGTTGCTTGTGGCCTGGCCGCGCTTCTAAAGAACAAGGGCTACAAGGTCGGTGTGATGAAGCCTGCCGAGACCGGCTGCAAGGAAAGAGACGGAAAACTTTTCCCTCAGGATGCCCGGCTGCGGCGAGCCGATAGAAAAAATCTGTCCCTATCGCCTGCGCGACCCTCTTACTCCCAGCATGGCCGCCGCGAGGGAGGGCGTGAAAATTGACATTTCTTTACTGGAAAAGACTTACGGCGAGATCAGCTCAGCCCATGACATCACTCTAGTCGAAGGCGCCGGTGGCCTTCTCTCCCCGATCCTGCCGCGTTTCACTTATGCTGACCTAGCCCACCTTTTAAACCTCCCGCTTTTGGTTGTGGCCCCCAATCGCCTCGGCGTTATCAATCATCTATTATTGACTTTAGAGCACGCCTCCTGCCGGGGCCTCCGCATCCTTGGCTACGTTTTCAATCGTCTCGCCAGCGAACCCTCCCTCGCCGCTGATACCAATCGAGAAGCTTTGCTCTCTCTCACGGCTGTCCCCTGCCTGGGGGAAATTCCCTACATCGAGAGCTTGGAAGCTAGAATCGGTTCGGCGGCTGATGTGTTC
>JACPAM010000212.1 GCA_016180805.1 Deltaproteobacteria bacterium | reverse complement strand
CCCGAGGCGAAGAGAGCGCGGAGGAAGCCTTGAAACGCCGCAGGAGTTGCATCTTTGACGGTAAGGCGTTCGACACCCCCGTGTACGATGGCGAGAGGGTACGGGCCGGGAATGTGATCCAAGGGCCGGCGATCCTGGAGGAGAAAACCACGACTGTGGTTGTCCCGCCCTCGTTCCAATGCCGTGTCGACGGGTTTAAAAACTACCTCTTGCAGAAAATTACGTGAAAGCAGGCGCAAGGAGTATTCGAGGAGGAAGCAGCGTGCGAATAAAGACTGTAGGGATTTTGAGCCTAGGAGAGATGGGCGAGCAGTGGGCCAGCGTTCTCGCTTCCCATGGGATTCGGATATGCACGTGCACCGGAGGGCGAAGTTCTCGCACGCTGCAGGCTGCAGTGCGCTGCGGTGCGCTGGAAATGGAGAACATAAAGGCGCTCGTCGAAGCCTGTGACCTGATCGTTTCCCTGGTGCCAGCCGACGCTTCACTGGAAGTGGGCCGCAGTGTTGCCCAGGCCATGAAGAGCGCGGGCAGCCGCCCTCTGTTTCTGGAAGCAAACGCCATTTCCCCTGCCAGGGCTCAGGAGATTGCAGGCCTGATAGCTCTAGCAGGGGGAGACTGCGTTGACGCCGGAGTTATCGGCGCAGCATCGCAATTGGCGGAGGGGACTTTTACTGTTCTTTCGGGACCCCAAGCTCATGAGCTGGAGGCCCTGGGCTCGCTAGGCCTTTCCGTTGAGGTTGTGGGTGACAAGGTAGGCCAGGCTTCGGCCCTCAAGATGTTGAACGCAGGATTGTTCCATGGACTGACGACCGTCATGCTCGAACTTTTGTTCGGCGCCGGTCGGCTCGGTATCCAACCCCAGGTCTTGAGGCTCTACGCGCGCCGATCTCCAGGCCTGCTTAACCAACTCCGGCCTCTAATTGAGACCACGCTGCGGCACGCCGGCCGTCGATCTCATGAGATGGCCGAACTCCTGGAGACCTTCGCCACTGTCGATTTCAGCCCTCATAGTATCGCAGCCGGTCGTGACCTCCTGAGTGAGATTGCCCGCATGGCCCCACCTGAGGCTCGGGAATGGAGCGAAACAATCGCGAGGTTCGTTGAGTTCCGTCCTAACGGCGCTCCTCCGAGCTGAACGGCGCAGATACTTTCTATGCTTTAGGCGCGGAATTGGGGTCAGGTCTTGCAATCCAACAATGGATGAGATAAGCACGAGGCATGTCTCGGCCTCTGCGGTTGCAATATCCTGGGGCGCTCTATCATTTGACCGCCCGTGGCAACGCTTGTCAGAAAATCTTCTTAGATGATGCTGACCGGGGGGTATTTATCAACACCCTCTCTCATCACGTCATCTCCCGCTACGGCTGGCTTTGTCATGGGTACTGCCTGATGGATAATCACTATCATTTAATAGTAGAGACCCCCAGGCCGAATCTATCTTTGGGCATGCGTCAGCTCAACGGGATCTATACCCAGAATATCTTGGGGTTCACTATGCTACGGTGAGTCGGAGATTGAGAGATCTGGAGATGAGGAAAAAACGAAATGTATGATTGCAAGACCTGACCCTCATCCAACGCTTTTCTGGTGTTTGGGCCTTTTTCAACAGCCCCGTTAGCTGAATGTCCTCATATGGTGCATCCTTAGGCAAGCGTTTCAGCCGCCGCCCTCGGAGGCGCGACTGAACGCTAATCGTTAAAACTCCGGGCTTTCGAGTAACCCTTTTATCGCTTCGAGAAAACGGGCGGCGACGACCCCGTCGACGATCCGGTGATCGGCGGAGAGCGTCATGGTCATGATGGAGCGGACCTCGACATTTCCGTTGCGCGGCACCACGCGCGGAGCTACGCGCCCGACCGCCAGGATGGCGCACTGGGGAGGATTGATGATGGCGCTGAAGCTGTCCACGCCAAACATCCCTAAGTTGGTGACCGTGAAGGTGCCTCCCTCGTAGTCCAGCGGTATCAGTTTTTTTTGCTGCACCTTTTCCACGAGCCCCGTGCTTTGCCGCGCTAGAGACGCCAGATCCAACCGATCCGCATTCCGGATCACCGGAACGACCAACCCCTCCTCTACCGCGACGGCCATGCCGAGATGGATCTCAGAGAAAACCCGCGGGCCGGCTTCGGTCATTGCCGAGTTGAGCAGGGGAAACTCTCTAAGCGTGCGAGCGCAGGCCCAAAGCACGAAGTCATTGATCGAGGGGACAGCTCCTTTTCCTCTCTCCTTCCACTCCTCCCTGAGCTTGACCACCTCGGTCATGTCCACTTCCATATTGACGTAGAAATGCGGAATGCTGCGTTTGCTTTCGCTCATGCGCTCGCCGATGACCCGGCGCATCGAGCTGACAGCGCCGATGGTCCCGCTTATGGCCGCCCTGCCCTCCTCCACCGGCGGGAACATCCCAGAAAGTTCCGCTTTCCTCTCTTCGGCGGCGGGCTTGGGATGAGCCGGCGCGGCGATCTTTTCGTCCGGGGAGGCGATCACCCCTAGTCGCGTGCCGACCGGAACCGTCTCCCCTTCTTTAATCGCAACGCCCACCAAAAACCCGCTTGCCGGCGCCTCGATTTCAACCGCCGCCTTTTCGGTCTCGATCTCCAAGACGGCCTCGCCCTCCGTGACTTCGTCGCCTTCGGCCTTGATCCACCTAAGCACCGTCCCCTCCTCCATCATGACCCCGAGCTTGGGCATGACGATCTCTTTCATCCCACCACCCCGAGGACTGCCTGAACAATCTTCTCTTCCGAGGGCTCGATGTATGCCTCCATGGGCCGGCTGAACGGAATCGGAACATCCGGGGTCGCCACCCGTCTGATCGGCGCTTTCAAATGATGGAAGCCCTCCTCCGCCACGATGGCGGCGATTTCCGACGCAACCCCGCAGCTTTTGTGGCACTCATCGGCTACCACCAGACGGCCCGTCTTTGCCACTGAGTCGATGATGGCGCTTTTGTCGAGCGGCACCAAAGTGCGAGGGTCGACGACTTCCACGTCGATTCCCTTTTGCGCCAACTTCCCGGCCGCTTGGAGCGCCCGCTGGACCATGAGAGAGGTTGCAACAACCGTAACGTCTTTCCCTTGACGCTTCACCTCGGCCTGGCCAAAGGGGATCTCATAGTCTTCTTCCGGGACCTCCCCTTTGACTTCGAAAAGCTTGGCATGGTCAACAAAAATCGTGGGGTTTTCGCTGCGCACGGCAGTCTTAAGCAGACCCTTCACGTCCCGGGGCGTGGAGGGCAACATGATCTCCAGGCCGGGCGTATTCCACAGCATCGCCTGAAGACTATGGGAATGTTGGGCCGCGCCGCCGCCGCGGATCCCGTGCAGCATGTGAAAGACCACCGGGACTTTCGTTTGGCCCCCGGTCATGTAGTAGGTGTTAGCCGCTTCATTGAGAACCTGCGGGAAGGCCTGTAAGAAAAAACTCGCAGTGGCGACATCGACGATCGGACGAAGGCTCGCCATGGCAGCGCCAACAGCCAAGCCGCAGTAGCCAGCCTCAGCGATCGGCGGATCGAAGAAGCGCGACGGAAACTCCTTCCGAAGCCGGGCGATCAGGGCCCGCCGCGGGCTGAGACCAAAAAAATAACTTCCGACGACGCACACCCGTTTGTCCGCCCGCAGGATTTCCCGCAAAGCCTCCGCGAATGCTTCCGCATAAGTGATCTCTCTCATAAATCGGTCCTTTCTCTAGGCAAAAACACCCTCTAGCGCGGCTTCCGGCTTGGGCTCCGGGCTCTCCCGGGCAAAGCGAACCGCGCGCTCGATTCGATCACACGCTTCCCGATCCAGCTCGAGAATTTGCTCCGCCGTGGCGCGACCCGATTTCACGAGTTCCCGCGTAAATCGCAGCAGGCCGTCCTTCTTCCTGTGCCAATCGCTGTGCTGCTTCGGAATGGCCTTGAGGTCCCAGGCCAATCGGAGATCCGTTTCGCCCGTTAGCAATTCCGGCCACACGGGCCTGCTGCCGGGCCAACGAAAAGTCTTGGCCTCGATGAAAGTGGCGCCCTGGCCTTTTCGGGCGCGCGCCAAAGCCTTTTGCACCGCCTGGTAAACCGCGCCAGCGTCGGCACCGTCCACGGAGACGGCGGGAATTCCATAGGGAGTAGCCAGGTCCAACAGACTGCGAGCAGCGATGGTCGAAGAAGAAAATTCCCCCGCCTTTTGGCCCAGCGCCCCCAGGCTATTATTTTCACACAGATAGATCACGGGTAGCGACCAGAGGGCTGCCATGTTCAGCGATTCGTGGAACACCCCTTCCTCCAGGGCTCCGTCTCCGAACAGACACATGCTCGCTCCACCGGTCTTGCGCTGCTTCGCTGCGAACGCGGCTCCCGTCGCCAAAGGAATGACGCCCCCGACGATTCCCGAGCTCGTCAGAAATCCGAGCTCGCGCACAGTCGTGTGAAGCGTCCCTCCTTTCCCTTTGTTGTAGCCCGTGGCCTTTCCCAGGATCTCAGCCATCAGCCGCCCAGGGTCAGCGCCGCGCGCGAGCAAATGGCCATGATTTCTGTGCGTGGTAAAAATAGCGTCGTGAGGCCGGAGAAGGGAGAGAGCGGGCGCCCCGGTGCATTCCTCACCAATGTAAACGTGGAAATGGCCCACCGAGATGCCGGTCTTCGTCACCTTGATAAGAGCCTCCTCGAAGCGCCGCATGACAAGCATGGTTTTGTACAGGTCAAGTAGTTTTTCTCGTGGCAATTTTGGCAGCACAGCTTACTCCTTTCTTAGGTCGTAGCACGCACCCAACCTACGGCTTTTCGCACCGCGTCGATAATCTGTTCCTGGCCCGGAACGAACTCCTTTTCCAAAACAGGACTGGCAGGCACGGGCGCAGAGACTGCGCCGACGCGCAAAACGGGGCTGTCGAGCAGATTGAAGGCCGCCTGCTGGACCTCGGCGGCTATCTCAGCCCCCGCTCCGCCGATTTTTACGGCCTCGTGGGCGACAACGAGTCGCCTGGTCTTGCGCACGGAAGCCACAATGGTCTCCAAGTCCAGCGGGCACATCGTCCGCGCATCGAGGACTTCGACAGAAATCCCTTCGTCTTGCAGCCGCTCAGCCGCCTGCTGGGCAACCCCCACCATTTTTCCAAAGGCCACTACGGTCACGTCTTTTCCGAGACGGCTCACCGCCGCTCGACCGATCGGCACCACATGGTCCCCCTCGGGAACTCGGCCGCGCGACCAGTAAAGCCCACGGTGCTCGACATAGACAACCGGGCTCTCGTCCCTTAGAGCAGCCTTCAAAAGACCCTTCGCATCCGCCGGATTGGAAGGCGCAACCACCTTGAGCCCGGGAACGTGCAGAAACCACGCTTCGAGGCTTTGCGAATGATGGGCGCCGCAACTTCCCATGGCGCCTTCTTGAACCCGAAGCGTCATGGGAACACGCAACTGTCCGCCCGACATGTAATGGAGCTTCGCCGCATGGTTGACCAACTGATCCATCGCCAGGGTGATAAAATCGATGAACATGACCTCCACCACGGGACGAAGGCCCAGGATCGCCGCGCCGACGGCCAGCCCGACCACCGTCCCTTCGCTGATCGGCGTGTTCACGACCCTACCGACGCCGAACTCCTCAGCGAGCCCCTTGGTCACGCCAAAAGGCCCCCCCACCGCCACGTCTTCCCCGAGGATGTAGATGGAGCGGTCTCTAGCCATCTCCTCGCGTAGCCCGGAGCGGATGGCGTCTAAATAAGTCTGCTCCGGCATGATCAGTCTCCTGCTTGCTCTCACGCGGCGATCTCGCCGGCGGAAACGCCCTTCTCTTTCACGACAGCCGCGAAGCGAGCCACGGGGTCCTTGGCTTTCCAATCGGCAACTTCGGAAAGCTCACGGTATTTTCCCGGATCGCCTTCGTAGTGGCCCCTAAGACGGTAGGTGAGACACTCGACAAAGGTAGGCCCTGCACCCGAGCGCGCGCGCTCGGCTGCCTCCTTGACCGCCGCGCGCACTGCGAGCATGTCGTTGCCATCGACGGTGACGTTGGGCATGTTGTAGGTCCGAGCGTGGTCTGCCAGGCGGCAAACCAGCGTGTGGGCCGAGAGCGGCGTAAATTCCGCGTACCCGTTGTTCTCACAAATAAAGATGACCGGCAACTTCCACAGGCTTGCGATATTGAGCGACTCATGAAAAGGACCCACCTGTCCCGCGCCGTCACCGAAGAAAACCGCCGCTACTTGCCCTTTTCCTTTCTCCCTGCACACAAACGCGGCTCCCAGCGCGAGCGGGATCGTGCCGCCAACCACACCCGTCGCCGTAACGAATCCGACATCCATAGCGACCAGATGCATAGACCCGCCTTTGCCCCGACAATACCCGGCCGATCGGCCCGCGATCTCGGCCAGAAGTCGCCCCGGATCCGCGCCCTTCGCAATGGCATGGGCGTGAGATCGGTGCCCGCCAAAGACGTAATCGTCGCCTCGTAGAGCCCCGCACGCGCCAACCGCCACTCCCTCCTGCCCGATGCCGAGGTGCAGCAAGCCGGCAATCTGGCCTTTTGAGTACAACTCCGAAACCTTCTCCTCAAAGGCCCGAATGACCCACATCAACTGCAGCAGTGAGAGAAACTCCGTACGCTCCCCTTCGTCCATAGGCTTGTCCTCGCTTCTAGGGGTTTGCTCTGTCCTCCCTGCTCAATCCGTTAGGAGCCTGGCTTGCAAGGCATCCATCTCCTTGCTCCAGACCCCCTTTTCTTTGAGGAACTTGACGGCTCCGGGATGGTAGGGGATAAAAACGTTTTGGTTCACCATGCGCTCCCGGGTCCACTCCTTCAGGCCTGGATGCATAGGGGGCAGATCTTCATTGCGTTCCCAGAGGGTTTTAACAATCTCGTAGGCAACCTCGTCGCTCATGAACTTCGTAGCGACGAGATAAATGTCGTTGGTGAGCATATGCGTATCCGTAACGACGGCCGTGGCCGATCCCCCCGGAACCAGGGCGGGATAGCTGCCGGGGTAAATGCCGCCCATCCGTTTTGCGGCTTCAGGGCCTGACTCCGTCGGCAGGAATCGAATCCCGCCGCGAATTCGAGAGTTGGCTTCTATGATCCGGGGGCTCCCCACGGCGTCCCAGCCGGCATCGAGGCGCCCCTCAAGGAAGGCGCTTCCACCGGCAGCCAGGTCCGAGACAGGAACCTTCATAATATCGTTGTAGGTAAGGCCCGATGATGCAAGCGTGGCGGTTGAACTCAGTCGGGCGATAGGGATGCCAGGGAAGTCCGTTGGGACTTTCTTCCCTCTCAGGTCAGAGACGGTTTTGATCTCTGAGTCGCCGCGAACGTAGAACCCGATATATATCCTCCCTCCGGAAATGAGAATTCTGGTCCCCGTGTGGGGTCTTTTGTAGATCACGATCCCTTTGTAGGAAGTGATAGCGTCGGCGCTGGTCAGGATCCCCATATCCGTCTCTCCTTTGTCCATCGACGGAAGCCAGGCCGGGGGACCAGCGAATGGTTGAACGCGCACCGTTATCGGAGTGTGGCGGCTGAGAACTGTCCCAATGCCTGTGCCAAGCGCGTTGTAAAGCCCTCCAACGGCATGGGTGGCTAAAGTGGCGCTGCGCGGCATGGCGCCAAAGGACCGGACCGGGAAGAAAACGAGCACGGCCACGAGCACAGGAATCCCCAAAAGTATCCTTTTCATCTTTCCCTCCCCCCTTCGCCAGCTCTCTTAAGCCCGAAGAAGTGCCTGAGACTGCACCGGTTAAAAGACTTTAACAATGTTGACGCCTCAACTTACGATCTCACATTTTCTCACTGCCTCCCATTGGGGAGAAAGCAACCGCCTCAGGAGACACGACCGCAGCTTTCCGTGCCTTCCACTCATACAGCATGAGCGTAAGGCAAACTGCTCCGCCGACTACATTAGTTGCCCAGCTATAGGCGATGACCCCTCCTGGCGGAATCAGAAGGCCGGTCCCACCCAGGACCAATAGGAGGCGCCTCAACCATCCGATCGGCCGGGTGAAATATCCAACCATGGCAACGCCAATGGCGATGGTTCCAAACACGGCAGTAGTGATGGCCAAGATAACCAGGTGGGCCGGGCCCTGCAAAAGGAGCAGCGGATCAAATACGAAGACGAATGGGACCACGTAACCGAGAATTCCCAGACGCATGCATGCGTAGCCCGTGCGCATAGGGCTCGTTCGCGCGATGGCCGCTCCGGCATAGGCCGCCACGCACACGGGAGGCGTGATCAACGATAGCATCGCCCAATAAAACACAAACATGTGCGCCGCAATCGGAACAATTCCAAGTTTGACGATGGCGGGGGCTAAAGTTAAACCCACAATGACGTATACCGCCGTTGTCGGCATCCCCATCCCCAGAATCAGGGCGATAACCCCTGTGAATGCCAGGATGAGAAAAAGGTTTCCGTGGCCGAATCGCTCCACAGACATGGTAAAGACAAAGGCCAGTCCCGTGAGCGTCAGCGTTCCGATGACAATGCCAGCCACCGCGCAGACCATGGCCACTTCCAGCATCGTTCGCCCTGAGTCTTCAAGAATGGCCAGAAGCTTCTTGAGCGTGATCCGGACCTCCCAACGCAAATAGGAAGCCGCAAGGGCCACCGCGGCGGCGTAGTAACCGGCCTTCTCTGCGCTCAGATTCAAAATAAACAGGAGGTAAACGATCACCGCCATGGGGATAATGAAGATCCACCCTTTCCTGAGCACCGAGAACAGGGAGGGCAGTTGTTCCCGCGCGATCCCCTTGATCCCGGTCTTGCCGGCCTCCAGATCGACCTGAACAAACAGCGCCAGGTAATAGAGGATGGCGGGAACAAAAGCCGCAAGGGCTACCTCGGCGTAAGGAAGACCCAAAAATTGCGCCATCACAAAGGCCGCAGCGCCCATGACCGGAGGCATGATCTGGCCTCCGTTGGAGGCCACAGATTCAATGGCGCCGGCGACATGGGGGCGGTAGCCCGTGCGCGTCATCATGGGAATCGTGATGGCGCCATCAACGACCACGTTGGCCACAGCGCTCCCGGAGATGGTCCCAAAAAGGGAGCTGGATACCACTGCGATCTTGGCGGCCCCGCCGCGGAACCTCCCCATGATCGCCATGGCTATATCGGTGAAGAAATCGCCTCCACCGGAAGCCTGGAGGACCTGTCCGAAGACGATGTAGGCGACGACGATGGTGGCGGCGATTTGCAGCGGAATTCCCAGCAAGGCGTTAGGGTCGATGAAGGTATGGACGAAAATTTTCGACCAAGATATTCCCCTCGCGTTGAGGATACCCGGAAAAAGGTAGGCGTAGTGGGCATAAAAGATAAAACAGGCCGCGATGATGACCATCACCCACCCGCTGATTCGCCGGCATGCCTCCATAATCAAGAAAATCGCGATCCCGCCGAAGATCACCTTGTCCCAGGTGAGCTCGCCGACTTCGTTCACGATCATCGGGTAGTAAATGACCAGGTAGCCTCCGATCACAAGGCCTAGAAGGGCGAGAATGTAATCGTACCACGGGACCCTCTCCAGCGAAGAGCGGCGGCCGGCGGGGAACGAGAGAAAGACGGAATCCAATACGAGAATGAGGATGAGTCCCAGATATTGCTCTTGGAGGAGCAAAAGCCCGAAGTAAGAGGGAAAATCAAAAGCGATAAGCAGCGCGATGACCGGGATCGCCATCAGGAGCAGCCGCTGAAGCAGCCTCATTGCCGGATTTTTCAGCCGTCGAACCTCGGCCGTTCCCTCGGTAAGTTCTGTGATCACGAGCTACCTCTCCCCCCGCGCCGCGGCCCCTTTGTCCAGGCCTTGATCCCTCAGTTTGCCGGTCTCTTGCCAGTCGATTTCCAAAGTCCTTGGATCGATGCCCACTCGATAGACCTCGCGCGCCTTCTCGATGGTGATAAATTCGTTGATGACATCCCAAAGGACTGTCTCAGCATCTCGCTCTGTGGGATCGCCAACTCCGGCGCCACCGCCGCTTACCTTCACTACCACGTCGCCGGTCTGAACCTGATACATCCGATGGGGCTTCACCAAGATCTCCTCTTCACCCCTCTTGATGTAAGCTTTACACAACGGCCCTTCCTCTCCTCCCGCAGCACCAGGGGGTTGAGTCCGATGACCATCCGAACTGCCGGTCGCCATCCCGCCATCGCTTCCCAAATTCAAGGCCTCCCAGCGCAGGCCGCAGGCGCCTCGCCATTTACCCCCGCCGGAAAGGTCCGGAACGAGCTTGTAGCAAAGGATACGCCAGGGAAAGCGGCTCTCCACCTCTTCCATCTCACTGCGCTGCACCGACCCCAGAGTCGGAAGCGAAGCCGCACCTTCAAAGCCGTCGTATCCCGAAACCGCGCCGGCGCCCCCGTCAGCATCGAAGGTCGTCTCCACATAGCGCTCACCGGTGCGCGGATCGGTTCCGAAGATGTAGTGTCCCTGGTGTCGCCCCCAGCAGGCGATCGCCTTCTGCGGCATCGCTTTGGAGAGGGCCATGACCGTGGCCTCCATGACCTCGGTCCCCACGCTCTGCGGCGAGCCCCCCACCGTGGCCGGGTACTTCGGGTTGACCACGCTACCTTCCGGCGCGATGACCGTGATGGGCGCCATGCTGCCTTCGTTATGGAATTCAGCCAGCAAGGGATCGAAAAACAGGAAGCTCGAAGCGATCGCCCGGCTGTAGGTGGAAGAGTAGACGCTGTTGACGAATCCTTTTCGCTGCTGGTCGCTCTTCGAATAATCGATGATCATCTCGTCGCCTCGGATCTCGACCTCGCAGCGCACCCAGACGGGGACATCGAGCTCGGTGCCGTCATCGTCGGAGGCCGCTTCTCCGTAGTAGGTCCCATCAGGCACCCGGGCAATCTCCGCTCTTATGGCCCGCTCCATGCGCGCGAGCATCTCTTCCACGCAGTCCATGACCGTATCACGGCCGTATTTCTCCAGCAGAGCCACAAGCCTGTTTTCACACACTTTGGTGGCGGCGATCAGCGCGTAGTTATCGACACGCACGCCTTCGGGGAAGCGCACGTTATTCCAGACCAACTCGAAGATGTCTTTCCTCTCCATGCCCTTCTCAAACACCTTGATCGGCGGAATGCAGATCCCCTCGGCGTGAATGTCATAGCCGTTAGGAAAATAGCCGCCCGGGAACGAGCCGCCGGTGTCCATCTGGTGCCCCCGGGCCATGGTGAAAAAGAGCAGCTCGTCCTTGTAGAAGATCGGCCGGAAAAAACCCCAGTCGGGCAGATGGTTGCAGTAGCCGCGATAGGGATCGTTGTTCAGGATCACGTCCCCCGGGTAGAGGTTATCGCCGAACTTGTCCAGAATGTAGCGGACCGAAAACTTCTGCCCGAGGAACTGCGATGTCGGCCCTTCCGGCACAGCAAGCGTGCGGGCCTGGGCATCCCAGATCCCCGCGGCCACGTCATGGAGCTGGGCCATGAGGAAATTCTGCGCCGTACGATCCAGGATATAGCGCATCTCCCGGCAGATGCTTTGAAAACTATGCCAGATGGTGGAGAGCGTGATGGCATCGGCGCTGCGCCGTTGCATTTGGCCTTACTCCCCTATGAGCTTCGCCTGCAGCGCGTCCATCTCTTTGCCCCACACCCCGGTTTCCTTAAAGAACCTGATCGCTCCAGGGTGGTAAGGGATGGTGACGTTTTGGCTGACCATCCGCTCGCGCCGCCATGCCTTGAGGATAGGATTGGCCTCGCCCAATTCCTGGTTATGTACCCAAAGGGCCTTTACGACCTCATAAACCGCGTCCTCGCCCAGGTCCTTGGAAGCAACCAGATAGATGTCGTTGGTTAGAAATGTAGTGTCCTTCACGACGCCGGTTGCGCTCCCCGCCTTAAGAACGCTCGGATAACTGCCAGGGTAGATCTCCGCCATCCTTTTCGCTCCTTCCGGCGTGGAGATCACGGATAACCACTTCACGCCTCCCATGCGGGCGTTGGCCTCTTCGATGGCCGGGCTCCCGACGGAGTACCAGCCCGCATCCACCCTCCCCTCCAGGAAGGCCTGTGCTGCCGCTGCCAGGTCGGAGACAGGAACCTTGGTGATGTCGTTGTAAGTTAGCCCCGCGCTCGCCAGGGCAGCGGTGCTGCTCAGCCTCGCGATGGGAATGCCCGGATAGTCCGTCGGAACTCTTTTCCCCTTCAGCTCTGCCACGGTCTCAAGGGGTGAATTTTTCGGGACATAGAAGGTCAAGTAAAGGCTGCCGCCCGCGATGACAATCCGGGTATTCTTAAAAGGCTTTTTGTACAGGACGATTCCTTTATATGAAGTGATGGCATCGGCGCTGGTGAGAATCCCCATGTCGGTCTCGCCTTTATCCATTGAAGGAAGCCAGGCCGGAGGCCCGGCGAAGGGTTGAATTCGAACCGTCATGGGCGTGTGGCGGCTCACCACCGTGCCAATGCCGGTGCCAATCGCGTTGTACAGACTTCCCACCGCGTGGGTTGCTAAGGTGGCGCTTCGCGGCATTGCTGCCTGAGCCGGAAGCGGTATAGATACAGAGGCGGCCACCAAGAATGCTGTCCACCGAAGGCTTCTTTTCATCTTCCTCCTCCGTCGTTTCCAGGGTTGTGAGAGCAAACCCTCATGTCAGTTTTTCCCTCTCAAAATCCTCGTTTTCTCCAAGTCGATCTCCAACGTCTGCGGATTTATTTCTACTTTGTAAATCTCCCGAGCTTTGCCGACGCTCAGCAATCCGTTACGCACGTCCCGCCAAACCTTTTCCGGATCGCGCTCGGCGGGCAAACCCACCCCCGCCCCCCCGCCGGTGATCTTGAGGATAACATCTCCATGCTTGAGTTGATAAAGCCGGTGGCCCCGGATCGTCGTTTTCTGGCCGTCGCGAATGAGACAGGCTTTGGAATTGGGCGTCGGTTCTCCCCCGAGTGCCGCCGGAGCGCGCACGATTTCCCCGTCAGAGCTACCCGTGGCCATTCCGGCATCGCTGCCAAGGTTCTCGACCTCCCAATGCATGCCCGAGCCACCCCGCCACTGGCCGGCGCCACAGGTATCCGGAGCAAATTCCCAGCACAATGTCCTCCAGGGAAAGCGCATCTCTACCTCTTCCACATTTCCCTTTAAGACCTCCCCCAAAGACCCCATGGAGCAGGGACCGTCATGGCCGTCAAATCCCCGCACCGCCCCGGTCCCGCCATCCATGTCAAACGTTGTCACGACGTACTTCTCGTTGGTTCGGGGATCGTGGCCGAAGATGTAGTGGCCATAGCGCAGCCCCCAGCAACCGATGGCCCGCTCGGGAACCGCTTTGGACATTGCATTGACAACAGAGTGAATGACTTGGTTTCCGACGCTTACGGGTGAGGCGCCTACGGTAGCCGGATACTGAGCATTGACCACGGAACCAGGCGGCGCGTCAATGGTAATAGGCCTCAAGCTCCCCTCGTTGTGGTACTCCGCCAGATCGGCATCCAGGAACATGAAAACCGCCGAGAGGGCCAGGCTGTAAGTGGAATTAAACACGCAGTTGACAAACCCTTTGCGCTGTTTGTCGCTGTCAGCAAAATCGACTTCGATCGTGTCGCCGCGGACCGTAAGCTTACAGCGCACCCACACAGGCACGTCCAACTCGGTTCCGTCGTCGTCCGTGGCCGCCTCCCCGTGGTAGGTCCCATCAGGAATTCTTTCGATGGTGGTCCGCACGGCTCGCTCCGTCCGGCTAAACATCTCCTCCACGCAAGCCAACACCGTCTCCTTGCCGTACTTGTCAAGCAATGCCGTAATCCGCTGCTCGCACAACCGGGTGGCGGCGATCTGAGCGAAGTTATCGATCCGCACCCCTTGCGGCCAACGCACGTTGTTCAGGATCAACTCCATCACATCTTCCCGCTCCCGATCCCCCTCCATCACCTTGATGCCGGGGATGCATATGCCCTCCGCGTGTATGTCGTAAGCATTCGGAAAATAGCCACCCGGATACGACCCGCCGGTGTCCATCTGATGGGCGCGAACCATCGTGAAGAACAGCAGCTCTCCGTGGTAAAAAATCGGACGGTAAAAACCCCAGTCGGGAAGATGGCAGCAGTAGCCCTTGTAGGGGTCGTTGACTAAAATCACGTCGCCGGGATTCAGGTTCCCTTTGAACTTGTTAAGGACATACTCCACAGAAAGTTTTCCACCCAGATACTGCACAGAGAGGCCGATCGGAATGGCCACCGTGCGCGCCTGAGCGTCCCAGATTCCGATGGAGACATCGTGGAGTTGAGCGATCAAATAATTCTGGGCCGTGCGGTCGATCACGTGGCGCATCTCTTTGCAGATGCTCTGCAAGGAATGCCACACGGTCGAAAGGGTCATGGGATCCACCCGGCGAGAACTCATTCCCGTTTGCCTCCGGGGCCTAGAGCCCGTAGGTCACCCTGACATTGCGCTGACGGCACCAGATCGCTCTTGATTCGGGCATACTACTGGCTTAAGAGCTTCGCTTGCAGCGTTTCCGTCTCCTTGGTCCAGAGCCGTTTCTCGCTGAAAAATCTGATGGCGCCGGGGTGGTACGGGATGAACGCCCGCGGGCTCACCATGCGCTCGCGGCGCCATTCTTTCAACAGGGGATGAGCAACCCCCAGCTCCTGGTTGAATTCCCAAAGAACCTTAACGACATCGTAGGCGGCCTCATCGCTTAGATCTTTGCCCGCCACCAGATAAATGTCATTCGTCAGGACGGCGGTATCCTTCACAATTCCCGTCGCCGATCCCGCCTTGAGAACGCTCGGATAACTGCCGGGGTAGGAGTCTGCCATCCTCTTCGCCCCTTCCGGCGAAGAATTCACCGAGATGAACTTGATTCCGCCCGTGCGGGCATTGATCTCTTCGGCTGCGGGAGCGCCCACGGTGAGCCATCCGGCATCGACCCTTCCTTCCAGATAAGCCTGGTTGCTCGCCGTCATATCCGAGACGGGAACTTTTACGATGTCATTGTACGAGAGGCCGGCAGTCGCGAGCGCCGCGGTAGAGCTCAAGCGAACAATAGGGATTGCAGGGTAATCCGTCGGAATTCTTTTCCCTTTCAAATCCGCGACGGTTTCGACGCGAGAGTCTTTAGGGACAAAATAGGTCAGTCCAATTGTGCCGCCAACGACGAGAATTCGGGTGTTCTTAAACGGCCTCTTATAAATCGTGACCCCTTTGTATGAGCTGGTGGCATCCGCGCTGCTGAGAATGCCCATGTCTGTCTCCCCTTTGTCCATCGACGGGAGCCAGGCCGGAGGCCCGGCAAAAGGTTGAACCCGAACCGTCATGGGTGTGTGGCGGCTGACCAACGCTCCGATTCCCACTCCCATGGCGTTGAATCCGGTTCCCACCGCGTGAGTGGCCAAGGTGGCGCTGCGGGGGACTGCACCCAGGACCAAACCCACCACTAAGGTGATGGCGCTCAGTCCAATTCCGATCGCTTCAATCCACCTCTGCTTCATGTCCCGATCTCCCTTCTCCCTACCATTTGAGGAGCTTTGCCTGAAGGGCGTCCATCACTTTACTCCACACGCCGTTTTCTTCGAATGCCTACATATCCTGGGCCATTAGCGACATTGTTTTGACCCTAAGCGCTTGGTTGGTGCCGTCAGAGTGGCTAAACGCAACGGCATCCCGGACATACTTCTCCATGGGTAAATCCTTCGTTGCGCCGTAGCCGCCGTGAATCTCAAGGGCTTGTACGGTAACTCTCTTGGCGATCTCGGAACAAAAGACCTTGGCCATGGTGTGAAGCTTGGGGTCGTAGAATTCGTCGTGGTCGGCAGCCCAAGCCGCTTTCCAGTAAAGCAGGCGAGCGGCCTCCAGCTCAATGAACATCTCGGCCAGCATCACCCCGATGAGTTGATTTTCAATAATGCGCCGGCCCCCTTGCACTCGCGTCTTGGCATAAGCAAGAGCAGCCTCATAGGCGGCTCGCCCCACTCCTACATTGCACGCCGCTGCATAGGCGTTGCTCGCGCGCATGATTTTGCTCCTTACATCCAGGCCCACTTTAGATTCTCCCAACATAGACTCTAAATTTTCCTTGGGTACACGAACGTTATCGAAGGCCATTCCGGCATTAGGACACAACCGCTCACCTAGCTTGTCGTTAATATGGTGAACCGTGAGGCCGGGGGTATCGCTAGGCACAAGGATATAGGCATTCCCTTCCGAGGTTCTGGCCATGACTCTATAAAGCTTGGCTCGACCAGCCCCAGAGCTCCACTGTTTTACTCCGTTGATCACCCACTCGTTGCCATCGAGCACCGCGGTGGTTGCTAAACGCGCCTCCGGGCGGCCTGACAGGATA
>JACPAM010000331.1 GCA_016180805.1 Deltaproteobacteria bacterium | reverse complement strand
GAGCACCCGGACATCCGTACCCTCGAAGACCGCGGAAAAGGCAGCGATGATGTCGCTAACGGCGACGTGGGCTTCTCCAGCTACTATGATCTGGACCTTAGCAGGGCCGCCGCCACCAGAGGCTTTGATATCCGCATCCAACCCGTATTTCTCAAACAATCCCATTCCTTTGGCTAAGCCGTGATACGAGAATGTGGGGTCAGGCGCCGGATTGAGCTCCATAGCCACGATCTTGATGGGTCTCTTTGCCCCGGCGGCTGCAGCGACTTTGGGAGATAGAGCCAAGCAAACAACGATCAGCGAGGTGAGAGAGACTAGGAAAGCATGCATGTAGAGTACCTCCTCTGAATCGGAACGAATCAAAGCGTGGGTTTGGTCGGACGTTACTGTGTGGTTGGGGGAATTGTCAAGCCCTGGAAGGCTCCTGTGAGAAGCGTGATTGAGGCGAAGAGGCTCGGGCCAAGCAACCAGAAAGTGTCGGAGCGGCCTTGTCTGGCGAGACACATCTATCATGTGCGCTAACGGACGTCCAGCAGGGACCGAAGGGCGTTTGACACAGCTATGAGGAGCCGGTACGCTCGCGCGCACGTGAGTTGAGGACCGGGAGGTCTTTATGGAACATTCTGGCTTGTATTTCGGGATTATCGTGGTGGGGGCAGGAGGCTGCGGTCTAAGCGCGGCCCTGGCGGCCGCGGAGAGCGGGGCCGATGTCCTGCTACTGGAAAAGACCGACAAGCCAGGCGGTGGTACGGCCCTATCCTCCAAAGGTTTGCGTGCTGCAGGGACACGCTTTCAGCGGGAAAAGGGCATTGAGGATAACCCAGCAAGATACGCCCAAGACATCTTGCGCAGGAACGGTGGCCAAAGCGATGTTGCGCTCACGGAGCGGCTGGCACAGACCTCGGCTGAGACGGTGGAATGGTTAGCCGATCGTGCCGGTATAGAATTCGAGATCGGCACACATCTTTTCGGCCACAGCGCCGAACGGGCGCACTCATGGAAGGCTGATCGGACCATCATCGATTACCTGGTGGATGCCGCTCAACAGGCGGACAACATCCGCATACTCTTCTCAACTCCAGCGGTGTCTCTCAAACTCGACGCTGATGGAGCCGTCACAGGGGTGGTGACCCAGAGTGGTGTCATAACAGGGCGCAAGGTTATCCTGGCCTCCGGAGGCTTCGGGGCGAGTCCTGAATTATTGTCCCAGTATATCCCGCAGGCGGTCGACATCCCGTTCCCGGGCCATTATGGGAGCACCGGTGATGGCCTGCGAATGGGGATAGCGGTGGGAGCAGCTACGGAGAACCTCGGAGCTTTCCAGCCGTTCCCCACCTACATCGGGCCGGAGGAGCTTTCGGTGTCCCCAGAGGTGACGACTTCGGGGGGCATTGCCGTGGACCAACGCGGGAGGCGCTTCGTTGATGAGACCCGGTTCCCTGGGGGCATAGGCGCCAAAATGCTCAATTTACCGGGCAAGCAGGCATACGAAATTTTTGACGAGCGGATATGCCAGTCGGCTCGGAACCACCTCGCTGATGTCATTGCTGCGGGAATGGTAAAGAAGGCTGAAACCGCTGCTGAACTGGCGTATCAATTGGGGATTGACGCTGCCGGGCTGGAGCGGACGATTCAGGAATACAATAGCGCAACGGCCTATGGCAAGGATCCATTCGGGCGCACTCTCTCAGTTCCCATGAACACCCCGTTGTATGGAGTCAAAGTGCGCGTAGCCCTCTATCATACGCAGGGCGGGCTGAAAGTTAATACTGATGCCCAGGTGCTTCGGCCCGACGGCTCAGTGATTCCAAACTTGTATGCTGGGGGTGGAGTGGCCACGGGCATCTCTGGATCTGGACCGGAGGGTTACCTCCCAGGCAATGGCTTGCTCGCATCTTTGGGTCTGGGCCGGATAGCTGGAGAACACGCGGCTAAGGGTTTCAAATCTCCTCCCGGAACATGATCAGTGAAGTCTTGATTCATGAGGGGATCGTCTCTTATGGTCTGTACCAATCAGGTTCGTCCCGGGAGCCTTTGATGACTCCGACACGATCCAGCACCTTCTTGAGTGGCCCGGTGTTGAAGACATCGGCTGCCTTGGAAAGATACTGGTTGGGCTTGTCACCCCGAATCTCGAAGAACAGATCGAGGACCTTTTGAGCGGCCGCGTAGTTGATCCCTCCGTTCTCTGCCCAGAAGCCACCTTTAGTGAGGGTGCCGTACACCTCTCTGAGCTCATCCTTCGTGAGGACATTGAAAATCCTACTCGACGGCTCAACCCAGGCCTCGGCCTTCTTGCTCCATTGCCGACTGGCCTCCAGCATCATTTCCACATAACGTTCCGCAGCTTCTGGATTCTCTTTTACCCACTTATTCCGGGCGATGAGCACGAAGTTGGGGAATGGCGGGGTATACTCGGCAGTGTTCTCGACCAGCGCATGGACGTTCTCTGCTCCCTCCTGCTTCATCAGCAACCGGGCTCCAGTGGGATTGACAGTGGCCAGCTCCACGCGGCGGTTCAAAAGTGCCGGCACCGCCGTGGTACTGCCTCCCAGAGCCTGCCACTTGAAGTCCTTGTCGCTAAGTCCCATAGCCCGTACAGTGAGAATCGAATAGAAGCGCTGTGAGCCACCCAGGCTGGCGATGCCCCACTGCTTTCCCTTGGCGTCCTCCAGCTTCCTGTACTTTTTCCAGCCGAATATGGGGGAACCGAAGCGGGCGCTTGGAACGAAGAGCACTCGGACATCCGTACCCTCGAAGACCGCTGACAGCGCAGCAATGATGTCGCTAACGGCGACAGCGGCTTCTCCAGCTACTATGATCTGGACCTTAGCCGGGCCGCCGCCACCAGCCGCTTTGACCTCCGCATCCAACCCGTATTTTTGAAACAATCCCATTTCTTTGACTTGGTCGTGATACGAGAACGTCGGGTCTGGCGCCGGATTGAGCTCCATAGCCACAATCTTGATGGCTGTCTTTGCTCCGGCGGCTGCAGCGATTTTAGGAGCTGGAGCCAAGCAAACAACGATCAGCGAGGTGAGAAAAACTGGGAAGATATGCATTAGAGTACCTCCTCTGAATCGGAACGAATCAGAGCGTGGGTTTGGCCGGACGTTACTGCGTGGTAGGGAAGATTGTCAAGCCCGGGCAGGCTCCAATGCGAGTAGCATGATTGAGGTGAAGAGGCTTCGGCCGAGCAACTAGAAACTATCGGAGCGGCCTTGTCCGGCGATCTAT
>JACPAM010000330.1 GCA_016180805.1 Deltaproteobacteria bacterium | reverse complement strand
ATAGGAATTTCTTGTTGAGGTATAGCCACCAAGAACCCAAAAGTCCTCGAGACAGTCACTCGTCAGCCCGCCGCCGAGGGCCCTGCGGAGCACTCGGACGCGCAAACCGGCTGCCCATCGCTCGTTTTGGGGCCGACAATATTCGATAACGGCCTATTATGTCAACCCGAGTTCGGTTTTAAGACAGACCTGGACATGGCCTCCCGCCGAGAGGTGGCGAGGGTTTCTTACATTGACTGGCTGTAGGAAAGATCCAGGGTGATCTCTCCTCTCGCGGGGTCGCTATCCGCCGGGGCATGAGCCTCTTCCCACAGGCCCAGGGGTTGAAGAATTTTCTTGATGACCCCCGAAGCGGGATAAAGGGTTGTCGGGAGTCTTTTACGACGGGAAAGCCATCCATTCGACCTGCTTGCGCGTACACGCAGGCAAGTAGGAGCGGCGAGTCGTTTCACGCCGTGCTCGCATTCTCAGCCCTTCGATACGGCCCTCCGGGCCCACTCAGGACAGGTCCTTCGATACGCACTTCGTGCTACTCAGGACAGGCGGTGGAGATCCAAGAGGCCACGGGCGAGGTTGCCCGGTGAAGTCGCGGTCCATACTCCACAGGGCTTTTATGGCCACGCCGAGATGGACGGCGCCGCGAGGCTGCTGAGGGTGTGAAGAAGATCCTCGGCAGGGGGATCTCAATCGTGAAATACACCACAAAGCACGGCAAGCTTAAGCGGCTCTCTCCATATCGTGGTCGCCGGAGGCGTAGAAGAGAAGCCTAAGAGGATTACGACTCCCTTCGGATCATTCTCACGTCGACGGCCGCCACCCCCGCTCCTTCCGGCCGGACGATCAGCGGGTTGACCTCGAGATCCGAAAGCACAGAGCGATAAGTGGCGAACAGGGTCGACAGGCCCGTCATGGCGCGAACAAGCGCGTTTACATCGCGCTTTGGCTGTCCCCGGTAAGCCTCCAGGAGCGGATAGCCTTTCAGCTCACGCAGCATCTCGAGAGCCTCACCCTCGCCTACCGGCAAGAGGCGGATTGATATATCCTTCAGCACCTCGACAAAGACGCCGCCGAGCCCTACCATTAGAAACGGCCCGTACTGCGGGTCGGTGCGCGCCCCCAGAATGACCTCCGTGCCTTGAACCATTTCCTGGATCAATAGGCGGCCACCGTTAGGGGAGCGGGAGAGCATGCGCTTTCCTTCCGCTTCCGCTTCCTCCTGGCCTCTGAGTCCCAAAACGACCCCACCGGCTTCCGTTTTATGCACGACTTCGGCGGCGAGGAGTTTCAGCGCGACAGGAAATCCGATCTGCTTCGCAATCGCTGCCGCTTCAGCCGGATCGGAGGCAATTCCCTGCCGCGGCAATGTGAGCCCGTGGCGCGCTAGCAAACTCTCGAAGGGCGCGCCCGCCAGATCCTCCGCTTTTCCCGTCGCCGCCGGCAAAGACGCAACGCCTTTCTGCCTGCGAACGGCGTACAACCCGAGTCCCTTAAGCGCCCTGAGGGTCGGCTTGATGCCCTGCAGGAAGGGCACTTGGGCGCTGTCCTGAAATGCCCGGCTCTCATCGGTGAGGCTGTAGGTGGCGCGGGCAAACGCCACCACCGGCTTTTCCGTCTTTTCCGTGAGCGCGGCAAAAAGCGCCGCATCTCTTTTCTCCCCGCCTCGTGGCAGCTCCCCGTGAATGCCCAAAAGATCGACATTTGGATCCTCGGCGTGCAGGCGAACGATTTCGAGAAATCCCTTCTCGTCCCCGAAGCCGGCAACGCCACACTCGAGAGGGTTTTCCACTGCAAGCTCGGCGGGAATCAGCGGCCTTACGGCCTTCTGCGTCGCTTCGGCCAGTTGCGCCAGCTCGATACCCACCTCCTCGATGTCGTCCAGAAGCAATCCCTTCATTCCTCCCGAGTTGACCACAATCGCCGCACGCCGACCTTTGGGGAACCTGCCGGGGAGGAAAGCCAGTATCGTCTCGGTGAGATCTTCGAGCGCGCCTTTCATCCAGTTGCCCAGCGAGCCGCCGCTCTGAAAAACGAGCCCAACCGGCCCCGGGCGCAAAAGCGGCAACGGCGTGGGAAAGCACCAAAGACCCGAAGTCACCGAGTTGGTTCCCATGCAGTTGGGCCCGCAGCAGACCATGCCGGTTTTGCGGCAAAGCTCCTGCATGGCCCGAGCCCGCTCCTTACCCTCGGCATCCTCACCCTCGCCGAAGCCCGCGCTGTAGATAGTTGCGGCTCTGGACCCTAACTTCGCTGCCTCGTCCAGAGTCTTGAGCACGGCCTTGGTGGGAATGAGCAGGAGGAGGTGCTCTGCGGGTTCGGGCAGAGCGGCAAGCTCAGGGTAGCAGCGCTCTTCCCACAGCTCCTGGTAGCTCGGATTGACCAGATAGACCTTTCCCTGGTAGCCGCTCTTTTTAAGATTCTGAAAAATGAAGGTGGGCCAGCGCCCCTTCGGAGAGGCCCCGACGATGGCGACGGAACGGGCCTGGAGCAGGTGCTCGACGGGCTTCCGTGCCACCCGCTCGCTTTGCGTAGTCATCTTCATGTACCTCCAATGCGAAGAACCGCGGTCTCGAATTCCGAAGGGCGTCGCTGCTCGAGCCGAAGAGAAAACGGCTAACCCCGATCCGACAAAAACGGGCTGACTGACTATCGTGTTCGCCGCACGCTGCAAGGCAACGCTTCGTGGTTCTCAAGAGACGCCTCTCGCGGAAATATGCCGTATTCTCACAATGTCGGATCGGGGCTAATGATACACGTGCCAGGCGTCCGGCGACAAGACGACGGTGGCGCGCTCGCCTACGCTGAAACTCGGCGCCCCGGGTTGCTTCACGCGCAGTGGAACGCCGCTCACCTCGACCTCAAAGAACGTGGAGTCCCCCACGTAGTTGACGTTGACGATTTTTCCCTGAACGCTCGGACAACTCTGATGGGGCTGGCGGGAAAGGCTCAGGTGTTCCGGACGAACGGCCAGGATGACCTCGCTTCCACTCTGGCAGGCTTGCGGGACCGAGCACCGCAGCCGGCCAAGGGGCGAGTCAGCTTCTTCTGGACCGACGATCTTGCTGGGAACGAAATTCATTTCACCCACGAACTCGGCGACGAACCGGCTTGCCGGGCGCGCGTAGATTTCCTGCGGCGGCGCGTCCTGGAGGATCCTGCCCTCGCTCATCACGCAGATCCGGTCCCCCAGGCTCAGCGCCTCCGATTGATCGTGAGTGACGTAGAGGGTCGTCACCCCGACCGACTTGGTGATCTTCTTCAGCTCAAAGCGCATCTGGTCCCGCAACCGCGCGTCCAGATTGCTCAAGGGCTCATCCATCAGCAACACCTTGGGACGGGTCACGATGGCCCGCGCCAAAGCCACGCGCTGCTGCTGGCCGCCGCTCAGATCCGTGACCGGGCGCGATTCCAGATCCTTGAGGCGCACCAGGGTCAACGCCTCCAGGGCACGGTCTCGGACCTGACTCTTCGGGACACGCTGGCGGCCTTCGGTCAACGGGAGCACGATGTTATCGTACACCGTGAGATGAGGCCACACGGCGTAGCTCTGGAACACCATGCCGATGTTGCGCCGCTCCGGAGGCACGTAGCTCCCTCCGCCCTCCGCCGAATCGACCATCTGGCCGGCGATCTCGATGCTCCCCCGGTCCGGCCGCTCCAGCCCGGCAACGCATCTGAGGGTGGTGGTCTTTCCGCAGCCGCTTGGCGACGACGAGATCAACCCCCTTCACCGCCCAAACCGGGCCCCGGTTCGTCAGAAAAACCTTGTCGAGGTTCCGTATCGTAATCACGCGCTCTTCCTTTCTCGGGTCTGGATGTCGCTTTCTCGGTCGGCCTCTAAGCGGCGTGTAGCACGAGCATAGGAGTGTGTCAACAAGATGAAACGTTAAAAACGCGCTTGACAACGCTATCGAGCCCACCTATCGTTCATGGCGCGCGGCTTTGCGAACGCCCGCAATCCGGGCCAGTCAATCCAGGAGGGTCACGATGAAGAAAGCATTGATCGCTATCCTGTCGATTCTGCTGTTTCCGCTCCTCCCCACGGGCGCCCACGCTCAGAGTCTGCCTGAGCTCTATCGCTTGGCCAAAGAAGAGGGCCAGCTCAACCTGTACGGCGGCGGCCCAGCAGCGCCGTTCGCTGCGGACGCCAAGTTATTCGAGGCCGGGATTAAGGTGGTGATCCGCAACGATTCCAGCAACGCACTCACCAAATTAATCGACTCGCAGATCAAAGCGGGAAAGATGGAAGCCGACATCGCCGTGCTTCAGACGATCCAAGATTTTGTCCGTTGGAAAAGAGAGGGGGTCTTGGTTCAGTTCAAGCCCGAGGCGTTCGCGAGAATTCCCTCTGGCTTCAAAGACGATGACGGAATGTACAGCGGCGGGATGGGCGTCGCCGGCCTGATCTACGCCTACAATCCCAAGCTTGTCGATCAGCGAGATGTCCCGAAAAACGCCAAAGACTTTCTCCACTCACGGTTCATGGGGAAGATCATCAGCACCTATCCCCATGATGACGATATCACGTTGTACCTTTATTACGGCATCGTCGAAAAGTACGGGTGGGGTTTCATGGACGGGCTGATGAAGAACAAGCCCTCTTTTGTCAGGGGTCACGTGGGCGTGGCGCAAAAAATTGCCGCTGGAGAATTCGCGGTTACATTCGACGCCACCACGACCACGGCCATCGCCGAGAAGAATCGTGGCGGAAGCATCGAGCCGGTCATCCCCGAGGACACTTTTCCGATCTGGGCGCAAACGGTTGGGATCTTAAGAGGCGGCCCCCATCCCAATACCGCAAAACTTTACCTGGCGTGGTATCTCTCCGACGAGCAGCAAAATCGACTGGTGAAGCGAGGAGGGCGCTGGTCCCCGCG
>JACPAM010000211.1 GCA_016180805.1 Deltaproteobacteria bacterium | reverse complement strand
TTATCGATCCGCACGATCGGTATGTTGCCGAGCACGATATCTCTGTCGGTTAGCTGGCGGAGGTATTTCAGGCGATCATCGAACGTCGCCATGGGAACTCGCCCGAGAATCCACCCATCGCAATACTCGGCCACACGCCGGACAGATGCCCTCGTGCCCCCACCATAAAAAATAGGAATGGGCTCGACCGGCTTGGGCTCGATCGTGACATTTTCGAACGAAAAGATCTTTCCCTTATACGAGGCGTTGTTCTCTTTCCAGATTAGCCGGAGAATCTCCACGGTCTCGCGCAGGATCTGGACCCGGTCCTCACCGCGCAGCCCTCCGGCTGCCAATTCCTCCGGGGTGCTGCCCAATCCCACGCCGGCGATGACCCGCCCGCCGGCGATGTAAGAAAGGCTCGCCAGGTTCTGCGCCAGTTTAAGCGGCCAACGAACAGGGATGAGCACCGCAGTTCCGAGGATGATCTTCTTTGTTACCGCGGCAATCGCGGCCAGGGTAATGAACGGCTCCACGAACTTGAGACCTGCCCGCTCCATTCCGTGGGGATGCCATAAGAGATGGTCGCGGACCCAGACGGAATCGAATCCCAGCTCCTCGCACATCCGCGAGCCGTCGACGAGACGGGAAGGCGTCGCCTCGCGGCCGAAGTGGGGAAGAAGAACTCCGAACTTCATCTGCACCATTTTTTTCTCCTAAGACATCCTGCTTCGCCTCAATGCAAAATGCAGAGTTCAAATTGAAAAGTGCAAAATGAAATCCGTGAGCAATTTTGCAATTTGCAGTTTGCAATCTTCATTTTTCACTGGAGTCTTTGAGGAACACCGGCGATATACTTCCCATAGCCCGGTCCGCCGACGACCTTACCGTTTTCGGCCACGATTTTTCCGCGCACCATCGTCAGAACCGGCATTCCCTTCACCTTCCACCCGGCATAAGGGCTCCACTGCACCTTGGTATAAAGCCCCTCATTGCTCAGAACTCGTTCCCGATCAAAATCGACGACGACGAGATCCGCATCGGATCCCGGGAGAAGCGCCCCCTTGCGGGGGTAAATGCCCAGGATGCGAGCGGGATTTTCGGAAAAGCAGCAGACGAGGTTCACCAGGCTTAATTTGTTTTGATGCATGTCGTTCAGAAAAACCGAAAGGTAATGGTCGTACTGGGGATTTCCCATGGCCGCCCCCCAAGCATCGATCCGCTGCTTCTCCACCTCCTCTTTCGTATGGGGGGCATGATCGGATCCAATAGAGTCGATGGTCCCGTCGCGAAAAGAGCGCCAGATCTCCTCCATCCGTTCTTTGTCTTCGACCACAAAACCCGCCGGACAAACCTGGGGCCCTTTCTCTTCGAGATCGGCTTTGCCCAAATGAAAATATTTCGGATCGATCTCGACCGTCACGTTCTGCCCCGTGCTTTTGGCATGGCGCAGCAGCCGCAGGCTGCGCGCCGAATGGGTATGCACCACATGAAGCCGCACCCCCGACTCCCGCTGCAGCGATAGCAAGCTGGTAATCGCGCTTTCCCAGACGACCTCCCGGGTGTAGATCTCCGCAAAGGTCACGTGATTTCTGGGCTTGCCCTGAGCGAAGGCCTGTGCTGAGAAAAAATCGAACAGGGATTGATTGAACGGATGGACCACGCAGGGAAGCCCGGTTTTTGCGATCTCGCGAAACCGCTCAAGGAGCTTCCCTTCGTCGTTCAATGCCAGTCGCGGGTCATGGGGATAGGCGCCGGAGACCTGAAAAATCTTAAACCCAGTGACCCCTGCGGCGGCAAGCTTGGGGATCTCTTCAAGATTTACGCCGGAGGCGAAATGGCCGAAATCCACGAGCGATGTCTGTGCAGCGCGCGCGCGCTTCTCCTCGAACAGCCCAACCGTGGTCGTCGGGGGCTCGACGTTAGGCATATCCACCCAGGTGGTCACCCCGCCTGCCGCAGCCGCCTGCGAGACCGTGAAAAAATCCTCCTTGTGCGTGTAACCCGGATCACGGGTGTGCGCGTGCAGGTCGATGATCCCCGGAAGGATGATCCTCCCCGTGACATCGATAGTACGCTTGGTGTTTTGCCTCTCCCCTGGCTGGGACAGAAGCGCAATCGATTCTCCTTGCGTGTAGAGATCGACGTCCAGCAAATCGCGCCCGACAAAGACCCGTCCGCCGCGAAAACCAACGTCATAATCCGCCATAGCGCTTTACCCTTTTCTGTTTGGACCTTACCTAATACAAACGACTTAACTCGTGTTATGTCACGTTTCCTCAGGGGGCAAGCCTTCCGGCCGCAGCCGATAGACTGCCGTTTGTAATCGGACGTCCGCAGCCTCGCTCGCGCTCCTCTCGGTCGCGAACAAGCACGTCTGCGTCCTTCAGTCTCGCCCCCTTCGGAACCCGACATCGCGCAGGGATCCATGCAACGTCCCTAAATACCTTTGCATTAGTTCTTCTCTTCGCCGTCGACAATATGGAAATCCTGCCCCGCCGGCGCATAGATCTCAATCACGCGCGCCACGGTGTCGCCGCAGTTTCCGGCCGCGTGCCGGACTCCCGGTGGAATGAAGGCCACGTCCCCTGGCCCCAAGCGATACTCCTTCCCCTCCACGATGGCTCGCACGTTTCCTTCGAGCACGATGTAGATATTCTCGGCCTTCGCGTGGTAGTGCGTCGGCCCCGGACCCGAGTCGATGTTGATCAGATTGATATGGACGTCCACGTTCTTGGCGCCATCTGCTTCATCGACCAGTCTCAATGTCTTCCCCCGGTTCCAGCGCATAATCTTTACCGGGGCGTCTTCGATCCGCATCACTTTAACTGGCATATTCACCCTCCAATTCTATTGCGTTTCTACGCCTCTTTGCGCTCCTTATCCCGCAATCTCTGCCCGAGTAAATGCCCGAGCCCCGATCACCATCAACACCGACAACAGCGTGATGAGGACTCCTACCCCCGCCATCGCGCCAAAGGAGCCTTCCTGGTAGTAGAAATAGAGCAGCGGTCCCAAAGGCTCCGCCCCCGGGCTATACAGAAAAATCGAGCAGCTGAACTCCCGCACAAAAAACGTCGCCAGGATGACCCATCCAGCCACCATCCCCGGCCGCATGAGCGGGATGAGAATACGGCGCAGAGTTGCGAAAAATCCCGCCCCGCACGTGGCGGAGGCCTCTTCTAGATCCGCTTGAATTTGGATGATCGTGCTGCTCACCGAGCGAAGCCCGTAAGGCAAGAATCTCGTAACGTAGGCGACCATGAGAATCCAAACCGTCGCATAAATCGGAATCGGGAAGTTGATATACGCCCATAAAATACCGATGGCGAGGGCGGCCCCAGGGAAGGCCCACGGGATAAACGCCAGGCTGTCTAGCAAACCGCGGCCCACTATCTTCGTCTTGACGGTGAGGTAAGAGATGATGGCCGCAAAGAAGATACAAAGTGTGGCCCCGACTACTGCCAAGAAAAGACTATTCTGAAACGCGCGGGAAATCCTGTCGTCCTGGAGCAAACTGACGTAATGCCTGGTGGTCAGGTTCTGGAGAATATGCCACTTAGGCGTCTGGTAGTAGGGCATGATCGAGACGAGAAAGAGAGTGAGGATGGGAAGAATGACCATCAGGACAAGGATGAGAAGGGCGGCAAGAGACGCTGGGTACCTCCAGCCCCGCAGATCTATAAGATTGGGCCTAAATCCCTTGCCGGTCACCGTCGCGTACCTTTCCACCTGCGATGTCAGTCGCCGGTAAAGGTAGACAAAAAACAAGGTTAACGTGAGAAGGCCGACACCATAAGTCGCGGCGAGATTATGGTTTGCCGGGAAAGAGCCAATCGCCTCCCGAAAGATCTTGGTCGTAAAAACCTCAATCCGCGCCGGCAAGGCAATGATCGCGGGGGTATCGAAGGTCTCCGCCGCCCTGACAAAGTTCAGCGAAGCGGCCGCGAGAATAGCCGGTCGAATTAATGGAAACGTGATCCGCACAGCCACTCCCGCCTCACCTGACCCAAGCGTTTTGGCCGACTCTTCCAGCGACGGATCCATTCCGCGCAAGGCCGCAGCGATAATCAAAAACGCCAGGGGAGTCAACACAAGGGCCTCGACATAGATCAACCCGGGGAGACCATAAACGTTAAACGGCGCGATGCCGAGAGTGGCCCGTGAAAACTCGTTCACAATGCCGTTCGTCGGGTTCAACAGCAACACCCAAGAAATAGCGACCAGCAAGGACGGCATAATGTTGGGCACAACGGCTGTCAGCTCTAGCATCCGCCGAAACGGGGCATTCGTACGCACCGTGATCCAGGCCAGGACAAGGGCTAAAAGGACCGAGAGCCCGGATGCGCCGGCCGCGAACAAGAGCGTATTGGCGAGCAGCTGATACGTCTCCGGGTCGCTGTAGACCCGGATATAGTTCGACCAGGTAAACTCACCCGGGACGCCGATGGGTGTGCTCCGAAGACTCCCGTAAAAAAGAAAGAACGTGGGATAAAGACTGAGAAAAGCGAGAGCAATCCCGCTGACAGCAAAGAGCAAGTAAACGGGCTGCCCGAGGAATCCGACGGCTCCCTTCACTGGAAGAAGATCTTGCGGTATTCCTGCGTCTTCTCGGCAAAGCCTTTCTCATCGAGTTCATCGAACTCGACAAACTTGATCTTATCAGCATCCTTGAGCGCAGGATAAACTCCCCTACGGGTTACGGTCTCACCCACATCGGCGAGGACCTTCATGGCCTCTTCCGACAGGAAGTAATCGATAAAAAGCTGGGCGGCGTTGGGATGGGGGGGCTTGGAGCTCACGCCCATGTACTGCCCGTCACCCAGCATCTTATCGACCTTGACGTAGTCTAACTTGGCGCCCTCTTTGCCGTAAATGACGATGTACTTGGTAAAAGTGAATCCTATGGGAACTTCTCCAGTGAGAATTTTTTGCGCCGCTGGAGTGATCGAGTCGACCAGAACGGGCTTCTGGGCCCCCAAGCCCTTGATGAAACGATCTGCCCTTTCCTTTCCCATGATCTTATGAAAGTTCGCAAGCCACTGAATTGTCGTCGTGTGCCGAGTTGGATCGGCCATCACGAACTTCCCCTTCCACTTAGGATTGAGGATGTCTTCGTATGATTTTGGCGCCTGCTCATCCTTAATATAGGCTTGATTGTATAGAATGCCGATGATGACATGCCGGTAGGCAGGTCCTACTTCAGGATCCACCAATTCGGGGGGGAAGAACTTGAAGGCGGGAGAGCTTAGGGTTCCAACGATCCCCTCCTTTTTCATGATCTTGAGCAAAGGCCGATGATTGAGCGTCACGTCGAAGAGCTGCTTGCCCGCCCGAAACTCGGTCGTGATTCGATCCGTGATCTTGGTCGATGAGCTCCACCAATATTCGAGATCGACACCGTACCTTTCCTTAAACGCCTTCTTAAGGATATTCACGGTGCCGGTCTCGAGGGAACCATAAACCACGACCTTGCCTTCTTTTTTGGCGCCTGCCACGTCCGCTGATGCGCTTGGCGACAAACCAAAGGTTAGCAGGAAAAAGCCCAGGCCGAGCAAAAATGTTCCTCTCACGACGGTTTCCTCCTTATCTAATATAAACGAGGACGTCCGCAGCCTCGCTCGCGCTCCCCTCGGTCGCGAACAGGCACGTCTGCGCCCTTCAGTCTCGCCCCCTTCGGGAGCTGTTGTCGGATCAGAGGAGAAGTTGTAACCATTTTTATTTCGTTCGTATTAGGTTTCCTGAGAAGCACTAATTCAAGTCACCTATACTCGAAGGGTCTCTTACCGTCAAGGGCAACCTCGATACCAGGTAAACGACGGACCCGTCGATTACGACACGGCGACCAGAACCGTTCCCACCACGGTCAACGCCGCTCCGACCAGAACGCGGGGCGTGATCACCTCGAGGTCTTTTAGGAAAATCGCGGAGAGCAGGATCGAAAGGACCGGATTGGCGGCGACCAGCGGCTCGACGATGACGACCCTACCCAGGCTCAGCGCGTAAAAGACCGAAATCATGGCCGCCGTATTACCGAGCCCGGCCGCGAAAAACCACGCGCAACCGCTGGGCGCGAGCACGAGCGAGCGAAAACCCCCGCGCGTTTGCAGCAACGCCACGGCGAAGAGAAAGCCGGTCGTGGAGGTCACTGTCGCGGCCATAAGCGGGACGTTTTCCGCGAGCAAGCCGAGCTTGCGCAGGTTCGCCGAGATGCCGAAGGACAGGGAGGCCAGGATCGGATAGATCATGTCGATCTTGCGCCACTCGGCTTCCCCCGCTCCAGAGCGCGAGAGGATGACGACGCCGAGAACGACCAGCGTCGTGCCGAGAAAATTGAGCGCCGTCCAGATCTCCTCCACAACCAAAACCGCGATGATTGAAGCAACTAACGGAGAAGAATTGGAGACCGGCACGGAGCGAGACACGCCGATCCGCTCGATCCCCATGTAGGTAAAGATTCGCCCCAGCGCCGGCGCGAAGATGCCGGCGGCGATGAAGTATCCGACGGTGGGAGTCCAAAAGCTCGATAGGGGGAGGAAAAAAGCTGTCAGGAGCCACAGCGTGAGTGCCGTCATCCCCAGAGAGATGAACGAGCACGTGAACGCATCCGAGGTGACTAAGCCCCGGCGAATAAAGATGTGAGAAGCGGCGAAGCAGAGAGCGGCCTGGAGGGAGAAGTACTCAACCATGGGCTTCGGTCCATGGCTAGCGCAGGTCGCTGGACGGAAACATCAGAGATTTGACGGTCACCGGGATGACCTCGGTGATTCCCATCGGAACCCCGATATCGATGTAGTCGAGATCACCGACCTCGATCCCGTCCACCGCGATCACCTCGCGACCGAGCCCGACTTCCTCCTTGAGGATGCCGCCCAGAGACTTGGCCACATCCAGGTCCAGAGCGAGATAGAGCGGGGTCTTGGGGTCATCCGAGCTTTGTAAAAAAGCGCTGATCCCATCGGCCACTCTCCTGACCGAGGCGTAATCGGGCGTCTCGTCGAGAGAGAGCGCCAGCGCAAGCCCGGAGGTGAAACGGGACAAGTCGAATTTCGCCAGCGCTTTTTTAAGCGCATCCTCTACGGAATGGCTCCGGTTGAGCGCGGCGCGAACCACCTTGAGCCCAAAGACCGGAAGGACGTCGAGGTTCGAGATATAGCTCGTATTGCCGCTTGCCTGAATCGTGTACTCGCCGGCGCCGATCACGGTCGCGCGGATACCCTCAGCGGGCTCGCGTAAGAGGTCTCTCTTGGAAAGCCTCTTTAACCGCTCCCTAACGCACTTGCCCAAAAGTGGCCCGACGTCGCCGTAGGCCGTGCGATCGTGATCATAGATGTGCTCGGATACCCCGCCGGAGAAAACGATGCAGTCGATCTGATCAAGCCCGCGGTAGCCGTGAAACGGGTCGGTGATCAGCAAACCGCGGCCGAGCTCCGATTGCGGAGCGCCTTCTATAAGCTCGAAGATGAGATTGGCCATCAGCGCCGCAAATTCCTCCTTCTGCTTCTTGCTGAGTTTTTTGCCCAGCTCGACGCGGTAGCCCAATTCCTTCATCAGCACCCTGCCCGGCCTCTCGATTCGGGTCACGGCGTCGTCATCGTCGAAGGCGATAAGCCGGGCGCCGATGTTGATCGAGGCGGTCTGGGTCACCATCCCATGCAGGATCAGAGAAAACTTGGTGGTTCCCCCGCCCATATCCACATTCAAGACACACGCCTTCTCGCTGCGCGAGATCTCCACGGCGCCGGAGCCGTAGGCGGCAAGCAGCGCCTCGTGGTTGGGGCCGGCGGAGGCGCAGATGAACTTGCCCGCGTCCTTGGCGAAGAACTCCACGATGGGCCGGGCGTTCTCTTTTTTCAGTGCCTCCCCCGTGATGACCACGGCGCCGGTGTCGATGTCCTGGGAGGTGAAGCCGGCCGCCCGATAGGCCTCGTGAATGAACTCCTTGACTTTATCGGTGTCGATCAGGGTCCCGGAGATGTACGGGGTCAACATGATCGGCGAGCGGTAGAGCACCTCCCGGTCGGTGACCTTGAACCGCGCGGACAGCGCTGCCCCTTCGCGCCTGAGCGTCAAATGCGAGAAGACCAGGTGGGAGGTGGATGAGCCGATGTCGATGCCCACGCTTTTGAGCGAGAACATCTCCAGGCCCTCGACGTCCTCGATCAGGTCGTTCGGCCCGATCTCCAGAGGGTCGCCGTGCTCGTGGTCATGACCGTGATCGTGGTCGTCGTGCATCGCTTTGCCTCATTGCTTCCCCATCGCTTTGGACCACTCATAATCGGGATCCGTATAGGCCTGGTCCGGCATCAGGGACTTCAATCCCCGCTTGGCCAGCTCCGCTTCGAATTTCTGCCGGATCCACGGGTCTTCATTCGGATACTCGATCTGGTCCTTCGCCCGGTCCTCGACCTTTTCAGCATGGCCGTGGAACTGCATCGGCGGATGGAGCGCGAGATAGCGGGCCGGCTGGCCACCGGCGTTGAAGTGTTGATGGAACCAGCGGTTCGGCGGCACGAAGACACTGCACTCATGCCACGGAACCACGATCTTTTCCTTCCCCTCCTCCCACATGATCGAATAACCCTCCCCCGCAGGGATGACGATCACGCGTCCCGGGCCGTGCCGGTGGGCCTTCTTATAGGTCTGGGCGGCAAAGACCGACATGTGCGCGGATAGCTCCGAGTCCGGGAACTGGATGAAGACGCTCTTGCCCCCGGCGCCACGTTTGCGGTTCGCGTCGAGCTTATCCCACGCCCGCATATCCGGAAAAAAATTCCCATACCAAAAGGCGCGCAGTCCCAAAAACTCGTCTCCCCCTCCCTGAACCAGTTTCGCCTCGGAGTAGAAATCACCGTTCCCGCCCGGCATCAGATCCGGAGTCTCGTAAGGGTTCTTGAAGAAGAAATCCGGATCCTGAATGGCCGACATCGCAAGGGGAAGATAGCTGTAATGGAGCAGACGAACCGGCTTGTCACCCTGCATATTGCTGAGCTGGTGATAGTAGTTGTGGGGGATGAGGAATAAGCTGTGGCTCTGCCATTCGAAGCTCTTCTTCGCACCGCCTTCTCTCCGCCAAACAGTGGTGAGTCCTCGTCCTTCGGCCACGTAGACGAGCTCATCGAGAGCGAACTTGAGCGGCGGCACGGTTTTGCCCGGCGGGATCTCCGTCACGCGCGCCGAGCTTACCCCTTCCTGTCCCATCAACTGGAAGAATGCGGCCTTGCACTGCCGCTCCTCCCACCAGGCCAGCTCCAGCGTGCGCAGGTCCTCGATGTAATAGCCCTTGTGGATGGGAATCCCGATCGACTCCATCCAAAGATCATAGGTAAAGGTCTTGCTCCACATCTGGCGAACCGTCTTAGCCGCTTTAGCCATTCTCATCCCTCCTAAAATTCCCTCGAAAGCTTCTCATTATTATTCTATCGATGATCTCGTTGGCTTGCCACCTCAAGCCTCGCCTGCGCGCGGCGCAGGGAAGCCTCGGCCGCCGGAAAATTCTCGTGCTCCGGACCAAGCTCGGCCATCCGCTTTTCCGCTCTTTCCTTGGCGCCGCGGGCGCGCTCCACATCGATCTCATCGGCATACTCGGCGGCGTCGGCCAGAACCGTCATGACGTCGTCCAGCACCTCCGCATAGCCCCCGGTGATGGCCAGACGGTATCTCCGGTCGCCTTGCTTGTAGCTCATCTCGCCCGGCTCCAGCAGGGTCAAGAACGTAATGTGCCTGGGCAAAACCCCGAACTGGCCCAAGGCCCCGGGCGCGGTCACCTCATCCACCTCCTCGTCGAGAAGGAGACGGCTCGGAGTGACTAATCTCAGCGTGATTTTCTCTGCCATGTCTTAGTCAATATGGTTATTGGTCAACGGTCATTAGTTGGAGTGCCGCGTTCCAAAGAGTTGTCTCTATGTACATCTCACCGTGCTTTTCCCTATTGACTATTCACGATTGACTATTGACCAACTAGTCTGCGGCCAATCGTTTGGCCTTCTCCAGCGCCTGCTCGATCGTCCCGACCATGTAAAAGGCCTGCTCCGGAATATCGTCGTGCTTGCCCTCGACGATCTCCTTAAACCCTTTGATCGTGTCCTTGAGCTCCACGTAAACCCCGGGCGTGCCCGTGAAGGCTTCGGCGACATGGAAGGGCTGGGAGAGGAAGCGCTGGATCTTGCGTGCGCGCGCCACCGTAAGCTTATCGTCCTCCGAGAGCTCGTCCATCCCGAGGATCGCAATGATGTCCTGCAGGTCCTTATAGCGCTGCAGAATCATCTGGACTTGGCGCGCCGCGAGATAGTGCTCCTCGCCGACCACGCGCGGATCGAGGATGCGCGAGGTCGAATCGAGCGGGTCCACCGCCGGATAGATGCCCAGCTCGGCGATCTGGCGCGAGAGCACCGTAGTCGCGTCGAGATGGGCGAAGGTCGTGGCCGGCGCCGGGTCGGTCAGGTCATCGGCCGGAACGTAAATCGCCTGGACGGACGTGATCGAGCCCTTGCGCGTCGAGGTAATCCTCTCTTGCAGCTCGCCCAAGTCGGTAGCGAGCGTCGGCTGGTAACCGACGGCCGAAGGCATGCGGCCGAGCAGGGTCGAAACCTCGGAGTTCGCCTGGGTGAAACGAAAGATGTTGTCGATGAAGAGCAGCACGTCTTTCCCTTCCTCGTCGCGAAAGTACTCGGCAAGGGTGAGGGCCGAGAGACCAACCCGCGCGCGCGCTCCCGGCGGCTCGTTCATCTGCCCATAGACCAGGGCCGCCTTGCTGATGACGCCTGATTCCTTCATCTCCAGGTAGAGGTCGTTGCCCTCGCGCGTTCTCTCCCCGACCCCACCAAAGACGGAGTAGCCGCCATGCTTCATCGCGACGTTGTGGATGAGCTCCATCAAAATGACCGTCTTGCCCACGCCCGCCCCGCCGAAGAGCCCGATCTTTCCGCCTCTCGCGTAAGGTGCGAGCAGATCGACCACTTTGATGCCGGTCTCGAAGGCCTGAACCTTGGTTTCCTGATCGACAAACTCCGGCGTGGGACGATGGATTGGAAGGCGTTTCTTGGCATTGATAGGCGGACCTTCATCCACGGGCTCGCCGATCACGTTGAGGACCCGGCCCAGGGTTTCGGGCCCGACCGGCACGGTGATCCCCTCCCCGGTGTCCATGACCTCCATCCCCCGCACCAGCCCGTCAGTGCTATCCATCGCGATGCAGCGAACCGTGTTCTCCCCCAAGTGCTGCGCCACCTCGACGACCAGGTTCCACTGCTCGTCACTGATGGCGGGGTTCGTGATTCGAAGCGCGTTGTAGATCGAGGGAACCGCGCCGTCGGAAAACTCCACGTCCACGACCGCCCCCAAAACCTGCGTGATCTTTCCCGGTCTCATAGATTCATGACCTCCGTATTCCCTCGAAAGCTCCTCGGGGGCCGAGCCATCAGGCCGCGGCCGATGGACTAAGCTCCCTCGGGAAGCGCGCTCTCGGCTGCGGCCGATGGGTTCGTGCCATGAGTCGCGCTGTCTGTAATCGGACGTCCGCAGCCTCGCTCGCGCTCCCCTCGGTCGCGGCCTTCCTCCTCGTCCCCCTCGGGCTTCAAAGGGAAAGTGTGCTGCTGGAGGCGGCGGCTCGGGCCTTTCATATGCAAGGGCGAAACCTGTTTCATGACCATTCCTCACTTCAATGCCTCGGCGGTGGAGACGATCTCCATGAGCTCCTTGGTGATCGAGGCCTGGCGCGCACGGTTCATCTGGAGCGTAAGCCGACTGATCATATCGGCCGCGTTTGTCGTCGCCGAATCCATCGCGGTCATGCGCGCGCCATGCTCGCTCGCCACCGCTTCCAGAAGCGACCGGTATACGGCGACCTCGACAACTTTAGGCAGGAGATTGGCGAGCAGCGTCTTCACGTCCGGCTCGAAGAGATACTCGATGGTAATCTTTTCGGTTTCAGCCCCCGCCCCGGCCACCGGAAGAAGCTTCTCCAGCGTCGGCACCTGGGAGAGAGCCGAGCGGAAGCGGCTGTAGAGAATATAAGCGGCGTCGGTTTCGCCCCGGATAAAACGGCCGATCATTTTTTCCGCGATCTCGACCGCGAACTCCCCCATCGGTCTTCCCCAGGCATTCAGGTAGCGCGCGGCAAGTTCCACCCGGCGGCGGCGGAAGTAATCGACCCCTTTGCGCCCGACTACAGCCAGGTGGATCTCTTTCTGGCCCCGATGGGTGCGCAAGAACGTTTCCGCTGCCCGAATCAAATTCGCGTTATAGCCGCCGCAGAGCCCCCGATCCGCCGTGAGCAGCCACAGGTCCACCCGCTTCTCTTCCCGCTCCGTGAGCAAGGGATGGGCTTCTTTGGAGACCCGAGCGGAAAGGTTTCGAAGCAGAGCGGCAACTTTCTCCGCGTACGGGCGGGCCTGCATCACCGCCTCCTGGGAGCGCCGGAGTTTCGCGGCGGAGACCATTTTCATCGCCTTGGTGATCTGCTGCGTGTTGCGGATCGAGGTGATCCGCTTCCGTATCGCCTTAAGCGTGGCCATCACTCAATCAGACTTAAACGTTTTGAACGGGTTGAACGATTTAAACAGTTTAAACGGTTCAAGTAGTTCAATTCGTTCAATCCTCAATCCTATTCTTTGAAGCTCGCGTTGAACTCCTCCAGGACTTTGTTGATCTTGCCGCGCAGCTCGTCATTGAGCTCGCGCTTCTTCACGATCTCCGAAAGGAGCTCCGGATACCTGGAATCAAGGAAGGCGTTAAGCTCGCCCTCGTACTTTTTGAGCGCGGAGATCGGCAGATGATCGACAAAGCCGTTGGTCCCTGCGTAGATGATGAGGATCTGCCTTTCCACCGGCAGGGGGGCATACTGGTCCTGCTTGAGAATCTCCACCAAGCGGCTCCCCCGTGCGAGCTGCCGCTGCGTGGTCGGGTCCAGGTCCGAACCGAACTGGGCGAAGGCCGCCATCTCCCGGTATTGGGCGAGGTCGAGGCGAAGGCTTCCGGCAACTTGCTTCATCCCTTTGATTTGGGCGGCGCCGCCGACCCGCGAGACCGAAAGGCCGACGTTGATCGCCGGCCGAACGCCGGAATAAAAGAGATCGCTTTCGAGGTAGATCTGCCCATCGGTAATCGAGATCACGTTGGTCGGGATATAGGCCGAGACGTCGCCCGCCTGCGTCTCGATGATGGGAAGCGCCGTGAGCGAGCCGCCCCCACGGGCGTCGCTCATCTTAGCCGCCCGCTCAAGCAGGCGCGAGTGGAGGTAGAAGACATCCCCGGGAAAGGCCTCCCGCCCCGGCGGCCGGCGCAGGAGCAGCGAGAGCTGGCGGTAAGCCACGGCGTGTTTCGAAAGGTCATCGTAGATAACCAGGGCATGGCCGCCGCTGTCGCGGATATGCTCCCCGATCGTGCAGCCCGTATAAGGGGCGATGAACTGAAGCGGCGCGGACTCGGAGGCCGTGGCGGAAACAACGATCGTATAGTCCATGGCCCCGTGCTGCCGCAGCCGATCCACCACCTGCGCTACAGTGGAACGCTTCTGTCCAATCGCCACATAGATGCAGATGGCGTTACCGCCCTTTTGGTTGATGATGGTGTCGATCACCAGAGCGGTTTTGCCTGTCTGTCGGTCCCCGATGATGAGCTCGCGCTGGCCCCGGCCGATCGGAATCATGGCGTCGATGGCTTTGAGACCGGTCTGGAGCGGCTCCTTGACGGGCTGGCGCGCGATGATCCCTGGAGCCTTGAGCTCGATTCTCCTGCGCTCCTTAACTTCAATGGGTCCGCGCCCGTCGATCGGCTCGCCCAAGGCATTGACCACCCGGCCTACCAGGGCCTTTCCGACCGGCACCTCGGCGATCCTTCCCGTGCGCTTAACCGTGTCCCCCTCTTTGATCATGTGCGTCTCACCAAAGAGAGCGGCGCCGACGTTGTCCTCCTCGAGGTTCAGGGCGACACCGTAGATGCCGTGGGGAAACTCGAGCAACTCTCCGGCGCCCACGCGGTCGAGCCCGTAGATACGGGCGATCCCGTCTCCGGTCGAGAGCACGGTGCCGACCTCCTGGACCTCCACCGCCTTGTCGTAATCCCGAATCTGCTCTTTGATGATTCGGCTAATCTCCGCTGTGCCGATCTCCATTGCTTCTACCTCCTTCGGCTGACTTCGGTCGTGAGCCTCAGTCGAACGAGCCCAGGTCGAAGCCTTCAGTAACCGCGCTCGATCAGCGCCTTCATCTTTTCTAGCTGGGCGCGCACGCTGCCGTCGTAGATCTTGCCTTCCAACTCAATCAGCACGCCGCCGATAAGCCCCGGCTCGCTCTCTTCGTGCAGGACCACCTTTTTGCTGGAAATCCTCTCCAGCGCCGCGCGCAATTGCCCGATCATCTCCGAATCCAGCGGGCCCGCCCCGACGACCCGGGCCTCCACTCGACCTTTCGCCTCGTCCAGCAAACGCCGGTAACGAGCAGCGATCGAAGGCAGAAGGGCTATGCGATCGCGGTCGATTAAAAGGGATAAAAAGCGCGTGGTCAGGGAGGAGAGTTCGAGAGCCTGGGCCACCCGAATGGCCACGGTCTTGCGGCTTCGCGCAGCCAGAGCCCGGTTACCGATCACCCGGTTGAGCGGCGAGCCACTGTAGACGGCGGCAAATCGCCCGATTTCCTGGTCCCCCTCGTCTTCCCGTCCCGCTTCGACGGCCAACTGGACAAGCGCCTTTGCGTACCGGCGACTTAAGCTTCCTTCGATCATCGAGCCTCTTCTACCCCGTGCACAAATTCTTCGACCAGACGCCGCTGATCTTGAGGGGATAGGTGGCGCCGGAGCAGTTCGGCGGCCTGCTGCTGCGCGAGCGCCGCCAGCTCCGAGCGGAGCTGCTGGCGTCCGGCTTTCACTTCCTGTTCCGCAAGAAAACCGGCATCGGCCTTGATCTTGGCCGCCAACTCCCCGGCCTCCGCTACGAGCTTCGCCCGCAGCCGCTCGCCTTCCTGCCGGAGAGTTTCGCGCAGCTCCCGGGCTTCCGCCTCGAGACCCGCCAGCCGGCCCCGATAATCCTGGACCATCGCCTCGGCGCGCGCACGCTCCTGTTCGGCTTCCCTCACCGCGCTTACGATCCGCCCCCGGCGCTCGCTCAGATAATTTCGCAGCACGGGGAGCAGGTAGCGTTTGACCAGGTAAGCGAAAATAAGGAAGTTGACGAGTGGAAAGATGAGCTGAAACCACGACACCCCATGGGCCTCTTCGGCCCCAGAACCCGCCGCCCAAACCTCGGTGATCCACAGGCCTACCAGAAGTTTCATCCGACCCTCCGCCCGAGGACTTTCTCCGCGATTTGCCGGGCGATCGCTTCGGCCTCGCGCCCCACCAACTCGCGCTCGCGCTGCATGGCCCGCTGCAGCTCCTCCCGCACGGTCTGAACGAGCTTCGTCGATCCCTCCCGGGCCTCAGCCAAAAGCCGCTCGTGTGCCTCTCGTCCCTGCTCGAGCAACGCCTCGCGCAGCTTGCGGCCCTCCTCCTTGGCGTTCTCGATTGACCGCTCGTACTCCGAGCGCAGCCCTTCTCCTTCCGCAGAGAGAGTGGCGGCTTCCCTCTTCTTCCCCTCAGTCCTCCGCTCCCGTTCTTCCACGAGACCCAAAAACGGTCCGAACAGGAGCTTACTCAATAGAAGCCACAGGAGGAGAAAAGCGATGATCTGGATGACAACGGTATAATCTAAAGCAATCATAAATCACCCGCGCCACGGCGCTCGATCGCGCGCATAGCTTTCCCCCAGACCATGGATAGCTCCAGGCCTGAGCCGTCGAGCCTTCCGCGGAAGTTTTCTGGGAATGAAGCTAGGACGTGGTAATGAGATGAGCGGTGAACGTCGGTTTATTTCTCCTCACCCTTCTCCCGTGCCCCTCTCATGGAGCAATCACCGTCAAACAGTACACCCTCTGCGACAACCAGCCGGGGAGACTGAATGTTGCCCACGAGCCGGGCCGGGTTTTCCAGCTCCACCTTCTTTTTGGCCGCCACGTCCCCCTCTACCCTGCCCCGAATAATGACGACCTCACCGGATATCTTGGCCCGCACCTCCGCTTCCTCGCCGATGGTCAAGATCCCGTGGCACAAGACCTCTCCTTCTACGGTCCCGTCAATCGTCGCCGGACCATGGAAGGTCAACTGACCGCTCACCCGGCTACCTTTATACAGGTGAGCCACGATCTCTTCGCCCGCGGGCTCAGTTGGGGTGGGATCGGTCGTGTTCACCGCTTCTACGGTCTGCTCCGGCTGTTCCTAGGACTACGATCAAACCACGCCATCAGACTCAAAATCCCTTAAAAGACAAGTTTTTTCTATAACATTGAGGCCTATCATTGTCAAAAGACCGAATGGCCCATTTGCGATTTTCTGCGCTTAAGTTATAAGCAGCAGGTTGGAGGGGCTGGGTGTCGACCCCAATAAAATATTTGCTGTTCCAGCTTCCTGGATGGGTGCTCGTCGGGGTCATCCTTACCGGACTGCGGTATTGGGCCGGGATTCCCGGTTGGACCGCCCTAGGGCTTTTCCTTCTTTGGGTCGCAAAGGATCTGGTCATGTACCCCCTGCTGCGAACTGCCTACGAATCGGGGGTGAAGACCGGAGCAGAGCAACTGATCGGCACGCGTGGCGTAGCCTACAACGAGCTTTCCCCGCGCGGCTACGTGCGCGTGCGCGGCGAACTCTGGCAGGCGGAGGTCCGGTCGAGCGATCCGCCGGTTCCCCCCGGGAGCCCCGTGAGGGTCTTGGCTGCCGACGGAATGACGCTGATCGTAAAAGGGGAAAAGGCTTAAAGTGGCTCTATCTACCGGAGTCCTGCGACGATTTCGAGGAGCGCGCCCAGGCTTTGA
>JACPAM010000210.1 GCA_016180805.1 Deltaproteobacteria bacterium | reverse complement strand
CGGTCATGGTCTTCTTCTAGAGCTTTGGTTAATGCGGCGACTGCGCCGCTCGCCTCCGGTCCGAACGTGCGCAGGGCGCTCGCCGCGTTCTCGCGCACACCGGGGTTAACATCGATCAGCCTCTGTACCAAGGCCGGAACCACCACACTGGCATCCTGCCGCAGGATACGCAAACTCTGGATTGCAGCTTGGCGCACATCAGGCACGGGATCATCCACCACGCGAACAAGCGCCGCCGCAGCCTCTTTCGATGCCGGCTTGACCCGGCCTAAACCCAAGGCTGCGGCGCGCCGCACCTGATGGTCGGAATCCGTGAGTGCCTTAATCAGAGCTGGACCTGCCTGTGGATTTGACGCTGCGAGTGTGTAGAGCGTACCGACCGCAATTTCACGCACGCGGGGGTCGTCATGCTCCACGGCTTGGAGCACTGACTGGGCCGCCGCCGGGCCGATCCTAGCGAGGGCTCCTGCTGCGTCCCGCCGCAGCCGCGGGTCTTCGTGGGCCAGCGCTTCGGTAAGCGCCGGAACCGCGGGCGCGCCGATAGCGGAGAGAACGGTGCTCACAGCGTAGCGAAGCTCCGGATCGCTGAGTTTGGATACAAGCGACGGTGTGGCCTTCACAGCCTTGGGTCCAAGTTCAATCAAGCCGCGGATCGCCCTGCGCCGCACCTCCTTGTCTGTATCCGCGATCGCCCGGCCCAAGATCGATGCCGCGTCAGGGCCCACTTTGCTCAGCGCCTGGGTCGCCCCCCGCCGGACACGGGCATCTTCGTCAGCCATTGCATTGGTCAGGGCGGGTAGAGCAGCGGGCCGTCCGCTGCTCGTAACGTATTTCTTGCGCTGTCGGCTGCGCGCCGAGTCCAGCGCTGCCAAGCAGCAGCCACGCCGCAGCGACAAATAAAAAAATGGCTTTAATCGTTTACCTTTCGATTTCTTTTATGGCGACCTCGATGATCTCCCGTAGCAGCGCGTCGCCGGCTGCAAGCTTTTTGAGCGCCGGCAGAGCTTCCTTTGCAGCGGGTCCGATTTGAGCGAGGACCTTGACCGCAGCAAATCGTATGTGGGGATCGCGATCATCGAGACTACGTACCAACTGAGGTACGGCGCTCTTGGCTTCGGCACCCATCTCCGCCAAGGCCTCTGCCGCGAGCAGCCGAACGTGGGTGGGCTCTTTTTCTCCCAGAGCGGCAACCACGGCGGGAACCGCGGCCGGCCCGACCTTTCCCAGTGCTTTAGCGGCGGAGCGATCGGAGCGGTGTTTGGATTCTCGTAGGATCTGCACCAGGGCGGGAGCGGCATCTTTGGCAGCGGGTCCGATCGCCCCGAGAGCCCCGATCGCGCGCTCTCGTACGCTGTCGGAGGAATCACCTAAGAGTAGCGAGAGCATAGGGACGGCGTCTTTGGCGCCAGGCCCGATCGCTGCCAGGGTCGCTGCCGCACTTTGCCGGACGCGGGGATCGCTCTCGCGCAGCGCGCCGATGAGCTGAGGGACTGCGCCTACGGCGGCCGGCCCCAAGCTTGCGAGTGCCTTCAAAGCGCTTTCACGCGATTCGGGGTTAGTGTCGGCGACGCGCCGGGCCAGTGCCGGCGCAGCGTCCTTTGCCGCGGGGCCGATTCCGGCGAGTACGTTGGCTGCCCTGGTACGAACTTTAGAGTCCCTGTCCTCTAGTACCTTGACTAAAGCGGGGACGGCATCTTTGGCGGCTGGTCCGATTGCTTCGAGTGCGGCGAGGACAGCCCATATTTCGTACTGATAGTAGCCGGTCGCTAAATGCTTTGTCAGCTCAGGCACGGCGGCTTTGGCTTCGGGCCCGATCGCGGCGATCGCTTCGATCGCCACGAGCCGCACAGGCGGGTCTTGAATCGCCCGGACCAGACCGGGTACAGCGCTCGCAGCCTGCCGTCCAAAGGCTTTGAGGGCGACTGCTGCTCTTGCCCTCACTTCGGGATTAACGTCGTCCAATTTCTTCGCCAATACAGGGACCGCAATTCCGGGGTCAGGACGGATCTGGCCGAGGGAGGTGATGACCGCCTGCCTAACGCCCGGATCCGGATCTTCGACGGCTTTGACCAAGTCGGGGGCCAGCTTTTGCGCAGCTTCGCCGACTTTGCCGAGGGCTGTCGCTGCCCGCAAACGTACAGATGAGTCCGCGTCGCTCAGCGCTTCTGTCAGTGCTGAAACGGCGTCCTTCGCGCCGGGCCCCATGTCCCCCAGGGCACTTGCAGCCGACCATCGCAACTCTTTGTTGGCGGCTCTCAGGCCACGCACGAGCCCGGGCACCCCCGCTGGCCCGAGCTTAGCCAAAGCTGAAGCAGCGTAGTATTGAACCTGGGGGTCGCCGTCGAAGAGCGCAGCCGAGAGCTCCGCCGCTGCGGCCGGTCCGATCTTGCTCATGGCCGTTACCGCAGCAGGGGCGAAATCCCTAATTTTCAGGGCTCGGACAAGCTGCGGGACCGCGTCCTTAGCTCCCGGGCCGATCTCGCCCACCACGCGGATTGCGTGTAGCACGATTCGGATGTCTTCCTGGTGGTTGGCGATGACTCGAGACAACACCGGGACTGCTGGGGCGCCGATTTTGCTCATGGCTTTGACGGCGGTTTCGCGCACCAATGGATGTGGGTCTGTGACCATGCGGATCAGGTGCGGAGTTGCTGGAGCGCCGAAGTAACCGAGAGCTTCTACGGCTTTGCGTCGTACCTCGGGCGATAAATCTCTCAGGTCGCTCTGCCATTCGGTAAATGTGCGCCGTTCGTATAGCGGTTCTTGCGCCAAAAGAAATGCTGCGGGCGGAAGCCAAAGAATTGCTGTAAGGATTAACGCCGGTGGGAAAAGGGGGAGTTGGGATGACCTCACAAAGTTACGATGTTACCACACGCCCGGCAGAACCGACAAACAAACGCGCCGTCCCCTGTCTGACGAGCGCTTTCGTCTAGATAGATGCCCCAAATAAATGGCATGGCGCTCAAATCACCCATTCGTAGGCCGACACTTGGATTCGGCGACGAGTGGTTTGCGTTCCGCCCCTGCTTAGGGCGTGAAGACTTCGTTTACGGAAGAATAGGAGCCACCGGGGGTGGGACCGCCAGAGACGACGTAAATGTTCTGTCCCAGCGCGGCTGCGCCCAGGCCGTGGCGGGCCGTTGGCATCGGGTTCCACGTGGTCCACGTGTCCGACGCGGGGCTATAGGACTCGGTCTGATTGAACGTACCGGAAGGAGCCTCGCCGCCAAAGACAAAGATGCGCCCGCCTAGAACCGCAGCAGCGATCCCGCTTCGGGCGGTGGGCATGGGAGCGCGGGCACGCCAGGTATCAGAGGCTGGGTTATACTCTTCATTGACCGCGAGGTTTTTCGCGTAGCTTCCGTCGACCCTTCCGCCGATCGCGTAGAGCTTGTCACCTGCCACCCCGACGGCCAGATGATCTCTTAGCGTCACCATTCGAGCGTGTTTGCGCCAGCGGTTCGCCGCAGGGTCGTATTCTTCGTTCGCCGCGGTGTTTCGCCGATTCGATCCGACCCCGCCGACCGAGTAAATCTTTCCTGCGATAACACCGACAGCCAGGGCGCCTCTTGCCGTGGGCATCGAGGCACGTTGGCTCCAGCGGTTTCCCTTTGGATCGTATTCATAGACCGTGTCCACAGGCTTCCAGCCGGCGTCGTAGCCGCCGATCACGTAGATTTTTCCACCCACGGCGGCGGTGCCAACGTGGTGCAACGGGCGGGGGAGGGAGGCCAGCTTCCGCCAACGATCTTCTGCCGGGTCATACTCCTCTACCAAGTCGCCGCCCTGACCGAACCCTCCGATTACATAAATCTTACCGCCCAGTTCGACTACTGCCACTTCGGTTCGAGACGAAAGCATGGGGGCGCGTGTCGTCCATTTCCCGCCTTGTCCAAAGACCGGTGAGGGCGGAACGACCAACAAAGCGAAGGCAAGGGCGCAAAGGCGTGCAATCGTCATTGTGCGTGCTTTAAAGTTATGCGCGATCTTGGCAACGCGGATCAGTTAACCCTGATCCGAAATAAATTTGCACGGCGCATCACCAATTTCCCTCTCCCGCTCGCGGGAGAGGGCGAGGGTGAGGGCAAAATGCATGCGCACCACCCTCACCTTTGATCCTCTCCCTCCAAGGAGGGCGAGGGGGTTATCCGGAGCGGCTTGGAGCATTATTCCTGCCAAAAAGATTTTCGGATCGGGGTTAATTCACATGGCTCCAGGCGTGGTAGGAGCTGCGCACGAGGGGCCCTGATTCCACGTGGCGAAAGCCCATGCTTTGCGCCTCGGTTTTTAAGTCCTGGAACTCGGCCGGGGTAACGTAGCGCTCGACGGGAAGCTGATCTTTAGTGGGTCGAAGGTACTGCCCCAAGGTGACGATATCGCAATCGACCTCCCGCAGATCCTTGAGCGTCGTCATAACCTCGTCGTGGGTCTCGCCGACCCCAAGCATCAAGCCTGACTTGGTGAGGAGGTCGGGGCGCATCGTTTTCGCGCTCCTGAGGACATCAAGAGACCGCTGATAGACAGCGCCCGGTCGCACCCTTTTGTAGAGGCGCGGGACGGTCTCCATGTTATGGTTCAGGATATGGACGCCGGAGCGCACGACGGTCTCGATGGCCTTCTCGTCCCCCTTGAAGTCGGGAATGAGGACTTCGACACGAGTCTCGGGACTGTGCACTTTGATCCAAAACACGGTCTTTGCGAAATGAGCCGAGCCGCCATCGGGGAGATCGTCTCGGTTGACCGATGTGACCACGATATGCTTGAGACCCAGCTCTTTGACCATCAGAGCTACATTGCGCGGCTCTTCCGGATTGAGGAGATTCGGCTTGCCTTTGCTGATCGCGCAGAAGCGGCAGCCTCGCGTGCACACGTCACCCAGGATCAGGAACGTAGCTGTACCGTGTCCCCAGCACTCTCCGATATTCGGGCAGCGGGCCTCCTCACAAACCGTGTGGAGGCTGCGCTGCCTCAGGATGTGCTTGAGATGGAGGTAGTTGGGGCTCCCGGGAAATTTGACTTTGAGCCAGTCTGGATGCGTTCTGGGCATACCTCTTTCAACTCCGCATAGCCGAACCGTTTCGCGAAACAGCGGAGAAATTCCTCTTGGACCTGCGCCAAAGAAATCTCCGCGCCGAGTTCTCTCACCATCGAGGTCATTTCGGCCCATGCCAGGCCGCACGGGATGATGCGCTCGAAGTAGCCGAGATCCGTGTTGACGTTGAGAGCCAAGCCGTGGTAGCTCACGCTTCGTTTGACCGCGACGCCAATGGAGGCGATCTTTTTGTCACCGATCCAGATACCCGTCCAGGGCGGTTTTCTCTCGGCTGAAAGACCGAAACATGCCAGCGTCTGAATGATGGTGACCTCGATGGAGTACAAATAACGGTGAACCGCGTTGCGCAATTTGGATCGTAAATCCACGATCGGGTAGGCAACCAGTTGGCCCGGACCGTGGTAGGTGGCGTCTCCGCCGCGGCTCGTGCGGTGAACGGGAACGCCTCCCGGGCTTACCACATGGGCATCTTTCCCGCTGCGGCCGATGGTGAAGACATGGGGATGCTCGACGACGAGAAGGATATCCGGAAAGCCCCCCCGCTGCTTGCGCTCAAGGAGCCTTTCCTGAAGCTCAAGGGCGGTCAAGTAATCCATGTTTCCCAGGCGGCTGTAGAGGAGTGTTTTCATCGTGTTCAAAGTTTAATTTCTATCCCCCATGCGGTGAAGTTTCAAGCCGGCCTGAGCCCGCCATGGCTACGGGGGTCGTGGCGCTGCAGAGGGCTTCGGGGCTCCCTTCGCTCCACGGGACTTCGCCACGCGACCCACCGGGCCTCCGCTCGGACGAAGCTTCCGGAATTCCCTGCGAGGTAGCCCACGAAAGCTGTCAGTTCCGGCTTTCATCCGGCGCAGTCCTCGGTCGGTACCCGCTGCTCCGTCCATGTTTCGCTCAGGGAGCCCGCTCAGCCCTTTTCCTCCCTTTCTGTCTCTTTTCGGCGACCGAGGGGAGCGCGAGCCCCGTTGAGTAACTGGCGAGCCCCGTTGAGTAACTGCACGGTCGAGGAACCACCCCCGTGGTCAAGACCACACTCCACGGGGCGAGCGAGGCTGCGGACGTCCGATTACAAACGCTACGACTCATGGCGCGGACCCATCGGCCGCAGCCGAGAGCGCGCTCCCCGAGGGAGCCGATCGGATTTCAACGGGGAGCCTTGTGGATTTGACAGCGGGAGGGCGTGAAAGGTAAAGTTCCACCACTCAGTCAGACGACGGGCTTGCCGGCTTCGATGCCCCCATCTCTCTCGACCTATCCCTGGTTTGTGCGCAAAGATCTGGACGGGTTTTTCGGTCTCATGATCGATAACCTGATCCAGCTCATCTTGATCGTGAGTCTCTGCCGCGAGCTGATCCGTTTACCCGACGCCTATATCTTCGGCCGGATTCTTCCCGGCGCCGCCATCTCGATCCTGGTCGGTAATTTTTTCTACTCCTGGCAGGCGCGCCGCCTCGCGAGGGAGAGCGGAAGAGAAGATGTGACGGCGCTGCCTTACGGCATCAATACGGTGAGTTTGTTCGCTTACGTCTTCTTCATCATGCTTCCCATCTACCAGCAAACCAACGACCCGATCTGGGCATGGCAGGTGGGGCTCGTTGCTTGTCTTTTGAGCGGGGTGATCGAAATGGCTGGCGCCTTTATTGCCGAGCCCGTGCGCCGCATGACGCCGCGCGCCGCTCTGCTGGCCGCGCTGTCAGGCATCGCGGTCACCTTTATCGCCATGGACTTCACGTTCAGGATTTTCGCCCAGCCTGTGATCGCGCTACTCCCCCTGGCCCTGATTCTCCTCGCCTATTTCTCACGCCAGCGTTTTCCGCTCGGTCTTCCCGGAGGTCTGGTTGCGATTGTCCTTGGAGCCAGTCTTGCCTGGGGCCTCGGCGCGGTGGTGGAAGGGCCATGGGGCTCCGGGTTAGCCTTTTTCACGCCGGCGTTCACCGGCAGGCCGCTGTGGGAAGCGCTCCGGCAGCCGGAGTTCTTGAAGTACCTTTCCGTGATCGTCCCGATGGGGATCTTTAATGTCGTGGGGTCGCTGCAGAATATCGAGAGCGCTGAAGCTGCCGGGGACCGCTACCGCGCCTTCCCCTCGCTTTTGGCCAACGGGGTGGGCTCGGTCGTCGCCGCTCTTTTTGGCAGCGCCTTTCCCACCACGATCTATATCGGCCATCCAGGGTGGAAGAGGCTCGGGGCCCGCTCCGGCTACTCGGCCTTAAACGGCATCTTCATCACTTTTATTTGCCTCACGGGCACGATTCAGGCCGTTCTCCGCTTGATCCCGCTCGAGGCGGGCATCGGCATCCTGCTCTACATCGGCATCGTCATCGTCGCCCAGTCGTTTCAGGAAACGCCCAAAGAGCACGCGCCGGCGGTGGCCCTGGGGCTGTTTCCGGCCTTGGCCGCTTGGGGACTCATGATGGTGGAGACAGGAATCAGGGCGGCGGGAAGCTCCCTTTATCAGGCTGGTCTTGCCCCGTTTGCGCAGAACCTCGCCATCCACGGGATGATTGCGCTGGAGCGAGGCTTTGTCTTTAGCTCCATGATCCTGGCGGCGATCGGGGTCTTTTTAATCGAGAGACAATTCTTGCGGGCGGCGCTCTGGTCCCTGGCCGCGGCCGCTCTTTCGGCAAGCGGCATCATTCATGCCTATGAGTTGACTCCGGGAGGTGTGGTGAGCCGCTTTGGCTTTCTCGCCGCGCCGGAGTTTGTCGTGGGCTATCTGCTCTTATGTGTTTTGTTTCTTAGCGCTGCCTGGTGGAAAAAACGCGGGTGAGGCTAGAGCATCCAAAATTCGCGGCTTCGCGGGTCTCTTCGCTCCGCGGCCTCGGGAAGCGCGCTCTCGGCTCGCAGCCTCAGCCTGAGGCTGATCCGCCTCTGGCGGAGATGGGCCTGTGCCATGAGTCGTACCGTCTGTAATCGGACGTCCGCAGCCTCGCTCGCGCTCCCCCTCGGTCGCTCCGCGTTGCTTTGTCCATGTTCCCCCGCTCAGCCCCATAATCAACGCCCCCTTCTCTGGTGATACTTGCGCTTGGGACAAGGCATCCGCATCAGCCGAAGCATTCGATGGCGGCAAGGCAGGTGTTCACGTGAATGGTGACGGTGTCGTCGGTGTTCCAAGCATAGCCCCCGCCAAGGCACGCGGCGACGGGGACGCCGCGCTTTTGGCATTCTCCAAACACGAGCTGGTCGCGCCCCTTTAGCCCGTCGATGGTAAGCCGCAAATCACCCAATTGATCGTTCTCGTAAGGGTCGGCGCCTGCCTGATAGAGGACCAAATCTGGCTTGAACCTTTCCAGGATCGCCGGAACTGCTTTTCCAAGATGGGTGAGGTATTCCTCATCCGTCACGCCGTTTTTCAGGTGGATGTCCCAGTTGCTGTCTTCCTTGAGCGGATAGAGGTCGCGCTGGTGAATAGAAAAAGTGTAGACGCTCTCGTCGTCCTTGAAGATAAAGGCGGTGCCGTTTCCCTGATGGAGATCGCAGTCGATGATCGCGGCTTTCACCCCTTTTCTCTGCCGCTGGACTGTGCGGATGGCCACGGCCATGTCGTTCACGTAGCAGAAGCCTTCGGCATGGTCGGGAAAGGCATGGTGGAAGCCGCCAGCGAGGTTCACCGCACAGCCGTTTTTCATGGCCTCTTCGCAGGCACGTATGGTCCCACCGGTCGCCAGGAGGAACGCGCCGATGATCTCGTTGGAGATGGGAAGTTCCGCGGAGGCCGTGCGCGGCGTGAGACGGGCTCGGAGAAGATCCTCTACGTAGGCCGGTTCGTGGACGAGCAGGAGTTCGTCTCTGGAGGCAGGCTCGGGCTCGATCAGTTTTCCGCCAACGATTCCCCGCCGTCGCAGTTCCTGGTAAACGGTCCGGTATTTTCTAATCGGGAAGATGTGGTCGCCGATATCCGCGTAGTAGCCTCCTGAGTAGACAAACACCACGGGCACTAAAACTCTCCGCGGTAGAAACCCCTCTGGCCGCGGGTTTCCTCCACGCCGATCTCGATCCGGCGAAGTTTCGCGTCGGGGAATTCTTGCCTGAGCCTGCGCCGGAGCTTCCCGGCGATGTATTCCGCAAGCAGCTCCGTGCTCGTGTTGGGAATCGGCAGCACAATGACATCCCGCCGCGGCAAGATGAGGCGTTGGTCCCGATAGCGAACCTCGATAATCTTCGGGCCGCGCCGGATCGTCAGCATTGGATGCCCTTCTTGGATGAGGGTTCGGTGATCCAGTTCGTCGCAGACCCGTTTGACCAGGGGCTTGAAGGTGATGAAGTCGAGCACGACGCCGGCCCGGTCCAGCTCCCCCTCGACGGAGACGGAAACCTGGTAGTTGTGCCCGTGAAGGGTCTCTCTTCTGCCATTCGCGAAGATCAGGAAATGGGCCGAGGCAAAGTTGAAATAGTCCTTGTCGACCTCGATGCTGAAACGTCGCGGCATGAAGGGACGTTATAAAAATCAGCGTGTTGTTGCAAGCGGGAGGAAGCCATCAGCTTCCAGCTTCTAGCATTTAGACTGACGGCTGATTGCTGATAGCTCTTTAGCCATGCTTGCAAGCCCCCGCCAGAAAAGGTAACTCAAGCAGCATGACCCTCAAGGAAGCCCTGGGCCTCAAGAAAGGAGAGATGGTGGCGTTGATCGGCGCTGGGGGCAAGACCACGACGCTTTTTATGTTGGCCAGAGAGTTTTGGGAAGATGGGGGAAAAGTTCTGGTCACGACAACCACCAAGATCTTCAAGCCTGCCACGCCCCATGTCCACAGGCTCTACGTGGTTCAGGAGGTCGGAGCGCTGCTTGAGGAGATTGAGAAAATTCATGAGCCCGTCATCGTAGGAGCGGGAGGTGGTGTCGAGGCTACGAAGCTCGTCGGCCTGCCGCCCGAATGGCTCGATACCGTGGCCCAAAGGGCCGGTTTAGATGCTATTTTGGTCGAAGCCGATGGCGCAGCCATGCGGCCGTTTAAGATTCCTGCCGAGTATGAACCAGTCGTCCCCGAGAAATCTACCGTCACAATCTGGGTCATGGGGATTAAGGTCTTGGGTCAGCCCCTTACATCCGATTGGGTGCACAGGGCAGAGCGGGCCGTGGATTTGCTTGGCGTAGAGCTGGCTTCGATGGTCACTCAGGAGCTTATCCTTCGTCTCGTGCAGCATCCTCTCGGCTGCTTGAAGGGGATTCCAGCAGGATGCCCAAGGGTTGCCCTCATCAATCAAGCCGACACTGCGGAGGAGGTGAAAAAAGCCACGGAGCTTGGCCGCGCCCTTTTGAGGCATGGCATAGAGAGAGTGGTGATTACGAGTTATCTCAGCGAAGATGCGGTTAAAGGAGTCTTGCAGTAACGAGGACTGAGTGCTGAGCTATGAGTAACTAAATCCCACACTCATTGCTCAGTCCTCATCGCTCAGCGCTATGATTTCAGGAATTGTTTTGGCTGCCGGTTTAGCCCGGAGGATGAGGCAGCAGAAACTTCTGCTTGATTTCAAAGGCAAGCCCGTTCTGAGCTGGGTTTTGGAGGCAGCGATCGCGTCAGCTTTAGACGAGGTCGTCTGCGTGGTGCGGAACCTCGAAGAAGCCAAGAAGAAGCTTTCTCTTGAGCATTCTAAGCTCCGTTGGGTGATCAACGAAAGGGCTCATGAAGGACAGAGCACCTCAATCATTGCCGGTCTTAAGGCGATTTCCCCGCGAAGCGACGCTGCCCTTTTCCTTGTGGGCGACCAACCTATGATCCAATCGGAGGTGATCAACGGCCTTATCGAACTGTTCAGAAAAAACAGCAAGCTTATCGTAGTCCCGACTTTCCACGGTGAAGCAAGAAACCCTGTCCTCTTCCACCGGGATCTGTTCGCGGAAATTTTGCAGTTAACGGGGGATCGAGGCGCAAGGGTCCTGATCGATAGATATCGAGAAAAGTCCGCCTTTCTCGAATGGCCCGAGGAAACGCCTTTTCTTGACATGGACACTTGGGAAGACTACAAGAAGCTTAAAAAGCGTTAATGGGAAGCCGGATTCCCAGCTGCGTAGCAGATTGCAGCCTGGTGAAATTAAAGGTAAAGTAGTTTTCTTCGTGGAGGCCATATATGTCCACCCAAATCGAAGACCTATACCAGCGGATTCAGTCCCTTGCTCTGAGCGAGCGCCTTGAGCTGGTCAACAGGATATTTGCCGATCTCAAGTCTAGCCTAGAATTGCAAGAGGAATTGGCCGATTGGGACCGGTTGAGCGACGAAGCCCTTGAGTTGTTCGACAAAGAGCTGTGTCCCTCTAAAGTAAGATGAGTCTCAATGGGGTGAATCAAAGATGAAATTCCTTCAATATCATGTGTCCGTCTCCCGCGACACAGAAACCGGTCAGGTGGTTGCCGAGATCCCTACCCTCCAAATCGCGGACTATGGCAAAGACCTGGCCGAATCCTTAAATCATCTGGAAGAGATGCTTCGCTGCCACCTTGAATGTCTTCGAGCGGAAGGGAAACCAATTCCCGAAGAGTGCGAGCAGTTTTAAACCCGCCCCAGCTTGACTTTCACGCTCGTTATCGGCTAGCTTCCGGTCCAAAAACGGGCTGCCCATGTTCATCCTAAGACCCTTCAAGACGAGCCTTTTCACCAAAGACGACATCGGGACTGTTGAGGAAGTTGTCAAAGGAACTAGGCTCGTTGACAAAGGGATCGAGGAGCTAACAAGATTTTCTCGGAACGCCCCGAGTTTCGAGCCGGAAAGAAGAAAATTTCTTAAGCACGCCGCCGTTCTTGCTGGGCTTTACGCTACCGGGCAGCTTCTCAAAGGCTGCGCGACAGTTCAAGAGCCAGTCCACTTTGGCGGAAAGGCATATGGCGGCTGGGAACCTTATATGCGAACACAGGATGCGATTAGGGGACCAAGTTTGATAATAAATCCGAGAACAGGAGGGTTAAGTAATCATCAAGAACATATAAATGAGGAAATTTTTCGAGGCCGGCTCTTTGCCTTATGCTTTAATGCTTGAGATATTCAGCAGGACATCAAATCAGGAATCTATAGCAATGCTGCCGTTTATATCACCATTTGTTAAAGAAGTTTACCAGCAGGCAAATCCTGATGTAGGATTTTAGGTCGTTGTTCCAACTGCTTCCGAGATATTTTTAAACCCATCTCGATCCATCAATCTCAAAAGCCCCCGGTTTATCCGCTTCACGGCGCACGGGCCTTCGTAGACAAAGCCGGTTAAGATCTGAACCGCCGAGGCGCCAGCTTGGATTTTTTCGTAGGCGTCTTCAGCGGTGAAAATCCCTCCGACGCCAATGATCGGCAAGCGTCCGCGAGTCGCCTGGTAAATGTAGCGAATAAATGAGGTCGCCAGAGCCTTGAGAGGCTTGCCGCTAAGACCGCCGGGCTCATGGGTTGGGGTCACCAGTTTCTCGCGCAGGAATGCCGTCGCATTGGTCGCGATGATACCCGCGACCTTTTCCGACTGGGCCACATCGATGATGTCGTCGACTTGAGAGAAATCCATGTCGGGGGCGATCTTAACCCAAATGGGTTTCTCCTGAGTTTTGGATTTTCCCGCCATCTCGCGGTTTTTGTCTTGAATCGCTTGCAATAGATCCCTGAGCAGGCTCTTCTCCTGAAGATCCCGTAAACCAGGCGTGTTCGGGGAGCTAACGTTTACCGTGAAAAAGTCACCGAAGGGAAAAAGCTTTTCGAAAGTGAAGAGATAATCTGCGGCCGCGTCTTTGGTTTCGACAACCTTGCTCCTGCCGATGTTGATGCCCACAGGTATTCGTTTTCGCTCGCCAGCGCTTAGCGCTTCGAGTTTGGCGGCGATTGCCTCGGCGCCATCGTTGTTGAAGCCCAGCCGATTAATCAGCGCTTCATCTTTGGGCAGGCGAAAAAGTCGCGGTCTCGGCTGGCCGGGCTGCGGATGGGCGGTAACCGCCCCGATCTCGATAAAGCCGAAGCCGAAGCCAGGCCAGGTCTTAACGGCGATAGCGTTCTTGTCGAATCCAGCAGCCAGTCCGACCGGGTTTGGAAGAGTCAACGGGCCGACGCGAACTTCCAGGCGCGCGTCCTTGACGGCAAAGAGCCATTCTAGCGGGGCTTCGAGAAAACTCAGGCTAGAGATGAGCGATAGAGTCTGATCGTGAGCTTTCTCCGGGTCGCGAAGAAAAAGCAAGGGGCGCAACAAGGTCTTGTAAAGCATCGCATTGCATAAGCCTCTGCGGTGTTCGTTGAGTTACTTGTAAAGCTCTTTCAGAAGGCCGCTCTTTTCGACCTTTTCGAGAAAGTGGAGATCGATAAACCGGTCGGGCTTAACTGTTTTGGCCGCCGGTACCGTCTTCGCTAGGTCATCCAAGGCGTTTTGCATTCCCTCCATGTTTATGTAAGGGGCCTTTTCCAAAACCTTTCCAACATAAAGATCGTAAGCCTTTTGCAGAAAGAACACATCCTGGACCCTGCTGTATTTTCCGATCGACTTCAAGGTCAGCTCCTTGTCCGTTCTGGCCCGGTGGATACCGCGGACATAGGCACGCATGAATCGGTCAATCACATCCGGCTTACTTCTCAGGACCCCTCCCTGAACAATCAAAGAAGGATTGGGAAAGGTAAGGTTCATGTCGGTGATGTTGATCAGCTCTTTAAAGCCAAGCTTGTCCACCGCGAAGAGCGTCGGCGGGGAGACCGTGCCCGCCTCGATCGATCCTCCCTGAAGCCCCCCCATGATGGAACTCATCGAGCCCATCTGGAGGATGATAACGTCTTTTTCCGGCTGCAAGTTGAATTTTCTGAGGGCGAATCGAGCGGAGATGTCCGTACTGGAACCGAAGCGGGTCACTCCAAGCTTTTTTCCCTTAAGATCCTCGACGGTTTTGATCTCGGGTCGGACATAGACGGAGAAGATCATTTTGTTGACGGTGTTCCCGATGATCTTGATGTCGGCCCCCTGGAGCGCTGCGGCCATAGCCGAACTGCCGTTTAACGCGGCAATCTCGACCTCTCCGGCAACCGCCACCTGCGCGAGTTGGCTGCCGCTGGGAATGAGAATGATCTGGTCCTCCAGACCCTCTTTTTGAAATAGACCGGCGTCGTGCGCAACCCAAAGCCCGATGTAGGAGCCGCTGATCGAGCTGTAACCGATCCGAATCCTTTCCGCGGCCCATGAAAAAGACACCATCAAGAGAACCAAGAACACCGTCATGGAAACCATTCGCTTCATACGTGCGCCTACGAGAAAGGATTATGGCACTCCCCGCTCTCAGTGCAAGGGCGAACATGCCGCGGGGACAACCAGCATATTCTCCTGCTTGAGCATAAACTCTCTGGTCTCGGGCGGCCACCCTTTGACCTTCCGAGCCTCCTCCCGAAGACGATCCCGCTCGGCTGCGTCCCGATAGGCCCACACGTGGATGAACTGGTTCAGCGATCCGATCGCGCTGTACCAGGCACCGGCCAGCGGGGAGACTTTGACTCGCTCGGGCATCACCTTTCCAAAGCGCTCCAGCACTGTGGGCATCGTGCCCGCCTGATAGGTGTAGCTCCGGATCTCATAAAGATTTCCGAGTTTTCTTTCTTCAAGCGGAGGAGAAAAAGCCGCGGGGAGCAGGATCTTGTTTTCCTGCAAAATAATAAACTCTTGGGTTTTAGGTGGCCACTTGCCGGTCTTTCTCGCTTCCTGGCCAATCCGCTCCCGATCCTCAAAACTCTCGTAAGGCCAGACGTGAACGACCGTGTTTAGCGTCCCCACATCCGAGTGCCAGAGGCCCCCCAGTCTGGAGAATTGGAGACGCGCGGTGAGGCCCTCGGCAAAACGCTCCTCAAAGGCCGCCACGGTTCCGGGCTTCAGCAAATAGGTCCGCATCTCGATAATCATAATCACCCTCCTCGATTCAGATTGTATTTATCCTCGGAGACGGTCTCGATCCAAGCCATAGATATTCCTCCTTAGTGTCTCTCGTCTCACGGCCCGCCGCGGTCGGCTCTAGCCACTGGCGCCCGGCCGATAGAAGTGACATTCCATTCCAGAAAAACAAGCAGTAGGCCCAAAGCGAGACCTGCGGCGTTGGCGGCTATCCAATAAGTACCTGAGGGTGAAGGGATGAGCAAAAGACCGGCCAGGCTTATCAGGCCGCGCTTTTCCCAATTAAGGGGGCGAAAGAGATAACCGGCAGCGCCAATCCCCACGAAGACTATACCGATTGCCGCTGTGACGACGGCCATGGCGATCTCTTGGAGTGTCCCCTTAAGAATCAGCGCGGGGTGAAAGACGAAGACGAAGGGGACCATGTAGGCCGCGACCCCCAACCTCATCCCGGTCCATCCGGTCTTCCAGAAATCCGACCGCGCGATGGCGGCTGCCGTGTAAGTGGCCAAGCAGACCGGAGGGGTGATCATGGACATCATGCCGAAATAGAAAATGAAGAGATGGGCGGCGAGCGGGACGATGCCCAGTTGGGTCAAGGCAGGCCCGACCAGGACAGCGAGCATGACGTAGATGATCGTGGTCGGCATTCCCATACCCAGGATAATGCAGATAATTGCCGTGAGGGCGAGGAGGAGCAGGACATTCCCGGCCGCTACGGTGGCGAGCATCAGCGAAAGCTTGAAGCTCATGCCCGATAGCTGGAGCGCGCCGATCACAAGTCCGGCCAGAGCCGTGATCGCCACCAGATCCAGCATCGTTCGTCCCGTCTCCTCGATGCTGGCGAGAAATCCGCTGAGCGTCGGCCGTGTCTCTTTTTGCAGCACGCCCACCAGGAACGTGGATATGACCGCGGCCATGCCGGCTTTTCCTGCCTGCCAGTTGTCTATCATGAGAGTGTAGATCAGGACGAGAAGAGGCACCAGGAACACCCACCCTCTGTGCATCACGGTCCGGAGCTTTGGGAGCTGCTCTCGGGGGAGCCCGGTGAGGCCGCGTTTTGCTGCCTCAAGGTCCACCTGCGTGAATAGGGCTAAGTAGTAGAGGCAGGCAGGGAACGCTGCGGCCAGGGCCACCTCACCATAAGGGATGCCGAGATATTCGGCGATGAGGAAGGCCGCTACCCCCATCACCGGCGGCATGAGTTGACCACCGGTGGAGGCGACCGCCTCGATGGCCGCTGCCATGTGGGGTGGGTAGCCGGTGCGTCTCATCATTGGGATGGTGATGGGTCCGTCGATCACGACATTGGCGACCGCGCTTCCCGAGACGGTCCCAAACAGCGATGAGGAGACGACCGAGACCTTGGCCGGGCCGCCGCGAAAGCGGCCCATTGCGGAGAGGGCCAGCCCGGTCAGAAATTTATCGCCCCCAACTGCATAAAGGGCTTGGCCGAAGAAGATAAAAGCCACCACCACGCTTGCCGCGACCGCCAAAGGGAAACCAAAGAGGCCGCTTGCGTCCAGGTAAAGGTAGCTGGCAATTCGCTCCCAGGAGGATCCCTTGGCGTAGAGCTGGCCTGGAAAGAGGTACGCGAACTTGGCGTAAAGGATAAATACAGCAGCCAGCGATACCAAGCTCCACCCCACGAGGCGGCGCGTGGCTTCGAGGATGAGCAAAATGGCCAAGCCGCCCAGGAGCCACCGGTCCGGGGAGAGGACGCCGAGCCGGTAAGCGATGGTGGGATACATGACAGTTACATAGCCGCCAACGAGTAGGCCGAGTGCTGCGAGGAGCCAGTCGTACCACGGGACACGATCATATTGCTCGCTCGCCCGCGCCTTGACCCCAAGGAAGATGCTCCCTAAGGCTAGGGCTAGGAAGAGGCCAAGGTACTGCTCTTTGAAGAAGGCCCACGAAAGGCTGTTATGGACCTCCAGCGCCCAGAGGGAGCCCAACAGCGTGAGGGCGAAGACCAAGGCCCTCACGACTGCTTTGGCGAGTCCGCTGAGCGACCGAAACTTTATGGTCGGAGCAAAATCGTCACTCACTCAAGTCTCCTGTGGAGAAGTTGCGGTGAGACGTTATGGGTTCAGGGCGAGAAGCTTGCCCTG
>JACPAM010000209.1 GCA_016180805.1 Deltaproteobacteria bacterium | reverse complement strand
CTTCGGCGAGCCGTATCGTAGAGGTCTGGACAGCGGCTACGAGACCTGGACCTATTCTTTTCATTATTACGAGCTTGGGCAGCTCCGTGACTCGAAGGAGCTGTATGTCGTCTTCAACAAAGACGGTACGGTGCGCAGCTATTCGTTCACGACGAAGTAGATATTTCGTCTAAGCCGCGAAGAGCGCCTCAACGCGCGCGCGGATCTCGTCGCGGACCTGCCGGAAGGCTTGCAAGACCTGTTCGGGGGTTCCCTCGGCGCGGGCGGGGTCGGGAAGGGGCCAGGGGAGATGGTCAGGCTTTCCGGGAAAAGCCGGGCAGCTCTCTTCAGCCTCGCCGCAGAGGGTTACCACCAGATCGATTCGTTCCAGCGGAATCTCTTCGATTCCTTTCGATCGCTGCCGGGAGATATCGATGCCCGCTTCCTCCATGACCCGAATGGCCAAGAGGTGGACCTGTTTAGGTGCCGTCCCCGCGCTGTAAATTTGGACCCCCTCCGGCGCCAGCGCGCGAGCGAATCCCTCCGCCATCTGACTGCGGCAGGAATTGGCAGTGCAGAGAAAGAGGACGCCATTTGCCTTTTTACCCCGTACCACAGAACGCCCCGCGAGTGAGTGCGGGGATGACTGTTCTGAACTTTCCTGAGCGGCAGCGCCCCAAAGCCACGGACGCAAGTCCGTGGTACGGGGTTTATCCGCGACGGCGCCAGGAAGGGTGACGCTGACCGTCGTTCCTTGCTGCGGCTTGCTTTTGATGGTCAAGTGGCCGTGGTGCGCTTGGACGATATGTTTGACGATCGCCAGGCCCAATCCGGTTCCGCCGAGTTCTCGGGAGCGCGCCTTGTCCACGCGGTAGAAGCGCTCCGTTAGGCGCGGCAAGTCCTTTTCCGGGATCCCACACCCGGTATCCACTACCGCCACCTCCACGGCGCCGCGCTCCGCCCCTCGCGGATAGTCTACTGCGCACGCAGTAATTTTTACCTGCCCGCCCGAAGCGGTATACTTAACCGCGTTGTCGACCAGGTTGATAAGGAGCTGTTGCAGGCGGTCTGGGTCTCCCACGATCGTAGGCAGTTCAGGGTCAATCTGATGGGAAAGCACGACCCTTTTTTTACTCGCCTGGTCCTTGAAGATCTCCTCCACCCGCCTGATCAGGTCGCTCGCTTCGATTTCTTCCTTGGCCAGTTGGATCTTTCCCGATTCCAAATCGGAGAGCGTTAGTAGATCGTCGATCAACCGGCCGAGCCTTTCGGAATGTCGCTGGATGATCGCGAGAAAATTCTGTGATTCCTCGGGATCTGACGGAGGATTTCGCAGGAGGGTTTCTATGTATCCCCGGATCGCGGTCAGCGGCGTTCGTAGTTCATGGGAGACGTTGGCGACGAAATCGGCGCGCACGGTCTCAAGGCGCTTGATCTCCGTAATGTCGTGAAAGACGAGGATGTACCCGAGGGGGCGCTCGTCACCGTCCCTGAGACTCACCGCATTGACCCGGAACCATCTTCCTTCATCAAGGGAAACCTCCCTGGAAAAGCATTCCCGGGAGCAGTCGCAGGCCAAAACCTCCTCCACCAGCTTCTTCATTTCCGGGTGCCGTGACACCTCCATGAAAGAGGCGCCGCTGAGACTCTGGCTGGCAGCCAGGTGGAACATTCGACGGGCATTGTCGTTGAGGAGGACCACCGTTCCACGGGTATCGATGACCACGAGTCCCTCGATCATGCACCGAAGAATCGAATCGATTTTCTCCTTTTCCGCGAGGATCTCTTTGATCTTGTTTCGGATGTTCAGACTCATCTCGTTCAGGTTTTGCTCCAGGAGCGTAAGTTCATCCGCGCCCGTGCCCGGAGAGAAATTTTGGGGAAAGGAGCCCAGGGCAATCTCCTTGGAAAAGTCTGCGATACGCCCGACTCTGTGGCCGAGCCGGCGAGAAAAAAGATAGGCGAAGACCAAGCCTGCGGTCGAGATCAGCACAAGGCCGCCAAAGATGGCCCGGCGCATGGCACCTAGGACCTCCTCGATGTCCCCCAAGGGAACAGAAAGACGAAGGATGCGAGGCCTCGGCCCGCTTCGGTCGACAATGGCCTGGTAGAGCATCTCGTATCCGACCGTCGTACTGTAGCGGATGCTTTCTCCGGTTCCACGCGTTAGCGCCTCGCGCACCTCCGGGCGGGTCCCGTGGTTTTCCATTGCCGGGGAGGACTCCTCAGAATCTCCCAGGACCTTTCCATCGGGAGCGATGATCGTCAGGCGCACGCCGAGGTCCGTGGCGATGAGCCTGCACAACCTGTCAAGCACTTCCCCTTGGAGTTGAGGGGGGAGCAGTCGGCTTACGATCTTGGCCTCCTGTTGAAGCTTTTTCCCTAGAAAGGAGAGATAGAGCGTTTTGACGACTCCGCCGGAGTAGAGAAAGAAGGAGCCCAAGAGGAGGAGGACGATTCCCGTGTAAGAGAAGAAAAACTTGGCAACCAGGCTATGTTTCCACGGCATTCTCATCGAACTTATACCCGACCCCCCGGACGGTGAGAATCCACGTCGGCTTGCGGTCGTTCTTCTCGATGGCTTTTCGTAATCTCCGGATGTGGACATCGACGGTCCGGGGAGTCACGAAGGTTTCGTCACCCCACACGAGATCTAACAGGCGATCCCGGCTGAGCACGCGGTTGGGATTGTGCACGAGAACTCGGAGCAGCTCAAATTCTTTCAGCGTGAGCCGAACGGGTTTGCCTCTGAGGGTGACCTCGTAGGTGGCGAAATTGACCTTCAGAGGGCCCTTTTTGTAACTCTCCTCCCCGGAGCCAGCGGCTTGCATCTCGGATCGGCGGAGGATCGCTTTGACCCTGGCGACCATCTCGCGGGGGCTGAAAGGCTTGGTGAGATAGTCGTCCGCGCCCATCTCCAGCCCGACCACCCGGTCCGCTTCGCCGGCCTTTGCGGTGAGCATTAGGATAGGAAACCGCGCCGTGTCCGGCCGCCCGCGCACGGCGCGGCAGAGCTCGAGTCCCGACATTCCCGGAAGGAGCAGGTCCAGAATGATCAAGTCGGGCTTTTCGTGCTGTAGCAGGCGCAGCGCTCTCTCTCCGTCCTCGGCTTCCACAACCTGATAGTGTTCCTGAGCCAGGTTGTAGTGGATGAGCTTTCGAATATCAGGCTCATCCTCCACCACCAAAATTTTCTTCGGGGGCATGAAACTAATTTACGCACAATGCAACTTGCAAAATGAAAAATTTAAAATTTGCAATTTTCACTTTGCATTTTGACTTCTGCATTGGCGCGATCAGATGGTCTGCGGAATCTCTTTGAGGTGGCGGATGCTCTTGCCTTTGACCATGAAGACGACCATCTCGGCGATGTTGGTCGCATGGTCGGCAATCCGCTCCAGGTACTTCGACACGAACGTGATCTTCATCGCCCGGTTGATCGTGTGAGGATCGGCGATCATGAAGGTGATCGTCTCGCGGAAGATTTGGCTGTTGAGGTCGTCTACCTCCTGATCGTCCTTGCAGACCTTGAGCGCGAGATCGGTATCCTCACGCACGAAGGCGTCGAGGCTTTCGTGAATCATCCGCTCGGCAATGTTGACCATCCGCGGAATGTCGATGTAGGGCTTGAGCTGTGGCTCCTGGTTGAGCTCGATGGCTCGCTCACAGATGTTGACCGCCATGTCGCCGATGCGCTCGAGGTCGGTGGTGATCTTGAGCGCCGTGGTGATGAAACGCAAGTCTTTGCCCGCGGGCTGGTGGAGGGCAAGCAGACGTATGCAGAGGTCGTCGATACCCACGTCCAGGCGGTTGACCTCATGGTCTCGCTCGATGATCCTTTCGGCGAGCTGGTCGGCATGGCCACTCCCTATTGAACCTTTGAACTTTGCCCTCTCCCCAGGTTTAAGAGTTCAAGGGTTCAACGCTATTAACCGAATCTTCCGGTGATGTAGTCCTCCGTCTGGTGCTTGTCTGGGGTGGTGAAGATTTTGCTGGTCGGTCCAGATTCTATCAGTTCACCCAGATAGAAGAAAGCCGTTAGGTCCGATACGCGCGCGGCTTGTTGCATGTTGTGGGTCACGATGACGATCGTAAAGTGCTCCTTGAGCTCGTGGATCAGCTCCTCGATCTTCGCCGTGGAGATTGGATCGAGGGCCGAGCAAGGCTCATCCATAAGCAGCACCTCGGGCTCCACCGCCAGGGCGCGGGCGATGCAGAGGCGCTGCTGCTGGCCCCCGGAAAGGTCCAGGGCGCTCTTGTGGAGGTTGTCCTTGACCTCGTCCCAAAGCGCTGCGCGCCGGAGGTTCACTTCCACGGCCTCACCGAGCTGCCGGCGGTCGTTGACGCCCACGATCCTCAGGCCGTAGATGACATTTTCGTAGATGCTCTTAGGAAAGGGGTTCCACTTCTGAAAGATCATCCCTACTCGCCGTCTCAGCTCGATCACGTCCGTCGCCGGCGCATAGATCTCTTGGCCGTGGAGCTTGATGCTGCCGTTAATCCTGACATTGGCGATGAGATCGTTCATGCGGTTCAGGCAGCGAAGCAGAGTTGTTTTGCCGCAGCCCGAAGGGCCGATGAATGCCGTCGCCTGTCGTTCCGGCACGTCAACGCTGACGGATTTCAGGGCCTGGGTCGATCCGTAGTAAACGTTGAGGTCGCGGATCTCGATGATCGGCTGATCCGGCTCGGCAGAGATCCTCTCCGGCATTGCGCTGCGTGCGGCGGTCTCGGCCATGATGATCCTTGCGGGTTCTGAGCCTTCTTGTAGTTGCATCCTACCTCCCGATGGATTTGTTTTCCACGCGGGGACTCGCCTCCGCCACGGATCTACCATTTGATCCGCCTGCGGAAGCGGAATCGGATGTAGATCGCGAGCATTTGGATGGGCATCACGGTGAACGGGGACTTCAGCCACTCGAACGAAATGAAGGGGAACTCCGCTTGGACGGGAGGCGCGGGCAGAAAGGCGATAAAGGTAAGGGCACCGACGGTGATGAGCGGCGCGGTCTCGCCGATGGCTCGGGATAGAGCGATAATGACTCCGGTGAGAATCCCGCCGGTAGAGTAGGGCAGCACGTGGTCTTTGACGGTCTGCCACTTGGTGGCCCCCAGGGCGTAGGCCGCCTCTCGGATGGTGCCCGGAACCGCCCGGATAGCTTCACGGGTCGCGACGATGACAATCGGCAAAATGAGCAACGCCAAGGTCAGACCTGCTGTCACGATACTTTGTCCGAGACGGAGCTGATACACGAAAAGAGCCAGGGCCATAAGACCATAAACGATGGAGGGTACCCCTGCCAGGTTCGCAATGTTGATTTCAATCAAAGCGGTAAGCCGGTTCTTTGGGGCATACTCCTCCAGGTATACGCCTGCCGCTACGCCCAGCGGCACGGCAGTGGTCGCTGTCACAAGCATCACCAGCGTCGTGCCTACCCAGGCTGAGAGTATGCCGGCCCGTGAGGCGAAGCGCGAGGGATAAGAGATAAAAAATTGCCAGGAGAGGCGCCCCGCTCCGTCTGAGGCCAAGTTTACCAGCAGGGCGAGAAGCGTCGCTAGCCCCACCAGCATAGCCAGCAGGCCGATGACGGCAAAAAGGGCGTCGAGCATCTTAGACCGCGCGATCGATTTCTCGGTGGTTTTCATAACTAATACAAACGACTTATTTAGGGTTACCTTCCTCGGGGACGTGTCCTCCGGCCGCAGCCGATAGACTAGGCTCCCTCGGGAAGCCCGCTCTCGGCTGCGGCCGATGGGTTCGTGCCATGAGTCGTACCGTTTGTAATCGGACGTCCGCAGCCTCGCTCGTGCTCCCCTCGGTCGCGAACAAACACGTCTGCGGCTTCCAGTCTCGCCCCCTTCGGAGGCTGTTGTCGTATCAGAGGAGAAGTTGTAACCATTCTTATTTCGTTTGTATTAGTAAATCTCCCGGTAGTGTTTACGGAGCAGATAGCCGGCGATATTGAACGCCAGCGTCATGAACATAAGAGTGAGCCCGGCGGCGAAAATGCTCTGGTAAGCAATGCTTCCGTGGGGCAAGTCGCCCAGACTCACTTGCACAATGTAGGCCGTGATGGTTGCCGCCGGCTCCGTGGGATTCAGCGTCAGATTCGGCTGCTGGCCCGCGGCAATGGCCACGACCATGGTCTCGCCGATGGCTCGCGAAAAGCCTAAGACGTAAGCGGAGGCGATGCCCGAAAAGGCTGAGGGCACAACGACGCGGAGCGCCGTCTGCAGGCGAGTAGCGCCCATGGCATAGGAGCCCTCGCGGATGTGGACTGGCACGGCCTTCATGGCGTCCTCGCTCAGAGAACTCACGTAGGGGATAATCATGATACCGATCACCAACCCCGCGCTCAGCATATTGAACCCGGGAAGATCCGGCAGCATGCGCTGAAGCAGCGGCGTCACGAAAAGGAGAGCAAAATAGCCAAAGACCACCGTAGGCACAGCGCTGAGCATCTCCAGAACGGGTTTGATGAGTTCGCGGACCCGGTGGCCGGCATATTCGCTCAGGTAGATGGCTATGATCGTCCCTAGCGGTATGGCCACGAGGAGTGCGACGGCCGACGTGACCGCCGTTCCCGTCACCAAAGGCATAATGCCGTAGTGAGGATTGGCGAACAGTACCGTCCACTGGGTATCGGTGAAAAACTCTACAATGGAGACCTGTTGGAAAAATATTAAAGACTCGTAGAGGAGGATGCCGACAATACCCACGGTTATTCCGATTGACGAAAGGGCGGATAAAAATAGCAGGGCCTCAACGGCGCGTTCGCCCAGGCGACGCAATCTCCGACGGGCGCTGTCTTTAGAGCCTGGCTTCACGCCTGAGCAGGTCCTCAATTTTAACGCCTACTTGTGCTTCCCCTCCGAACACGGTCCCGAGCTTGCCTTTTTGGAAATGCTCAAGGCTGAGGGTGTAAGCTTTGGCGGGCAGCGCCACGTACTTCACCTGTTTAACAAGCTTGGAGGCGTTTTTCAGATAAAATTCTACAAACTCTTTTACTTCCGCCTTGTCTGCCGACTTCTTGTTCACGTATATAAAGATGGGCCGAGACAGAGGCTGGTAGGTTCCTTCCTCCACGGCCTTAGCCGAAGGCGATACAGGGCCCTTGCCGCCGTCGACGGCCACGGCCTTAAGCCTATCCGTGTTTTCCGCATAATAAGCGAACCCGAAGAAACCCAACGCGTTCCTGTCGTTGGCAATGCCTTGGACGAGTACGTTGTCGTCCTCGCTGGCAGTAAAATCGCCACGGCTGGCCTTCGCCTTGCCTACGATCGCTTCAGTGAAATAATCAAAGGTCCCGGAATCAGCCCCGGCCCCGTAAAGCTTCAAGGGAGCATTGGGCCACGAGGAGCGAACCTGATTCCAATTCATGATCTTTCCCTGGGCCGCCGGCTCCCAGATTTTTTTAAGTTCCGCCACGGTCATCGAGGTCACCCAGTTGTTTTTTGGATTGACCATTACGGTTAAAGCGTCATAGGCGACAGGAAGCTCGTAGTACTGGATCCCCGCCTGCTTACAAACACCCATTTCCTGCTTCAGGATGGGCCGCGAGGCATCGCTGATGTCGATTTCGCCGCGGCAGAACTTCTTAAAACCGCCGCCGGTTCCGGAGATACCGACTGTCACCTTGATTTTGCCCCTCTTGGCCTTCTGAAACTCCTCCGCCACCGCCTCTGTGACCGGGTATACCGTGCTCGATCCGTCGATCTTCACGATCTGTGCCTCTGCGGCTACCGACGCTGTGAGCAGGGAAAAACCTAGCATCCATGTAAATAATTTCATCGTTCTTTCTCCTTACTTAAATAGCCCAAAATGGTTACAAATGCGTTACGCGATGGTGAATTCTCAACGACAAGGGCTGCGGCAACGTGCGACCATGTTTCTCTTCCTGGTTGGACTTCCTCAGCGGTCCTGGCAGTGAGGATAGAGCGGGGACATGGCGGGAAAGCGACACTCAGGTTAAAAGACGATGAAAAAAAGCGCCGTGTCTCTTTAACTCAATCTCAGGATCTGGTAGGGCTGGTGCGATTTGCCCTATTGCCGTCGAGCATCATGAAGCTCAGCCTGTGGTCTCTTATCGGCGCCGAGCGGCTACCCCGCGGATCGAGAAAAAAACTCGGCATCGTCGCGCTCCTCTATTTCATTCAGGGAAGCCCGCCCGCTTTTCTCTGGGAAGTGATCCCCGTTTATTTTCGCCTGCAAGGGGTCTCGCTCCGGTCGATCGGCGGCTTGCGCCTGCTCGAACTGCCCTATTCCCTCAAGTTTTTCTGGTCGCCGCTGGTCCACCGCTACGGCGATCGTAGGTACTGGGTGGCCGCGTGCATGCTCGGTGTTGCCCTTCTGATCGCGATTCTTCCCTTCTTGGAGGCGAGCCGCCTCGGCTGGATTGTCCTGGTGCTTCTCCTTGCCCTGACCACGCTTTCCGCGACACAGGATATTGCCATCGACTCCTATACGGTTGGCTTGGTGAGCCGGGACGAGGAGGGTGCAGCCAACGGCGTGCGCGCGTCGGCCTATCGCGTGGCGCTGGTATCGGTAGGCGGGGGGATGGTTTTTCTCGGAGCCGTATTCGACTGGACCTGGCTGTTTCTAGGAGCCGGGACTCTTCTGGCGCTCCTGGCGCTATCTGCTTTTGGGGTTCCCCGGCTCGAACTTTCCCCGCAGTCGCGCGCGCGATGGCTCGCCGGCTTTGTCGGCTGGATCGGAACCTGGCGGGCGATACCGCTGGTGATCTTCGTCCTGGCTTACAAACTGGGCGAGTTCGCCATCGGTCCGATGGTGAAGCCCTTTTGGGTCGATTACGGCGGAGCGATCTGGCCGAGCCGGGAGGCGTTGATGTTTCAGATCGGCCTGGTTCCGACCACCTTCGGCATCATCCTCAGCGTCGCCGGGGCGCTGGTCGGGGGGGCTTTTGTCTCGCGCTATGGGATCCTTCGCGGCGTCTGGGCACTAGGGCTGCTCCAGGCGGTTTCCAATCTCGGCTACGCCCTGGTCGCCTGGATGAACCTCGGGCGGTTCGGGCTTTACGGCGCCTCGGTCTTCGAGTCTTTTAGCGGCGGGCTCGGCACCGCAGCCTTTCTCGCCTTTCTGATGAACGTGTGTCAGAAAGAGCATGCGACTCTCCAGTACGCATTTCTATCTTCGGTTTTTTCCCTGACCGGGCGTTTGGTGGGAGGGATCAGCGGGCTCGGCGCGGAGCGGTTCGGCTATGGAAATTACTTCGCGCTGACATTCCTCCTTTCGCTTCCGGCTTATGTTTTTCTTCCGTGGGTAAAAGGGTGGATCCAGGTTGAGGACAAAGCGCAGAGTCCCGGCGCTTGACACATGCCATTCCCGTCTAAATCTCTCGTGTCAATCACCCGCACCACGGTGATCCCAGTCTCGTCGCCCTGGACGTTGAAATTGCCAAAATCTGTCGCCCGCCACAGTGATATATGCCTGCTCTCACTTTTCCGCGCAACGACTACACGCGGCGGACACTCCGGGGGCCGCTAACGAAGCTCTCTGAGCAATCTCCCGTAACCATTTATCGGTGTTTCGATTGCGAGTAGCTTGAGAGCCTTCCAAAGGGACGCCTGAAGGCTTGAGATGACAAAAGTCCCCAGTTCCTTCTCGAGCGGCTCGATGTTATTCACACACGGCTGCGGTGCCCCCGCAAAGTAGAGGGCGTCAGCATGTTTTGCCACCTCGAAGCACCGCTTGCCTAACTCGTAGGTTTCCCGCAGAGGCATGAGAGTGAGGCCTCTATAACTCACTTTCAGTCCATCGATGCTCAGCACTTCAAAACCCGACTTCTCCAAGAAGTCCTTGACTATAGCGTTTACGTTATCAGGAAACGGGGTGGCCACGGCAAGCTTGTTCGCCCCATACTTCCGCAGCGCCTCTATAGCTGCGGCCTGCGCTGCGAACGCTTTAATCCCGGAAGCCTTTTGAATCATATCCACGATAGTCTTGTCGCTGCCGTACCCTGAAACCGCCACCGTCGGTGAGCCTCCGAAAACGATGCAATCCGGTTTATAATACGCTAGTTCCTTGGCCGCGGCCTGGGTTCTCTCGACCGCCGCATTGACTTCATCGATAGTTACATCGCGTAGTTCAAGGCTCGTCCTGACAAGGGTCACTCCGGGCGGTGCCATCCGATAGAACTGGGCCGAGAGGGTCTCATCGACGATTCCGGGCGACAAGTACCCGATCCGGCCACGGTATCCGAAGCCTCCCGCAAAAAGACTTTTATAGTCCTCCGTCCCGTGCATGACATTGCCTTTCTGATGTCGATCTCGCTTCGTCACGACCGTGACGCATCCTCCAACATCTAGCCTGCGCAGCTCAGCGCAGGCTTTCCCGTCTCTGTCGGCCAGTGCCTGGATACCACGTCCACTGGCTCTGCTCCGGCGCAAGCCCGTGCACCCCGGCTCTGAAAGCATCCCATAGAAACTTCATGTAGGACTTGTATATAAAAGAGCCCGCCTGCCGATAGTTGTCCTGGAGCAGCGCATGCAGCCGCGGTAGGTTATACCACGGCATGCTCGGATAAAGGTGGTGTTCCAGGTGATAGTTCAGGTTCACGTTCAAGAAGGAAAAGACGCCGAACTCGTCTCAAGCGCGAATCAAACTTTTATCCCAAGGTGGAGAGAATGTCCATCCCTCCCTTCAAGCCAACCTCTGCTTGACACGAGGGGTTCGGCGGAGGTAAAAGCCGATCAATTCGGTTCGAGGCTGGCGTGCGACATGGGCGATCCGCCCTACCCGTCCGGAACACTCTTTGAATTGGAGTATCCCTTATGGAAAATCGCCGATACAAATATCAACCGATGATCACGCGCAAACCGATCCAGTGGCCCGACGGAGCGCGGGTGGCTCTGTGGGTTTGCCCCAACATCGAGTTCTTTCACATCGATAAACCCCTGCCGCGCTTTGCCGGCGACCATCTGCCCGACATCATGGCTTATACGCTGCGCGACTACGGTTCGAGGATCGGGGTCTTTCGCTTGATGGACGTGTTCGATAAGCACGGAATCCGGGCGAGCGTGTTGCTCAACTCGGACGTGTGCAAATACCAGCCCGAGATCATCGAGGAAGGGAACAAGCGTCATTGGGAATGGCTGGGCCATGGGATCACGAACAACCTGCGGATGAGCCAGTATCCCCGGGAGGAAGAGAGAAAGATCATCCGCGAGGTTCGTCAGGTCATCACCGCGGCGGCGGGCAAAGCCCCCAAGGGATGGCTCGGGCCGGGCCTGGCAGAGACCTTCGATACCCCGGACCATCTGGCGGCCGAGGGATTCGAGTACGTGTGCGATTGGGGCTGTGATGATGAGCCGGTGCCCATGCGGGTGCTGAGCGGGCGGATGCTCGTCGTGCCCTATCAGCAGGGGATCAACGACATCTCCGTGTTTATCGAGGGAAGCCATACGCCGGAACAGTACCTGCGCATGGTCTGCGACCAATTCGACGTCCTGTACGAGGAAGGCGCGAAAAGCGCCAAGGTGATGGCGATTCCGCTCCATCCCTTCATCACGGGGCTTCCATTCCGGATCAAGTATTTGGATCGGGCGCTGGAGTATATCTGCTCCCATGCGGGCGTGTGGAAAGCCACGGGTTGGGAAATTGCAGAATGGTACTATCGGCATTACTATAAGGATCCCGGCCCCTTCGAAGGGGAGACGGCGGCTGCGTAGAAAAAAGCGAGGGAAATTTCTGATACAGGAGGAAGCCCATGGTTCATCAGTTTGAAGATCATTGCTGGCAGGACATCGTAAGCGAGGAGATTATGGAGATCTACCAGCCCTACCGGAGGGAAACCTACGTCGGCCAGAGACCGGCCTTGCTGGCCATCGATCTTTACAATTTGGTCTTCGAGGGCGGTCCGAAGCCGGTTCGCGAGGCCGTCAAGGAGCACCGCAGCTCGTGCGGCATCTACGCCTACAATGCGATCAAACCGATCCAGGAGCTGTTCGAGGTGGCGCGCGCGAACGGGCTGCCGGTCATCTATACGACGACGGAGACGCGCGAAGAGGTCAATCCCAAGGACGTATCGGCCACAAACCGCCAGCCGCAAAAGCTCGACAAAAAGGCTTTTGAGATCCGGGAAGAGTTCAAGCCGCAGCCCGGCGACCTCGTGATCTACAAGGAGCGGGCCAGCGGCTTTTTCGGTACCCCTCTGATTGCCCACCTGCACCGGCTCGGCGTGGATAGCCTGATCGTTTGCGGCGAGAGCACGAGCGGCTGCGTGCGCGCCTCTGTCGTGGACGCTTACTCGAACGGCTTTCACACCGTCGTCGTGGAGGAGTGCTGCTTCGACCGCAGCATCCTGTCCCACAAAGTCAACCTCTTCGATCTGCACCACAAGTATGCCGACGTGATGCATCTGGAAGAGGTGAAAAGCCATTTTCAGAGGCAAAAAGAGCGAGTGAGAAAAGCCGGATGATTGTCCAAGCGGCGCCGGGGCGTTTTCCCTGAGGCGCAGCTTTCTTTTCAGCTTCGGCTTCGCTTTCGAGCCCCTCGACGTTATCGCCGAGCTGCCCGCGCTCCATTTCCGGGCGCGGGCAGCTTCTTTTCCGAAGAGAGCGGCCCCCAACAATCGTTTCGCTTATGTATCACTGGCTCAGACGACTTCCTATCTTTTACGGCTGGTTCATCGTCGCGGTCGCCATGCTCTCGGCTTTTTTGGGTGCCGGCTTGAACAACATCTCGATGGGGGTGGTGCTCAAGCCGCTAAGCCAGGACTTGGGCTGGACGCGAACTGTGACCTCTGCGGCCATCACGGCCGGGACAATCCTGGGGGGAGTTCTGGCGCCGTTTTTCGGTCGATTGGCTGACCGCCTGGGTCCCCGAGTTCTCCTTCCGGCGGGTGCCGCGACGGTTGGATTCCTGGCACTCGCGGCAAGCCACACCACGGAACCGTGGCAATTCTACGCCGCGTATGTTCCCGCGCGAGCGCTGGTTGAGACATTGCTGAGTGGGGTGGTTCCGGTCACGGCGGTTGCTAATTGGTTTTATCTCAGGCGCCCCAGGGCAATGGGAATGGTCCTCATGGCCGTGCCCATGGGCTCCGCGGTCCTCTCGCTTGTCTACCAGTATTTGATTCTTCACTCGGGGTGGCGAAGCACGTTTTTGGTCTTGGGGCTGCTGCTCTGGGTGCTCGTGGTGATCCCCGGGGCGTTGCTGCTACGCCGACGGCCCGAGGACATGGGATTGGTCCCGGATGGGGCGGAGCCGCTCACGGCGGGCGGCAGCTCAACGGCGGACGCAATGGATCAAGAACCCCATGCGGAATACAGTTGGCAGCTTCATGATGCGCTGCGAACCTCAACGCTGTGGCTTATCATCGCAGGCTTCACGCTATGGGTCATCGCCTCCGGCGGTATCGCCTTCCATTTGGTGGCTTATCTTACGGATGCGGGGATTAGTCCGGCGCTCGCGGCAGGAGCACTGAGCCTGTTCGCCGTGACCGGAGCCTTGGGCAATTTTGTTTGGGGGTGGCTCGCAGAGCGTATCGATGTGCGCCGGCTGGGCGCGCTGGCCCTGCTTCTCTCCGCGATGGCCGTGGTGCTATTGATGGAGGTTCGCGCTCCGTTGTGGGCCTATGGCGTGGCGGCGCTCTTCGGTGTGACCGCCCGGGGCACTTCGGTTTTCTCGCAAGTCATTCTGGCGCGCTACTTCGGACGGCGCTCCTTTGGTGCCATAAGCGGGGTCGCCGAGCCCTTCATGAAAGCGGGCCTTGGGTTGGGGCCGCTCTTTGCCGCCCTGGCGTTCGACCTCGCTGGTAACTACCGGGGAATTTTTGCCGTGTTCAGCGGGATGCTTGTTGTCGCCGGGTTTCTTGTCTTTCTCGCGCGCCGCCCGGAAATCAGCCCCGGCCCGTGAGTTCCTCGGGTGCCGAGCCATATGGCCGCGGCCGATGGACTAAGCTCCCTCGGGGAACGCGCTCTCGGCTGCGGCCGATGCGCCTGTGCCATGAGTCGTACCGTCTGTAATCGGACGTCCGCAGCCTCGCTCGCGCTTCCCTCGGTCGCGAACAAGCACGTCCCCGGCCTTCTTCCTCGTCAGCGCAATTCATCCAGGAGCTTCTTCCATGCGCTGTTTTCCCGGGCGGGGTCTACGAGTCCGCGCAGGGCCGCGCAGTGGCTCTTGAGCGCTCGGTAAAACTTCGTGTCGGTCTCGGCTCTCAACAACAGGCGCGCCAGCGCATCCGTGTCGCCGACCGGAAAATAACCCGGGTAAGTTTCCCCCAGGGTTCCAATCAAGCCGGGAATTTTTGACACCACCACCGGCACCGATGAGGCGATCGCCTCAGAGAGGACGTTAGAGCTTCCTTCCATTCTGGAAGTAACAGAGAGCAGGTGGCTCGCCGCCAGAATCCGCCGCGTTTTCCAGTGGGGAAGTTCCCCCACCCAGTGGTAGCGCGGGTTGCGGGTGGCCTCCGCGTGCGCGCGTTTTTGCATATCATCGGTTAAGGCACGGCCGATGTGGAGCACGCGGACGCGCGACCAACTGGGGAGCTCTCTGGCCGCCATCGGGGTCCGCAGCGGATCCTTTTCCGGACGCAGGTGACCGACAACGCAGACCCGAAAACCGTCCTTGGCGGCCGGCGGGTGCCCGCTCACGGGCGCCGCCGATTGGTAGATCACGCGGGTCTTGGCATGCAGGGGTTGCGGCAAGTCTGCCATAGCCTTCCCTTGCAGGACGACGAGGCGCGTGGCCAGCTCCAGGGATTCGCGCGCATGGGCGTCAGTCCGGATGTCGCGATAGAGGTCGGTTCCGGTCAGGGCGACAATCAGGGGAAGGTCCGGATGCTCGTCGCGGAAGCGGCGGACCGAGTCGAAACTGCGCCGCGCATGCAGGGCGATCATGAGATCACAACTGCCGCCGTCGTAGTGCTGCCCGGTGGTGACCCGATGTCCCAGCCGTTTGAGGATGAGCGCCCATCGAAGTGCGGTAACCAGGTTGCCGTTGCGGGCGCTCGGCGAGGCCGGCGTGATCAGTCTGATCTTCATGGCCCGTCTATCCTGCGCAGGTACGAAAGCCCGCCCACACGTCCCGGCGATCCGGCGTGTAGAAGTTACGCCAGGTGTTGCGGATCAATCGGGAGCGGGTCGTCCAGCAGCCACCCCGCAGGACTTTATGGGTGCCGAACCATGGCTGGGAGTATTCCTTGTATGGATCAGGTACGAACCCAGGATAAGCTTGAAAATCGCTCGCCGTCCACTCCCAGACGTTGCCGATCATCTGGCGGCATCCGAAAGCGCTGTCACCGGCGGGCAAAGCGCCGACGTCCAGACAGCCCATGGCTCGCCAGTCGAGGTTGGCGCGCTCGGGCGTGGGCGGCTCGTCGCCCCATGGGAACAGGCGTTTGCGCTCGGCGATGCTTGTCCAGGTCGAGTTCGGCTCTGCCGACGCGGCCAATTCCCACTCCGCTTCGGTGGGGAGCCTGCAACCTGCCCACTTGCAGTACGCTTCGGCCTCGTACCAGTTGACGTGGAGGACCGGACGGTGCTCCCTGAGCGGGACCCAGCGGTCGAAAACGCGCTGCAGCCAGCGCCCCCCGGATTCGCGCCTCCAGTAGACCGGATGCTCGACCCTCTGCGATGCAGGAGGCATCGCGGATTTAAGCGCATCTTTCTTATTCCAGAATTTCGCAAACGATTTTTCGAGGTCCGGAGCAGCGCCGGTCTGCAACCAGTGCCATCCCTGCTCGCTCCAAAGCTCCCTTTTCCGATAGCCGCCGCTTTCCACAAATTCGGCGAATTCCCCGGCGGTGACGGGCGCCCGCGCGATCCGGAAGGGCTTCACGACGACGGGATGCGCCCATTTCTCATTGTCGAAGACAAAAGGAAGATCCGGCGATGCGCCCAACATGAACG
>JACPAM010000208.1 GCA_016180805.1 Deltaproteobacteria bacterium | reverse complement strand
GTCATCAGCGACGTGCGCGGACTCGGGCTCATGATCGGCGTGGAGCTGGCAACGCCCGACGGGGAGCGCGAGCCCGCAGCCGAACTGCGCGACCAGGTGATTCGTCTGGCGTTCGAAAAGGGCTTGCTCCTGCTCGGCTGCGGCCAGAGCACGGTCCGCTTTTGCCCGCCTTTGATCGTGACGAAGGCGGAGGCCGAAGTGGCGGTCGAGATCTTCTCCTCAGCCCTTAAAGAGATAACCCGCTAATGCCCCAGCCGTTCTACCTTCCGATCCGCGAGGGCCGGGTTGCTGGCGGGATTCCTAGGGGCTCCGGCCGACGTACTGGTTGGTCCAGAGTACTCCTTCCTTGGCCGAAGGCGCCTTGGAGGGATCTTTTATAATCCCGGCGGCCAGCGAGAAGTCGATGACCTTCTGCCAGCCCTGTGAACTCATATCTCCCCACCTGGGCATGGCGTCTTTAATCAAGGAAAAAGAAAGATCGAATACAGCGTCGTTCATCCTCTGTGGGTTTGAGAACCTGTGGGCGCGCAGGGCCGCCTTGGCTGCCTGCGGGCTAGTGTGGAATAGCGCACCTCCCCGGGAGATGGCTCGGGCGACAGCCCTGGCGAGCTTCGGGTTCTTTTCGACAAAATCCGGCCTCGCCATTAAGACCTCGTACGGGTAATCTCTAAGCTCCGGCATCTCGCCTCGCGACAGGGCGATTAAAACATATCCTTTGCCCTGCGCCTCGGTTGTCTCCGGTCCTGGTGGCGATTGCGCAAAAGTATCAATGATGTTGTTCATCAGCGCCGCCGGTAGTTCGGCCCCTCCCAGGTATGCGAATTTGAGTCTGTCAGGATTGCCCCCTGCCTTTAGCACCAGGAACTTAAAAATCTGCTCCGATACCGCGCCTGGGCTCGTCGCGCCAATGGTGCCCAGCTGCGTCAACAAGTTGAGTCGCTCCGCCAACGGGCTTTCTCGCGTGAGCCTTGACTTGTCGACAATTTCTTTGCGAACGGTGATGCCCAGAGTTATGGCGCGGTTGTGCGCCTGGATGGTGACGAGGGGAGCTCCTTCGAGCCGTGCGAGGATGAGCCCTTCTGAGGAAGAAGCGCAGAAGTGAACCGAGCGCCCGACGACCGCCGCCAGGCAGGGAGATCCCCCCCCGGCAACCGTGAGCTTCACGCGCACGCCTTCTTCTTCGAAGTATTTGAGTTGCTCGGCGACCCAAACCGCCGCGAATGCGAGGACGGATACAGCCGTGGCGACGGTGACTTCGGGGAGATCTTTCTGCGCTCCAGACCGAGAGGGTGCCACCAACAGAAGGGTTGTGGCCAGAAAGCAGACGAGCGTCACTGAAGCGGGCCTGGAAAGAATCATTCTCAGTTCCATGTTTCCCTCCGTGCTTTTAGCTCTAAGCTCTTAGCTTGGCGTTCTTCGCTTACGGGCCTTTGCCGACGTATTTGTTGCTCCAGAGGATCCCTTCTTTGGCGGACGGCGCTTTGGACGGGTCTTTAACGATCCCCGCGCCGATGGAAAAGTTGATGACTTTTTGCCATCCCTTCTCCGTCATGTCTCCCCATTTGGGCACGGCGTCTTTGACCATGGCATAGGAGAGGTCGAAGACTTCGTCGCTCAACCGTTTGGGGTTGGAGAAGCGATGGCCGCGAAGTGCCGCTTTCGCCACCTCGGGGTTAGTGCGGAAAAGCGCACCGGCCGTGGAGATGGCTCGGGCGACGGCGCGCGCAAGTTTCGGGTTCTGTTCGGCGTAGTCGGGCCTGACCATCAAGACTTCGTAAGGATAGTCGGTCAGCTCCGCCACCTCACCGCGGCCCAGCGGGATGAGGACATAGCCTTTGCCGGTAGCCTCCGTAGTTTCCATGGATGGGGGCGATAGGGCGGCAGCATCAATCACGCCGTTGACGAGCGCGGCGGGCAGCTCCGTGCCTCCCAGGTACGCAAATTTCAGCTTATCCGGATTGCCCCCGGCTTCTTTGATGAGGAATTTGAAGATTTGTTCCGAGACCGCCCCGGGACTGGTTGCTCCGATTGTTCCTAGCGTCGTTAGGAGCTTGAGCCTTTCTTTCAGCGGGCTTTCCCGGGTGAGTTTTGCCTTCTCCGCAAGCTCCTTGCGGACCGCCACGCTCAGGGTCAGGTTGCTGTTGTGGGCTTGGATGGCCATCAGGGGAGCGCCCTCAAGGCGAGCAAGGATCAAGCCCTCTGAAGAGGAAGCGCAGAAGTTGAGTGACTTCCCTACCACCCCTGTCTGGCAAGGGGAGCCGCCGCCGGCAACGGTGATTTTAGCCCGCACACCTTCCTTTTCAAAGTACTTGAGCTGTTCGGCTACCCATATGGCTGCGAACGCAAAGTTGGGGACGGCGGTCGCGATGGTGACCTCGGGCGATTCTTTCTGCGCCCGAGCGGGAGAGGTCATCCCGAAGACACTCACCAGCAGGAGCGCCAACCCGGCGGCCAATCCTCGGCTTGAGATGGATCCCTTTTCCATCTCAGAACCTCCCTTCTAACCTTGAATCTGCACGTGCTCGGTTTGCGTTTGCCACTGAAGCACTCGCCTCTCGACGAGATCTGCGATCTTGTTCATGACGATGACCATGAACATGAGGACGATGATTCCGACAAAGACGTCGGCGGTTTTGAAAACTCCGGCCGAGAGCCGGATGAAGAAGCCGATCCCTTCGGTGGCGGCGATGAATTCACCGACAATCGCCCCGATGACCGCGAAAGGGATGCTGGTCTTAACGCCTAGGAGGATATAGGGGGATACCGCGGGGAAAATAACCCGGAAGGTGAGCTTCCATTTGCTGGCGCCCATCAGGCGCGCAAGGTCGATATATTCCTGGTCCATCTGCTTCATCCCGGCGTAGGTGTTGAAAAAATTCAAAAAGAAGGTGAGCAAAAAAACCACGCCGACCTTGGACCAGATGCCGATGCCCAGCCAAACGATGAAAAGCGGCGCGAGCGCGGTCCGCGGGATGCCGTAGATGGCCATGATAATGGGCTCGAAGATCTCTGCCAGGGTGCGGCTGCGGCCGAACAGATAGCCGGTGGCGATGCCGGAGAGCGCTCCCAGCGGGAACCCGATGCCGATCTCTTTGAAGGTGACCCACGAATGTTCCATCAAGGTGCCGGATTGAATGTTGTCGATAAGGGATGTGAAAACACGGCTCGGGCTGCTGATCAGGAATGGTTCGATCCATCTTCCCGAGGCGATCTCCCAGAGGAGAAAAAAGCCGCCGATCACCCCGAGCCGCACGAGATTGACCCACAGGCCCCGTGCCCGATAGGGCCGGCCTACCTCCGGGCTACCTGCGCTATTGGAGTCCGGCATGATTAATCCTTCCTCTATCTGCTAAGGGTTTGTGAGTCAAGGCTTTGGCCCTGATCCAGCCGGATCTTGAGCTCATGCCGGAAGATGTTCCACAACCGTCCGTAGGCCTCGTCGAATCCCTTCTGGCGATGAATCTCGAAAATGTTTCGCGGGCGGTCCATAGGCACTTTGAGGATGTCTTTGATCCTGCCCGGCCGGTGCGTGACGATGGCCACGCGATCCGCCAGGGCCACCGCCTCGACCAGGTCGTGGGTCACGAAGACGATGGTCTGGCGCTTTTGCTCCCAGATCTTCAAGAGCTCGTCTTGAAGGATCATGCGCGTTTGCGCGTCCAGCGGGCCGAAAGGCTCGTCCATCAGGATGACCGCCGGTTCATAGACCAGGGCGCGGATGATCGAGGCCCGCTTGGCCATCCCGCCGGAGAGCTGGGAGGGATAGTGTTTTTCAAAGCCCTCGAGTCCCGCAAGCTTTATAAAGTTATGGGTACGGTCTTCGCGCTCCTTGCGTGAGTAGCGCCGCGGGTCCAGGCCGAAGCCGACGTTCTCTTCGAGGGTCAGCCACGGGAAAAGCTTGCTCTCCTGCGGCACATAGCCGACTTTGGTGTTGAGCCCGCGGACCGGCTCGCCCTGGTAAAGAATTTTCCCCGCGGATAGTGGCGTGAGCCCGGCGATCATCCTGAGGAGTGTTGACTTTCCGCAACCGCTCGGCCCCACCACGGTGACGAACTCGCCGTAGGAGACATCGATCGTGATGTCCTCGAGCGCGACGACTTTGCCTTGCCTGGGGGTCTCAAAGGTTTTGGAGACGCGTTCGACCTCAATCACCACGTTGTTTCGTGAGGTCGCCGGCCGGTGGGCCGCCGCGGCGATCGGTTCCGATCCACTCTCGGGGGCGGGCTGCTTCATCCACTGTTCCTCTTCACGCCCAAATCGCAGACGCAGCCTAGCGGACGGCCTGGAGGTTGTCAACGGAGGGAGAGGCCGCTATTGACCGGCCATTGTGGATCACGTATGTAAGTTTTATCTGTGCAAGGAGACGACTATGATCGTGAGCGACCATGTGATTCAGAAAAACACCGGGATGGCCTTGATCGTCAAAAAAGGACAGATCATTCGCGTCATCGGCGAGTCGACGGCCGATTTTGTCGTCTTCAATCGGAACGATGTCAGGGAGCGCTTCGATCAGGCGCGGACCAAGGTCGATCAGGGAAAGATCTACGTGAGCACAGGGGATGTGTTGATCTCCAAGTTCAACAACGTGATGATGACGATCGTAGCGGATACCTACGATGGAACCCACGACATGGAAAAGGGGATGTGCAGCACCTCTTTCTATGAAAAATGGGGCGACAAGGTATTCGAGATCTATGGCGGGACATGGACAAAGATCGGGCGCAGGCGGGAAGCCGCTCCCGACCACGGCTGCTGGGAGAACCTCACCGGGGCGCTCAAGCCCTGGCAGATCCCGATGGAGGACGTTCCCAGCCCGCTCAATATTTTTCAGACCATGGTTATCGATGGTGAGACGGGCACGATGCGCTATGCCATGAAGCGACCGAAGCCCGGAGCCTACATGGATCTCAGGGCCGAGATGGATTGCCTGGTCGGGATCAGCGCCTGTCCCGAGGGCGGTAGGGGCAAGGAGCTCAGGGCGGTCGTTTACGAGGGACAGCTCGAATAGGCCGGCCGCCCTGGCTGGGTTGCAAGGAGAAGCCATGTTTGAGGATCTGCGCGCTTACCTTTCCTATCTGGAGGACAAGGGCCAGCTTTTGCGGGTTCAGGAGGAGGTCGATTGCAAGTTCGAGATCGCTGCCGGGATTCGCAAGACCTCGGATGTAGCGGGACCGGCGTTGCTGTTTGAAAAGGTCAAAGGCTTCCCCGGATGGCGTGTGCTCGGAGGGCTGTTCGCGACGCGCAAGCTGATCGCACTCGGACTGGGGATTCCGGAAGATCAATTGCTCGAGCAGTATTTGCGCCTCGAGGAAAGGCGCATCCCTCCACAGATCGTCAAATCGGCTCCGGTCAAAGAGATCTGCTGGAAGGGCGAGGAAGTCGATCTCCATCGCCTGCCTTTGGTCATCCACTCGGAGAAAGATTGCGGCGCCTATATCACGATCGGCGTGCAGATCGGCAAAGATCCCGATACCGGATATCGGAACGTGTCGATACATCGCATGCTCCTTCTAGGGAAAGATCGGCTCTCACTCTGGGCGCCTGTCGATCATCACCTGGGCCGGATGATTGCGAAGGCCGAGGAGAAGGGCAAGGGGTTAGAAGTGGCAACGGCGATCGGAGTCGATCCGGCGATCATCATCGGATCCCAGGCGAAGGTGCCGTGGGGGATCGATGAGTTTTACGTCGCCGGCGGGCTGCGCGGCGCTGCGGTGAAGCTCGTTCCCTGTGAGACCATCGACATCGAGGCGCCGGCGGCGGCCGAGATCGTCATCGAAGGTGTGACCATCCCGGGAGAGCGGGTTGCCGACGGCCCCTATGGCGAGTATCCGGGCTGCTACAGCGAGGCGAAGCAGGCCCCCGTCGTAAAGGTGAGGGCGATTACGATGCGGCGGAACCCGATTTATCAGACGGCGCTCACGGGAATGCCGGTGACCGAAAACCATACGCTCATCGAGTACGCCAATGCGGCCGTCGTCTACCGCGAAGCTCAGAAGATCATCCCGGAAGTCAAAGCGGTCCATGTTACCCCGGGCGGGACGTTCCGCCACCACGTCGTGGTCTCGATCCGAAAAAGGCATGACTCGGAAGCGCGAAACCTGATCCTCGGACTTCTGTCGCTCGGAATCGGCCTCAAGCAGGTGACCGTCGTCGATGACGACATCGACGCGCATGACCCCGTCGAGGTCGAGTGGGCGCTCAGCACCCGCATGCAGCCGGATCGGGACATCATCATTGTCCCCAACCTCGCGTGCTCGACGCTGGATCCTTCGGTGCCCAAGCCCCGGACCAGCGCGGGTTGGGGGATCGATGCCACCATGCCGCTCGGTGACCGGGAGCGGTTCGAGAAGGTGAAGGTCCCGGGCGTGGAGAAAGTGAAATACCTCTGATCGATGAAGACCTTCGACTACCTGGAGCCGACGACGGTTGGCGAGGCTTGCGCTCTGCTCAAGCAGGGCCGGGGCGAGGCGCGAGTCTTCGCGGGTGGCGCCCTGATGACGATCCTGATGAAAGAGGGCCTGCTCCAACCCAAGACCCTGATCAACATCAAGCGGATCTCGGCGCTTAAAGGAATCGATTTTCACCCCGCACAAGGCCTGGCCATCGGCGCCCTGGTTACCCATCACGAGCTGGAGACATCGAAGACCGTCAAAGAAAAACTGCCGATCCTCTGCGCGGTCGAGAAAGAGGTCGCCAATATCCGGGTGCGCAGTATGGCTACCATAGGAGGGAACTTGGCTTCCGGCGAGCCGCTGACCGACCTGCCGCAAGTCTTTATCGCCTTAGACGCCCGTATCAGAATTGCTTCGTCGAGCGGCGAGCGGGTCATGGCGCTTGAGGATCTCTATATCGATTACTATCAGACAAGCCTTGCTGAGGATGAGATTATCACGCAAGTCATTGTCCCGCCCGCACCGGAGCGCTCAGGGATCGAATATATCCGCTTCTCCAGCAGCTCGGTGGTTGACAAGCCGTGCGTCGGGGTGGCGGCGCGCATCAGCCTCGGTGTGGAAAAGGCCTGCCAAACCGTGAGGATCGTGCTCGGGTGCGTCGGGCCGACCCCGGTGCGGGCGAAAAAGGCGGAAGCCGTGGTGGTCGGGAAACCTCTCGATGCGAGGCTTGCGGAAGAGGCCGGGTCGGTCGCCTCGGGGGAGTGTAGCCCGGTGAGCGACCTGCGCGGCTCGGAGCAGTACAAGCGGGCAATCGTGGGCGTTCTGGTGAGGCGGGCTCTGGCCCGAGCGTACGAGGACGCTTCACAAAGCTGATTCGGCATTATGAAAAAAGGGATTCGTTTTCGCGTCAACGGTGTCGATACCGCGCTCGAGGTCGAATCGCACTTGACCTTGCTGCAGGTTGTGCGCGAGCGGCTCAGCCTGACGGGAGCCAAGTTCGGATGCGGCATTCAGGTGTGCGGCACCTGCACGTTGCTCTTAAACGGCAAGCCGGTGAGCGCTTGTTCGGTTCTGGCGGTGGACGCCGACGGGAGCGATGTTCTGACCGTCGAAGGGCTGGCCAAAGACGGGCAATTGCATCCTCTGCAGGAGGCGTTTATGGAGGTTGGCGCGCTTCAATGCGGCTACTGCACGCCGGGGTTTCTCCTGACTGCCAAGGCGCTGCTGGATGAGAACCCGCATCCGAGCGAGGAGGAGATCCGGAGCTACCTGGCGGGGAATTTTTGCCGCTGCGGCTGCTATCAGGAAATTGTGCGCGCAATCCAGAAGGTTGCCGGGGAGTAGGAGTCCGTTATGGAACCGATCGACGTTGTTGAGCCTGTGCGGCGGCTGGATTACGAGGCTAAGGTCACGGGACGGGCGAGCTACCTGGCCGACTTGAGAGTTCCCGGGATGTGTCATGGGAAGATCCTGAGGAGCCCGTATCCTCACGCGCGCATCCGGAAGCTCGATGCTTCAAAGGCGCTTTCGGTTCCCGGCGTGGTGGCGGTCCTCACGCGCGATGACATTGTCCAGGACCAGGGGATCGATCCCTATTATGGCCCCGTCTTCAAAGACCAGACCATCGTGGCCGTGGAGAAGGTGAGGCACGTGGGCGATCCGGTGGCCGCGGTGGCGGCGCTAACGCCGCCGGCGGCGGAGGCAGCCTTGGACCGCATCGAAGTCGAGTACGAAGAGTTGCCGGCGGTCACGCACGTGAGTGAGGCGATTCGGCAGGGAGCCCGGCTCGTCCACGAGTCGGTTCGCATTCCCGAGCACGGCTTTGCCGACCTGGCCGAGCTGAAGCCCGTGGAAGGGACCAACATCTGCACTCACTTTAAGCTCGTCAAGGGGGATATCGAGAGGGGATTTGCCGAGTCCGACCATATCTTTGAAGATACCTTTACGCTGCCGACCACACAGCACTGCGCGCTCGAGCCTCATGCGTGCATCGCTTCGGTGGAGCGCGATCGGCGCATCACCGTTTGGTCGACGACCCAAAATCCGTTCGTGGTTCGAACGCAACTTGCGAACATATTCAAAGTTCCCGTATCCAAAGTGCGCATCATCGTGCCTTACCTGGGCGGCGGCTACGGGGGGAAGGTTTACCCGAAGATCGAACCCTTGACGGTGGCGCTGGCGCGCAAAGCCCGAAGGCCGGTCAAGATCGCTCTGAGCCGAGAGGAGGTCTTCTACACGATCACCAAGCATGCCGCCGTCATCAAGATGAAAACCGGGGTCAAGAAGGATGGCACGCTGGTGGCGCGGCAGTGCGAGGTGTTGCTCGATACGGGAGCTTACGCGGAGATCGGGCCCCGGGTGGCCAAAAAATCGGGTTACACCGCGGCGGGCCCTTATAAGATCCCCAACGTCAAGATTGATTCCCTGTCGGTCTACACCAACAAGCCACCCGCGGGCGCCTTCCGCGGCTTCGGCGTTTCACAATCCGCCTGGGCCCATGAGTCCCAGATGGATATCATCGCCGCGGCGCTCAAGATGGATCCGCTCGAGATCCGCTTGAAGAACAGCTACGAGGAAGGCAGCGAGTTCGTCACTGGCGAAACCTTGACGAGCATCGGCCTCAAGGATTGCGTGGAAAAGGTGGCTTCGGCGATCGGCTGGAAAGAAAAGGGGGAACACAGGCCGGATGGGCCGCTGCGGCGCGGAAAGGGCATCGCCTGCCTCATCAAAGCGACGATCACCCCGTCGATCTCCTCTGCCGTCGTGAAGCTCAATGAGGACGGCAGCGTCACGATTTACGCCGGAACCGTGGAGATGGGACAGGGCTCAGAGACCGTGATGGCCCAGATCGTGGCGCGGGAGATGGGGATTCCGCTTAAGGATATCGAGGTCTTGGGCGTCGACACCGACGTGGTGCCATACGATCTCACGACCTCCTCGAGCCGCTCCACCTTCCATGTGGGTAGGGCCGTGCAGTTTGCGGCGCAGGATCTCATGCAGCAGCTAAAGCGGGTCGTCGCTCAGGAGTACGCTGTCCCCGAGGACCAGATCCGATTCTCAGGCGGTAAGGTTCAGCTTCCCGAAGCGGTCATCGACTACCGAGAGATCATGTTCAAGCACTTCGGCATGCAGGGGGGAACGCTGGTCGGGCAGGGGCAGGTCAAGACCAAGGTGGTTGATGATCGGGGCGTCAAGACCACCTCGTCCTTCTGGTTTTTGGGCGCCGGCGCCGCCGAGGTCGAGGTGGATATCGAGACTGGAAAGCTAAAGCTCCTCAAATACGTCACCGCGGTCGACGTGGGAAATGCCATCAACCCCCTCGGCTGCCGCCAGCAGCTCGAAGGAGCTGCGATCACGGGAATGGGCCAGGCGCTTTTCGAAGAGGTGGTCTTCGATAACGGGCAGCTCGTGAATCCCAATTTCGTGGATTACGTGCTTCCGTCCCTGGGCGACATGCCGGTTTCGATCGAGCCCATCCTGATCGAAATTCCCCATCTGGAGGGTCCCTTCGGCGCCAAAGGAATCGGGGAAACCGCCTTGATCCCCGTAGCGCCGGCAATCGCCAACGCGATCTTCGACGCGGTGGGCGTGAGGATCAAGGAACTCCCCATCAAAGCCGAGAAGATTTATCTTGCTCTGGAACAAGCCAAAAAGAAATTGTAAGCCTTTGTTGGTCTTAACATGGGAGGAAACACGATGAAGCTCAAGGGTCAGGTGGCGCTTATCACGGGCGCCGGTCGAAATATCGGCAAGGCGATGGCCAAGCTTTTTGCCTCGGAAGGGGCGAAGATCGCGGTCGCTGAGATGCATGAAGGGCGCGGGCAAAGCGTCGTGAGTGAAATCGAGAAATCGGGACACGAGGCCATGCTCGTTCTGGGCGACGTGTCGAAGTCGAGCGAGATCCAGGAGATGGTGAAAAAAGTGGTGGCCCGTTTCGGCGGCATCGACATCCTGGTCAACAACGCGGCCATGACCGATCGCGTCAATATCCTGGAAAGCACCGAGGAGGAGTTCGACAAGGTGATCGCGGTCACGTTGAAAGGCCCCTATCTCGTCAGCAAGTACGTCGCCGCACAGATGGTCAAGCAGGGAAGGGGCGGCAAAATTCTAAATGTCGCCTCGACCTCGGGGCTCATCGGGCGCCGGGACGCCATCGCCTACTCGGCCGCGAAAGGTGGGGTCATCAACCTTACTCGTGCTATGGCCGTGCAGCTTGCGCCGTACAAAATCCGAGTCAATTGCCTGACTCCCAACCGGTCGGGGTCGCCGGTCGGGATGGATGACACGGAGGCCGTAGGGCGGGGGGTCAAAAACCTTGCCGACCGATTGGGGACGGCCGAAGATCAAGCGCGCGCAGCCCTCTTCCTCGTGAGCGATGACTCGGATTTCATCTATGGGGCCAATTTGCTCGTCGACGGGGGAGTGATGGCCACCGCCGACTTTCCGGCGAAGTAGATTGGTCGATCGTCATTCGGCTTGCTGCGGCGCCGAGAGGGCGAGGGTGGAGGCGGCAGCCGGTGGAGTAAGCTCCCTCGGGAAGCGCGCTCTCGGCTGCGGCCGATGGGCTGTCCTCGCCTGGCTCGGAATCTCAGATTGCAGATCTCATATCTCAGATTTGAGATTT
>JACPAM010000207.1 GCA_016180805.1 Deltaproteobacteria bacterium | reverse complement strand
CCGTTGGTTGTTTGTCGAGGGTCATTTGCTGTGAGATTTGAGAAGGTCGGTGAACTGCTTATGGAGTTTGTGGAGCTTGGGGCTAATGACGACCTGGCAATAGGGCTGGTAGGAATTGTTCTCGTAGTATTTCCGATGGTACTCTTCGGCTTCGTAGAACTCGCCCAGCGGTTTTATCTCGGTTACAACCGGCTTGCCGTAAGCTGAGGAATCGTTCAACTCCCTGATGAATCTCTCCGCCTCCCGCTTCTGCTCCTCGCTCGCGTAGAGAATGATCGAGCGGTACTGCGTTCCCACGTCGCTTCCTTGGCGGTTGAGCGTCGTTGGATCATGGGTGGCAAAGAAGACCGTGAGGAGATCTCTATAGGTGACTTGGCTTGGGTCGGATTCGATCCGGGTGACTTCCGCGTGTCCGGTTCGCCCGCTGCACACCTCTTCATACGTCGGATTCTTCATGCTCCCGCCGGCGTAACCCGGAATGACCGACATCACCCCGCGAAGCTCAGCGAAGACCGCCTCGGTGCACCAGAAGCAGCCGCCGCCGAAAACCGCAACTTCATTAGTTGGAGTCATAGCCGCTCATCAAGGTGCCGAGCTTAGATTGTTACCGTTTTAAGCTGAGAATTTATCTGTGACTTTCAGCCACCCATCAGCGATCAGCTTCACCCTCACCCCACCCTCTCCCTCGAAGGGAGAGGATAAAGGTGAGGGTCTAAGAAATTTCAAATATCTTTGGTCAGCTTTTCCGATTGTGCAATGCATCGTAAACAAACTCGGCCGTAAGCGGCAGCGACTTGATTCTCACGCCGACGGCATCTTCCAGGGCATTGGCGATAGCCGCAGCCACAGGAATGATCGCCGTCTCCCCGATCGCCATGCTGTGGTAGGGGCCGGGACCCGTGGGGGATTCCTTGACGACGGTCTTGAGCTCCGGGATGTCGTGGATGGTCGGAATCTTGTAGTCGCCGAAGTTAGCCGTGATCACTTTGCCGCCATCGACTATGAGATGTTCCATGAGGGCGTAGCCGATTCCCATCACTGCGCCGCCCTCGATCTGGCCTTGATGCATCAGCGGGTTGAGTACGGTCCCCGTGTGGTGGGCATTGGTTAGCTTCTTTAGCTTGATCTGACCGGTCTCGGGATCCACCTCCACTTCCGCGACCTGAACGCACATGGAAGCCTCGTGGACTTTCGATCGATCGTTGTAGTAGCCCTCGACCTGGATCGGCGATCCCTTCGCCCTGACCAGGTCCGCGTAGGTCATCCGCCGCTCGGCGCCGCGGTGCAGGACTCCGCCGTTGGCGATCAGGATATCATCGGGGCTGCCGCCGAGGTGCTCGGCCGCGGTTTTCTTGATTTCCTCCCTGGCTTTGAGCGCGGCATCGTAGGCCGCATTGCCGTAGACTCGCGTGGCCCGGCTCCCGCCCACGCCCGTGTCTTTTCTCCCGGTTTTCGTGTCCAGCGATTGGGCGCGGATTTTATCGAGCGGGGCCTGAAGCTCTTCGCCGACGATCTCGCACAAAACGGTGTAAGTACCGCACCCCTGATCCAGCATCGCCGAGGCCAAGGTGATGTCTCCCTTTTCGTCGATGGTGATGGTGACCGCTCCTTCGCCGCCGTTGGGGAGCCATTGGGTCAGGGCAATCCCACGGCCGGTATTTTTCGCCTTCGGCTTGCGGTAGCCCGACTCGCGTAGCGCCATCTCCAGCGTCTCTTCACCTTTGATGTGACCGATCTCGCCGCCGGTGGGCAGCTCCTCGCCGTCGCGCATCAGGTTTTTCCTTCTGAACTCGGCGGGATCCATGCCCAGTTTTCGCGCCACCAGATCCATCTGGCTCTCGTTGGCGAAGACTCCCTGCGGATCGCCCGGAGCCCGCATGTGACCGCACGGGATCTTATTCGTATAAACCATCCGTTCCTCTACGAGCCCATGAGGGATGCGGTATGGGCCCGGGCACTCCCTGGGACCCTGTAGGAACCCGTTGGGCTTAAAGGCGCCGTACGCCCCGCTGTCGAAGATGAATTCCATGTGGTGCGCTATAAGAGTCCCGTCCTTCTTCGCTCCGGTCTTGATCCTGATGATCGATGAGTGCCTCGGATTCCCCGCGATAAACTCTTCGTCATAATCCATGACCATTTTCACCGGCCGACCGCTCTTCAGCGAAAGAAAGTAACATACCGGAAGATCCATGAAGTCTCCCTTGCCGCCGAAATCGCCGCCGATGTAAACGGGATGAACCACGAGTTTTTCCGGATCGATTCTGACTGCGGTGGCCAATTGGTCCCGTACGGCATAGGGTACTTTGCTGCACGACCATAGCTCCGCGCCGCCAGATTCCTCAGCCTTGACCACGCACGAGTGCGGCTCGATGTAGGCGTGATGAACTTTATTTGTCGTAAAAGTGTTCTCGACGATCAAATCGGACTCCTGGAGTCCGAGATCGAGATTCCCCTTCTTCCACGCCATGGTGACAAAAACGTTGCTCGGCGCCTCGAGCTTGACCGGAAGGCCATCGTAACTGGCGACGTCCGGGTGAATGAGCCGAGACGCGGGACTCGTGGCCTCTAACGGATCCAGCACCGGCTCCATCTCCTCATATTCGACCTCGATAAGGTCGAGCGCCTGCTCGGCGATCTCCTCGGTTTCCGCCGCGACTGCGGCCACCTTCTCACCTATGAACCGAACCACCCCATCGGCCAGTATGGGCATGTCATACACCCGCCGGCCGATTTTGAGACCCGTCACGTCTTCGCCGGTGATGACAGTCTTGACGCCGGGGAGCTGTAAAGCCCGGCTGGCGTCGATGCGCTTGATGAGTCCAGCGGAAATGGGGCTTCTCAACACCTTTCCCCAGAGCATTCCGGGTAGAACTACGTCGACCGCGTAAACCGCTTGGCCGCTAACTTTACGCTCCCCTTCCACCCTGGGAGTCGGTCTACCGACGACTTTTTTTGCCATAATCGCTTTGCCTCCGATCTAAGTTCGAAATCTCTACATACGCGTGAGCGATGAGTGCTGAGGACTGAGTGGGGAAAGGGGACATCTTTCTCGGTCCTCGGTCCTCGTTACTCAGTCCTACTTCTTATAGAGCTGTTTGATGAATCCCGCGGCTTCCAACTCCTGAACGAAGCTCATGTCCACGAAAGTCTTGGGGTCGGCGGCGGCTGCCTTCGGGTTACGCGGCGCCATATCGTCCAGGAGCGTCTTAACCCCATCGGACGTTGGGTACGGAGCCTGTGGGAACACGCCGCTGTACGCCTTGTAAGCTCTCTCCAAACCTTCGGGATCTGTCAGCCTCAGATTCTTGCTGAAGATCGCTTTAGAGGCCTCTTTCTCTGTCTTCAGGAAATGGAGGGCCTCGGTCATAGCCCGGGCAAACTTTGCCACCACGGGGCGCTTCGACTTGATGATAGCCTCCCTGGTGAGGACGCCGTTCCACCAGAAGGGAATCTTTAACGAGCCGATGTCCAAGAAGTCGCGAAAACCGAGTTTTTCCGCCTCGCGCACGAACGGCTCGGGCATGATGGTGAACTGGACCACGCCCTTAGACAGAGCTGCAAATCTCTCCGGGTTACCCCCGGCAGTCACGATCCTGGTGTCCTTTTCCGGATCGATCCCCAGTCTTCTTAAGGCGAGACGGAGTCCGAGGTCTGAGGTGCTGCCGATGCGGTTGACCCCCCCAGTCTTTCCCTTAAGTTCCTCCACTCTCGTGATGGATGGCAGGGTAATGATGTGGTCCACAAAGGTGGGAACCATTCCTAGAATCATAACGGTATCGGCCCCGGCTAGCCGGGAGTTCACCAAGGTGGTCACCGAAGTAACAATGACGTCAACCTCTCCGGCGAGCATGGCCTGAAGGGCGATCGGGCTCGCGGTAATGCTAATAACCTCGGCGTCGAGGCCCTGCTTTTTCAGGAAGCCCTTTTCCTGAACCACCCAGATCGGACTGTTGGCCGGGCTTGCCCCGGCCCAGGCGATCCGAACCCGTTCTTGGCTGTGGGCCGGGCTGAACGACGCCACCAAGAGTATAAAGACGAAAATAGCGGTGATGGCTACACGCATTATTTTCTGCATGGGTTTCCCTCCTTAGAGGATCTCATGTTTCAGCGTTCTGGTCCAAGTAACGACAGCAGGTTTTCGGCAAACACTTTTCGTAGATCCTGTTCCCCAAGGCGAGCCTCTCGGGCGACGTGCCGGCCGATCTTCTCGACCTCCAACGGGAGGGGATTGTAGGGATGATCTGAACCGTAAAGAATCTTGCTGGCACCTACTCGGCGAAAGCCCTCGAGCAGGAGCGGCATCCAGCCCACCACCGAAGTTTCCAGATAAATGTTTTCACACTGGCGGGCTGCCGCTACGGCTTGCTTGACGTATTCGGAAACGCCCATGTGCCCGAGGATAACGGGGACGTCTGGATAGCGGGAAGCCAGCTCGGCAATCACTCCCGGAGCCGCTTTGCTCGACATGCCGGTGTGAAAGATCAGCGGGACGCGATAGCGCCTGGCCGACTCGTAAACCGGCGCCATCAAGCCCTCGTCGTTAGGGTCAAAGAACTCGATCTCCGGATGAAGCTTGATGCCTCTGAGTTTCAGCGTTCCCAGACAGTGCGCTAGGCTTGCCGCGCTAGCGTCGATGCCAAAGTTCGGGTTGATCCGGCAAAAGCCGATGATGCGCCGGGGGAACTTCGCCGTCTCCTCTGCGACCGTCCGGTTAGCCTCGGAATAGTCTGTGTAAGGCGCCCCGAGGGGAAAAGCCACGGCCCGGTCCAGTCCGACCTCGTCCATGTCGTTTACGAGGTCCTGTCCCAAAAAAGTCGCAACCCCGTGCCCTAAAGGCCCCCCGCGCCTGCCCATGTGGGTGTGGGCATCGATTGCCTGGAGCTCTGTGTCGCGGATCTTAAGCGCCATATGGTTTCCCTGTCCCTCCTTTAAAAACCCACCTTTGAGAGGTTGTCCCTGAATAAGCGCGGATGGCGGGTGAGATGATGTTGGTTAGCATACGCAATCGCGGGAGGTCAAGCCGCTGCTACCTCTACTTCGAAAAGTGTGGTGGCATGAGGCTAAAAGCACAGATGCAAGCAGAGATCAAGGCGCCATTCACAGGGGACCCCCCTATCCCTTCGCTTCAGTGTCTCGTCGGCGGGAAGTCTTAGCTGCTCGCTTCGGGCAGCATCGAAACTCGCCCGCTGAGAAGAAACAAAGACAGAGCGGGCTCAGACATCGATGCTGCTTTTCCTCAGCTTCGCAGAGACTTCCAGCGCCTCCGAGCCAATCTTCGCTCCGGGACAGGGAGGTCCCCTGGATTCCCGCGGGCTGAGCGGGCTGCCTGAAGAGGAAGATGGACGGAGCAGCGAGAAAGCCCGAGGGGGAGGAGCAGGAAGGCCGCGGACGTCCGATTACGAACGGTACGACTCAAGGCACAGACCCATCGGCCGCGGCCTGATGGCTCGGCCCCCGATAGGCTTTCGGAGGGAATTGCGGAAGCTTCGTCCGAGCGCAGGCCCGGTGGGTCGCGTGGCGTAGTCCCGTGGAGCGAAGGGAGCCTCGAAGCCCCCTGGCTCTCAAACAAATTCTCACCATACTTTCTAATGGAGGGCGCCGCTGGTGGTCACGGGCGGTTCTGGTATAATTTTTCCGGATGCCTTCACTGGAAGAAAAGCTCGACAGCTTGCCGTCTCAGCCGGGCGTCTACCTCATGCGCGACCGGGATGGCAAGGTGATTTACGTCGGCAAGGCCAAGGACCTCCGCGCCCGCGCGCGGGCCTATTTCCGCAGCGGCGACGGGCGCTCCCACGTCCAGTTCCTGGTTCGGCGGGTCGAGGACATCGAGACCCTGGTCACGTCCAACGAGAAGGAAGCCCTGATCCTCGAGAACAATCTCATCAAGCAATACAAGCCGCGCTACAACATTCGTCTCAAAGACGACAAGAGCTATCTGAGCATCAAGGTCACGACGCAGCACCCATGGCCGAGGATGTTCGCCACGCGAAAGATCATCAAGGACGGCAACCGCTATTTCGGTCCGTTTTCCTCCGCAATCGCCGCGCGCGAGACGCTCGATATCATCGAGAAGCACTTCCTGCTCAGAACCTGCACCGACTACAACTTCAAGAACCGCGCGCGCCCCTGTCTGCAATACCAGATCAAGCGCTGTTTGGGTCCGTGCGTTCTTCCGGTCGAACCGCGAGAATACCAGGAGCAGGTGAGACAGGCGATCCTGTTCATCGAAGGGAAGCGTCAGGAGCTCATTGACGAGCTCAAGGGCAGGATGAGGGAAAAAGCCGATGGCCTGGAGTTCGAGGCGGCGGCCAAGATCAGGGACCAGATCCAGGCGGTGGAGAGGACCGTGGAAAAGCAGCGGATGGTATCCCATTGGGGCACCGACCAGGATATCTTCGGTCTTTACCGGGAAGGCGGCTTCATCGAAGTCCAGGTTCTTTTCGTCCGCCAGGGAAAGCTCACGGGCAACCAGTCCTATTCGCTGGAGGACCTCGAGTTCTCCGACGAGGAGATTGTGGAGGCGCTCCTCACGCAGTTCTACCAGGGCGACCGGTTCATTCCCGACGAGATCCTGCTCCCGGTCGAGCTGGAGGACCGCGAAGTTCGGCAGGAGTATCTCAGCGAGCGCAAGGAGAGAAGCGTTTCCATCCTTTCGCCGCAGCGCGGCGACAAACGCCAGCTCGTGGAGATGGCGATACAAAACGCGCGCCAGAGCTTTTTCGAGCGCCACGACCAGGAGAGAGAGCGGGAGAGGATGCTCCTGGAGCTTAAGGAAAAGCTTCGACTCAGACATTATCCCCAGCGGATCGAGTGCTTCGATATCTCCACGATTCACGGCGCGCACGCCGTGGGCTCGATGGTGACTTTTTTCAACGGCGAGCCGGACAAGAAGCGCTATCGCCACTATCGCATCCGCACCGTCGGTCCGGATTCGGGCGGGGATGATTTCGCCATGATGTTCGAGGTTCTCAAGCGGCGCTTCGCCCGCGGGCTCGGCGAGGGCGATCTGCCCGATCTCGTGGTGGTGGACGGCGGCAAGGGGCAGTTGACGATGGCGCTGGCGGCGATGAGCGAGCTTGGGGTCAAAGACGTCGATGCCGTCGCGCTCGCCAAAGCGCGGGTCCGATCTTCCCCCCGCAGTTCCGAGGTTCACCGGACGGAGGAGCGGGTCTTTGTGCCGGGGCAAAGCAATCCCGTGATCTTGAAGCGCAACTCCAACGCCCTCTTTCTTCTCCAACGTGTGCGCGACGAGGCGCACCGATTCGCCATCACGTACCACAAGAGGGTGCGCACCCGGCAGACGCTTTACTCCGCTCTGGATCGGATTGCCGGAATCGGCAGCGCGCGGAAACGGGCCCTTCTGCGCGCCTTCGGGAGCATCAAGCGGATCGAGGAGGCCTCTTTGGAGGACCTCCTTAAAGTTCCCTCCATCACCGGGAGAATGGCTCAAGAAATCCTTCAATCCTTAAAGTCGCGCTCTCCCTGAGGGTCTTCGTGTCTCCACTGGAGTCGCAGTCGCTGCGCAAGGAACCGCTGCTGGAGAATCCTCCTTTCTGGCTGATTGCTCTTACCTTGTCGTTGCTGCTGGGCCAGGCCGTAGCGGCTTCGCACTTGGTCCTGCCACTTTTCGCGCTCTTGTTTTTCCTTGTTCCGGGGTCTCTTCTTTTCCGGCCGACAAGAAGGGGGTGGGCATGTTTTGCCTTATTGGCCGGGGCGGCGTTTGCTGTGGGTTACGGCCGGCACTATCAGACTCTCTATCCCCGCTTCTCGCCCGATCATCTGCGCTCGGTGATGAAGGAAGGCTCGCCGCTCTATGTCGAGGGGGTCCTTCATCAGGAGCCCGAAAGATTCCCTCAGCGGGAGCGTTGGGTGGTGCGGTCCGAACGTGTCTGGCATCCCGCAGGGGCGCAGGAAATCACCGGCCATCTCCTGCTCACCGTGCGGCATGCCCGAGGGGAATGGCATTACGGCGACCGGTTGAGGTTTTGGGTCACGCCTCAGGTTCCGCTCAGTTTCAGCAATCCGGGCGGCTTCGATTACGCTTCCTTTCTTGCCCGGAAAGGAATCTACGTCACCGCATTTGTCGAGAGCGATGAAGGCGTGGAACTGGTCGCCCGAGGATCAGCGGGACTGTGGCGCTCGATCGAATATCTCCGCCGGGAGATCAGCCGCTTCATGGAGCGCAACTTTTCTCACGAGAGCGGCGCCCTCATGAAGGCCTTGGTGGTGGGAGATATGGGCGGCATCTCGAGGGGGCTAAGAGCGCAATTTACCGCCGCAGGAGTGAACCATGTGCTCTCGATCTCCGGTCTCCACGTGGGAATGCTGGGTCTGGTGGTGTTCTTGCTGGTGCGAATCCTCGGCGCGTTGAGCACGACCCTGTTGCTGCGTTGGAGCTTGCTCAAGGTTGCGGCTTTCTTCTCCTTTATCGCGGTCCTGTTCTACACGGCGCTGGCCGGGGCGATGCTTCCCACGGTGCGTTCCGCGATCATGATCGGGGTTTATGAGTTAGCCGTCCTCTTGGATCGGGAAGAGGAGCTTTTCAGTAGCCTCGCCCTGGCGGCTCTTCTGATCGCTCTCTTCTGGCCCGGGGTAGTCATGGATATCTCGTTTCAGCTTTCCTTCCTTGCGGTCCTCTTTATCATCTGGGGGTTGCGAAAGCTTCAGCAGTGGTGGCCGGCAGGGCAGAGGGACGGGCTGCTGCCCCAGGAGCGCGGGTGGCTGCGGCGCTGGCTGCGCCCCATGGGCTTGTATCTGGCCGTTCCGGTTCTGGCGACCGTCGGCACCGGGCCGATGATCGCCTACCACTTTGGTCACCTATCGTTGGCTGGTTTTCTTTCCAATCCAGTTGTGGTTCCTCTCGTAGGTTTTTTGGTTGTGCCCTTGGGTCTCGCCATCGGCCTCTTTTCCTTGCTCTCGCCCAACCTCGCTCTCATCTTCGTGTGGTTGGCGGAGCCCCTGTTGTCCCTTGTTTTATGGCTGGTGCGATTCTTCTCTACGCTGCCAGGGGCGAGCATTGCGGTGCCGATTCCCAATTTGTTTGAAGTCACGATGCTCTATCTGATTATTCTCTTTTGTTTACTGCTTCGGCGCAGGGCTCACCTCTTTCTCCTGATCGCCGGGTTTTTGATCCTGACGGTGGGAGAGGGAGTCTACTGGCGGCGGGAGCGGTGGAATCGGAAGGAGTTGCGGATAACCCATCTGAGTGTCGGGCATGGGGATGCGGCGGTGGTTGAATTTCCCGGTTCCAAGGTTCTCCTCATCGATGCCGGGGGCACGGCCACGGGAGAATTCGATACCGGAGAGTCCCTCGTTGCTCCTTTTCTCCGATCGCGGAAGATCCTCAGGGTGGACTACGTGCTCCTCAGTCATCCGCGCGTCGATCACTACGGCGGGATGAGGACGATCATCGAGGAGTTCGCGCCGTCGGAGTTCTGGTCGGGGCCGAGCTCGGCGCGTACATTCCGCTACGAGGAGCTGGACGAGGCCGTGGAGAGGTCGGGAATCGAGAGGCTGTTTCTCAGCAGCGGTGATCCGTGCCGCTCCATCGAGCGGGTGAGGCTATGTGTCCTCTCTCCTGCAAAAGACAAGACCGGTGAGTCCTCTGTGGTCCTGCGCCTCAGTTTTGGGCAGGTGAATCTCCTCTTCGCCGGCGACATCGAAAAGAGGGAGGAGAGAGCCCTGCTTCAGAGCGGAGCGGACCTTCCCAGCGCCGTCCTCAAAGTACCGCGTCACGGTAGTCTGACCGCGAGCACCGAGGAGTTCGTTGCTGCGGTCAAACCCAAGTTGGCGATTTTCTCCGTGGGCCATCGCAATCGCTTCGGCCTTCCCCGCGGGGAAGTGATTTCTCGGTATCGGGAGGCTGGCTCCGAGATTCTGCGCACGGATCAGGATGGCGCGATCATCATTGAGACCGACGGGGAAAGAATCCGCTACCGGACTCATGGGAGTGGAAAGAAGGGGGAGTTTTTCCCCGGGGCTCATTGACATTCGACTGAATGATTGAGTAATGTCCCCAGAAGTCATTCCCCGCCGGGGTCCAATTCCGGATTATCTGAAAGGAGCTTATCCATGGAGAATACAAGGTATGATTACGCGCCGATAATCCGGCGTAAGCCGTTGAAGTGGCCCGACGGGGCAAGGGTGGCCCTGATGGTCGCCCCCAACATCGAGTTTTTCCACATCGATAAGCCCATTCCCGGCGCCCCCAGTCCCCATTTGCCCGATGTGTCCGGCTACGCGCTACGGGACTATGGCTCTCGCGTGGGCGTTTTCCGCGTGATGGACGTGCTGGACAGGCGCGCCATCCGGGCAACGGTCCTGCTCAACTCCGATGTTTGCGAGCGCCAGCCGGTGATCATCGAGGAAGGGGTGAAGCGTAAGTGGGAATGGCTGGGCCACGCCATGACCAACAATCTACGAATCCAGGACTATCCGCGCGAGGAAGAGCGTGCGGTCATCCGGCAGGTCAAGGAAACCATTACGAAAGCGACGGGAAAAGCGCCCCGCGGCTGGCTCGGTCCCGGCGGTGCAGACGAAACGTTCGATACCCTGGATCATCTGGCCGCGGAGGGCTTCGATTACACGTGCGACTGGGGCTGCGACGACCAGCCCGTGCCCATGCGGGTCAAGAGCGGGCGGATGCTCGCCATACCCTACCAGCAAGGGATCAACGATATCCGGACGCTGTTTTACGGCAATATCACGCCCGAGAGTTACTACCGGATGGTGTGCGACCAGTTCGACACGCTTTACGCGGAGGGAGCGACTAACGGAAGGGTCATGACCATACCGCTTCACCCCTTCGTTATCGGGCTTCCGTTTCGGATCAAGTACCTGGACAAAGCCCTGGAGTACATCTATTAACCGTGGAGACAGGAGGTTTCGCGCATGAAGTCAAGGATGACACTGCGACGGTTTCGGTTCTTGCTGGTGGTTGCGTCGGTGGGTGTTCACTTCGGCCTTGCCGGTGCGGCTGACCGCCTGGTCATCGGGAACGTATCCCGTACTCTCGAACAGCTCCCGAACTACGCTGCCTCGGACAAGGGGTTCTTCACGGAGGAGGGCATCGCGGGCGAGGTCGTTCTGATCGGTTCTACGGATACCCTGATTCAGGCCCTGATCTCGGGGAACGTTCAGGTGGCCATCGTGGACCCGTCGCCGGCCATCAACGCCATCGAGCGGGGCGCGCCGCTTAAGATTATCGGCGGAACGGTGCCGCGCGCGGCGTACAGCTTGGTCTCTTGCCCAAAGTACAAGACCATTCCCGAGCTGAAAGGAACGACCATAGGCGTGGTCAGCCTGGTGTCCGGTAGCACGATCTTCTTGCGCGAGATCCTCAGGTCCCATGGGCTCCAACCTACTCGGGACTACAACATGATCCAGCTTGGCCCCACGACACAGCGGCTGGCCAGCCTCAAGACGTGCGCCACGTCGGCCACGATGATCCTCGGGGGGGACCTCTATACCGCGAGGGAGATGGGCTTCCCTGAGATCGCCCGTCTCCAGGATTATGTCCCGGACCTCCAGTTTCACAGCTTCATCGTCGACAGCCGCTGGGCGGAGGCGAATAGCCAGCTTGTGGTCCGTTATCTGCGAGCCATGCTCCGCGCTATGCAATGGGTCCATGCGCACAAGGACGAAGCGGTAGAGCTTGCGGCCAGGCGCACCGGGATTGCCCTTAAGTACACCCGAATCGGGGTGAATGACTATCTAGCGCGCGGGATCTACAGCCGCGATGGCTCTGTGAACCGGGAGGGGTTCCAGCGCCTGATTGACTTGATGGGTGAGAGCCTGTTCAAGCAGCGCCCGTATCCGCCGCCCGATAAATATCTCGATATGACCTACCTACGCCGCGCGCAACAGGATGTCGGCATCTCGGTGGCCCGCTAGGGACAGGCTTCCGCAAAACTTTGTTCGAAGCGCTCCGGCAGCTAATGGCACCGCCGGTGCCCAAGAGGCGAAGAATCGGGTTCGTCGTGAAAGAGAGAGCGGCCAAATATGGATGGCTGAGACGCCTCGGAGGCAGATAGCTGCGGTCACTCGAAAGCGTCCTTTCGGCGTTTCGGGAATTCCCGAAACGTGGAAGTGTCGCTGCTTCATGATTCCGCCGGCGTTGCGCCTGACACCCAACCTTGACCCAGCGCCCAAAAAGACCTTGCTCCTCCAAGGCTTATTGGCATAAAATATTTGCAAATTTGGATACTTTGATCCTCGCTTCGGGTCAGAGCGGCTTAAGTTTAAGTCCACGCGCTTTTGATTCTTCCCCCACACCTCCGCACCCCTGCGAGGCGCTTTCATGGCTCGGGTGACGAAGAATAACCAAATTGTGGGCTCGCAGATCCCGCTAGATCCGCAGGAAGCTTTGCCGGGAGATCACATTGATATCGACGGATAGATCGGGATGACAGGGATTAAGATCCAAAACCCGCGATGCCCCTCCCCATAAGACGCGACGGTGAGAAAGATGGCCAAGTTTAAGAGCGACCGCGATTTGGTGGATAGCGGGATTAAGGTGCTAATTAGCGCTCTGGGGTACAGCGGGGCCGTCAGATTCCTGCGCCATTTTTCCAAAGGAGAAGGCGACTACCTTGTAATCCAGGAAAAGATTTTTAAAGGGATGGACGTGGAGAAAATTTACAAGAAAGCGAAAGAGCACCACGAGAGCGTTAAGCGCTAGACCCAAAATCACGCC
>JACPAM010000025.1 GCA_016180805.1 Deltaproteobacteria bacterium | reverse complement strand
CTGCACCCGATCCAGGCGGCGTTTCACAAGCACCATGCGCTCCAGTGTGGATTTTGCACCCCGGGCTTCCTGATGTCGATCGTCGATCTGCTTAACACCCAGCCCGATATTCAAGACGAAGACGAGATCCGCACCGCGCTCGCCGGTAACCTCTGCCGCTGCACCGGCTACAGCGGAATCGTGGCTGCGGTAAAGGAAGTCGCCGCCCAGCTTCGTAAGGAGCGGACGCCATGAGCCGCGCGGTCTTCGGCGTCAGAGTTGAGCGGCGGGAGGATCTGCCTCTCCTCAAAGGCCAGGGGAGCTACACCGATGACCTGAAGCTTGCCGGCATGCTCCACACGGCTGTCCTGCGCAGCCCGCACGCCCGGGCGAGGATTCGCTCAATCGATGTCTCGGCGGCGCGCGCGCTTCCCGGCGTTGCCGCCGTATTTACCCACGCGGAGCTCGGCGTCTCCGGTAAAGAGATCCCCCTGCTCCAGCCGAACCCTGCGCTTGTCCCACGAACGCAACTGCTGCTGGCGAAAGACGAAGTGCGCTATGCCGGCGAGCCCGTGGCGCTCGTCGTCGCGGACGATCGGTATACGGCCGAGGATGCGATGGACTTGATCCGGGTGGAGTACGAGCCGTTGCCGGTTGTGTCGGACGTGCTGGCAGCGATCGAGGACGGCACGCCTCTGGTCTACCCGGAGATCGCCAACAATCTAGCGTCTTGCTTTACACTCGGCTTTGGCGACATCGAAGCGGCCTTTGCGACATCCGACGTCGTGCTCAAGCAGCGGTTCAAGGCGCATCGCGGCGGCGGCCACGCCATGGAGTGCCGGGCGGTGCTGGCTGAGTACGATCGGCGCGCGAACCGGATCACGATGTGGTCCGCGACTCAGGCTCCACACCTGGTTGCGCGGCTTGCCAGCCAGATGCTTGGTATGGGGGAATGGCAGATTCGGGTGATCGCGCCGCCCGACGTCGGTGGAGGCTTCGGTCCGAAAGCGATTTTTTACCCGGAGGAGGGGCTGATCCCGTTTGCCGCACGGGTGCTCGGACGCCCGGTCAAGTGGACCGAAGACCGCCGCGAGCACTTTCTTGCCACCAACCAAGAGCGCGATCAGTACCACGACGCGGAGATCGCACTGAGCCGAGACGGCAGGATCCTCGGGTTTCGCGACACCGTTACTTTCGACACCGGCGCCTATGTGCCGTGGGGCATCATCGAGCCCTGGATTACGGCCACCACCATCCCCGGCCCGTACAAGCTGCCGGCGTTCCAGGTGAACATGCGCGTGGTTTACACCAACAAGGTCCCGGTCACACCGGTGCGCGGCGCGGGCCGACCCCAAGCCGTGTTTGCTATGGAGCGAATGATGGATCTGGCCGCGCGCGAGCTTCGGCTTGATCCGGCCGAGATCCGTCGTCGCAATTTGATCCAGCCTGAGGAGATGCCATACAAGATGGGGCTTGTGTACCGGGATGGAGCGGCCGTGACTTACGACTCCGGTGACTACCCTGCTTGCCTTCGAAAGGCGCAGCAGATGGTCGGCTACGAGGCATTCCGCGAGGAGCAATCGCGGATGCGCCAGGAAGGGCGATACATCGGCGTGGGCATTGGCCTGTACGTTGAAGGGACCGGTCTTGGGCCCTACGAGGGGGCGATCATCAAAATCGACTCGTCGGGCAAAGTTTTACTCACCACCGGCGCGACGCCCCAAGGCCAGGGTCATGCCACCACCATGGCTCAGATCGCGGCTCATGAGCTAGGGGTGGACGTAGATGACGTTACGGTCATTACCGGCGACACCGGCGCAATCCCGTTCGGCATCGGCACATTCGCCAGCCGTATAGCGGTCAATGCCGGTAATTCTGTCTTGATGGCGGCGCGCGAGGTGCGTGAGAAGGCGCTCGCCATCGCAGCGAGTCTGCTCGAGGCGGACAAGGATGACCTGGAGATGGCGAACGGGGTGGTGTTTGTGCGTGGGGTGCCGAATAAGTCCATCAGCCTCGGCAACTTGGCAGTGACGGCTGCCGGGGCGCGGCCCGGCTACACTCTGCCGCCCGGGGTTCAGCCGGGCCTCCAGGCAACCCACTACTTCAGCCCGAGCCAGGCGGCCTACTCCAGCGGGGCGCACGTGGTGACCGTGGAAGTCGACGTGCGGACGGGCGATGTGAAAATTTTGGATTACGCCGTGGCTCACGATTGCGGCCGCGTGATCAACCCGATGATCGTGGACGGCCAGGTTCAGGGTGGCGTCGCGCACGGTATCGGCAACTGCTTCTACGAAGAGCTGGTCTACGATGACAATGGCCAGCTCCTGACCTCCAGCTTTATGGATTATCTCCTGCCCACGGCGAAAGAGGTGCCCACGGCGAAGATCGCGCACGTGGAGGTGGTCTGCCCGCTGAACCCGCTGGGTGTCAAAGGGGTCGGCGAGGGCGGTACCATACCGTGTGCCGCCGCCTTCGGGGGCGCTGTTGAGGATGCCCTCGCACCCTTCGGTGTGACTGTGACCGAGGTGCCGTTGAGTCCCGAGAAGGTAAGAAAGCTGCTGCGTCAAGCAGGGCGGTGAAGGGAAGCGAAAGCAAGTACGATGTACGTGACGGTAAATAGGGTGCGGCTCCACTATGAGGTTGATGGGCAGGGGCCTCCGGTCCTGCTTCTCCATCCAGTTGGGCTCGATCTCAAGTGGTGGGAGCCGCAGGTCGAGGGGCTGCGCTCGGAGTTCCGGGTAATACGACTGGACTTTCGCGGGCACGGGGAGTCGGCCGTCGCCCCGCCTCCGTACACGCTGGCCGACTTCGCGAGCGATGTCCACGTTCTCATCGGACATTTGGCGGTTGGACCAGCGCATGTGGTCGGTCTCTCGTTGGGCGGGATGGTGGCCCAGGTGCTGGCGCTCGAGTATCCCGCAGATGTGCGCTCGCTGGTGCTTGCCGCCACGCTGTGTACGTTACCGGCTGAGGCTCGGGCGGCCATGCGGGCGCGCGGCGAGGCGGCCGAGCAAGGCGGGATGCCAGCAGTAATCCAGCCGACGCTGGAGCGCTGGTTTACGCCCGGCTTCCTGAACTCCCCTCTGGTCGCGCGCTGCCGCGAACGGTTGCTGGCGGATGATGTCGGTGGCTGGGCCGCCACCTGGCGCGCGATCGCTGACCTGAATACGCTGCCGCGCCTGGGGGAGATACGTGTGCCTGCGCTCGTCACGACCGGCGATGCCGATCTCAGCACCCCGGTCCCGGCAGCCCGGGTGATCGCCGACCACATTCCGGGCGCGATCCTGCGGGTCATGCCAGGCGCTCCGCATATGGGCCCATTCGAGCGCCCGGACCTCTTCAACCCTCTGGTTCTCGACTTCCTCCGTTCGGTTGTGTCTTAAACGAAGGAGGAAAAGACTGGAGACTCGTATGAAAGTTGGCGAGCAAATTTCCACAGAGCTAGGGTACCGTGACGTCCGTGAGTGGATCGATCGTGTCGAGAGCTTCGGGGAGCTGAAACGAATCTCCGGTGCCAATTGGCAAACCGAGATCGGTGCCATCTGCGAGATCAACGTCCACCGGCTGCCCTCCTATGCGCTCCTCTTCGACAAGGTGCCCGGCTACCCCGACGGATTCCGCGTGTTGGTCTGCACCACTAACACGCCGCGACGGCTGGCTCTTACTCTCAACCTAGCGGCCACCACCACCAGCGAGCTCGTCGCCGGCTTGCGACACGGCCGCGTCGCCGGGTGGCAGGCCGAAAGCGCGAAGTTCGCCCCGGAGTACATGGCGGACGGGCCCGTGTTCGAGGTGGTCCAGGAGGGAGCGCAGGTCGATCTGGAATCCTTCCCGGCTCCGATCTGGCATGACAAGGACGGTGGCCGGTACATCGGGACGGGCGATGCCGTCATTACCGTCGACCCGGACACCGGGTGGTCAAATGCGGGCGCCTACCGCTGCATGATTACCGGCAAGAACCAGTTAAGCCTGTGGATGGCGACGACCAATCGGCATGGCCGTCTCCACATCAACAAGTACCACCAGCGCGGCGAGCCGGGGCCGGTCGTAGTGACGCTCGGCCAGGACCCACTCCTCTCCCCGGTCCTGGCCGGAATGGCCATGCACGAGGGTGTCTCCGAGCTGAACGTGGCTGGCGTGATTAGGGGAGCGCCACTGCGCGTGGTGCGCGGTCCGGTGACCGGTCTGCCGATCCCGGCCGATGCAGAGATCGCCGTGGAAGGTTGGGTGCGTGAGGGGGTCGTGTGTGAAGAGGGGCCGCACGGCGAGGCGCCGGGTTACTATGCCGGCGGCCAGCATATGGTGCCGGCGATCGAAGTGGCTGCCATTTATCACCGGCGTGACCCGATTTTGGTGGGAGCACCCCCTGCGAAACCTCCGCATGATTTCTCCTACTCCATGGCAGTTCTGTACTCGGCCCTGACTCACGACGCGCTGGAGGGAGCCGGGCTGCCCGGCGTGAGCCAGGTGTGGTTTCCTGAGGAGGGCACCGGCCGACTACTGCAAATCGTGGCAATCAAGCAGCGCTACTTCGGCCACTCCAAGCAGGCCGGCCTGCTGTGCTCGCAGGTGCAGCCGGCGGCGTACCTGGGACGGATGACCGTCGTGGTGGACGACGACATCGACCCGACGAACTTGAGCGAGGTGATTTGGGCGATCATCACCCGGGCCGATCCGAAGCGCGATTACACGATTCTCGAGCAGTGCTGGGGTAGCCCGATCGACCCGCTGAAGCAGCTCTACCCGCCCGGCACGTTGTACGCCGGCCGCGTGATCATCGACGCCTGCCGGCCATACGAGCACCTGGATACGTTCCCGCCGGTGGCTGCCTCCAGCCCCGAGCTTCTAAGCGAGGTCTGGGCGAAGTGGGGTCATCTCTTCGAGAAGGACAAAGAAGCGTGACCGCCAGCTCAAGATTCGACCTGAGGGGATCAAGGATCTCAAGGTGGGCATGATGATCCCCTGGGAGGGATCAAATACGAGGCCTAATCGTGAAGCTCTGAATCTGCCGACGGAGGATTCGAACCGTGTGAGCCGCCTTGCAAGTCGGTGGGTTTGTGCCAGTCAGTCAACACGAAGGCTGAGCCGGAATCGGCTCGAGCCGCTTGTCAGGGTCCGATAATCTCGTTCAGTCCTTCAATAACCTGAGCCACGTCTTCTGGAGACGCCCTACTAATCACCTTTCCAATCCTCTCAACCGCAAGCGTTCGAATCTGGCTGATTTTGACCCATGACTTTTTTGGCAGCCCGGTAGCCTGCAGTTCAAGGGTCAAAGGAAAGCCTGCACGTTGAGGCTGGCTTGTGAGAGCAACAGCAATCACAGTTCCAGAACGTTCATTAAACACATCCTGGCTTAGAATCAAAACCGGACGTTGTCCCGCCTGTTCTCGTCCCCGTATTGGATTCAAGTCGGCCCAGCGGATCTCACCCCTCAGTATTCGGGCCATTCTGCTAGGTCCTCAGAAAGACCCTCTTCCGCAAGCGCCTTCTCAAATGCGGGATCGAGTTTGGCACACTCTCGGGCTAGCCGACTTCTCTCGAGGCGGGCAAGTTTTTCCACGACCGCTTCCTCAATAGCCTGGCTTCGATTGGGAAAAACTTGTTTTCGAACCAGTTTGTCGAGACGATCAAGCGTGGACTCGTCTAAAGAAATGGCGACTTTGGACCTTCCCATGACTTACCTCCTGGTATGACGATACTTCATACCAACATGTGAGTCAAGGTAAAATGTGAAGGTTTTGGGGGTCGGGTCTTGCGCTACGACAATGTGTGATTGCAAGACCTGTCCCCCTTTAGCATTTGTCCCCCTTTAGCATTTGTGATGCCTGCGAGAGAGGCGGGCTCTGACAGGGCTCAGAAGTCCGCAAGGGAGAAGCGGTGCGACGCTACCGTTTTACTTGTAAAGGATGTCCTTCAGCTTCCCGAGCAGAGTAGGATCCAGGCTGAAGTAGTCGTTGATGATTTTTTCCACCTCCGGCAATTGCTATTATGCGCCAGCCGATAATGCTGCCCATGGCCGTTTCTTTCCGCTGCCTTATTCGTTCTACTTCTTGCCGAAGAGAGAGGCGATGAAGCCGGAGGCCTCGATTTCCTTGACAACGCTGTTGTCGTAGAACTTCTCCGGATCGGCGCTCCGGGCATTTTCTCTCTTGGATAGCCTTAGCGCCGCCTCGATAATCTCTTTCTTCACATAGGGTCTTTCCGGGATGTAAGGAACGCTGGTGCGGTAGCTCTCCAGCAGAATTTCCCGGTCATCGATGCGGGAGAACTTGCCAATAACACGTGTCGCATACTCTCGATCCCTGCGGCATAGCGCCAATCCCTCAAGATAGCCTTTAAAGAAATTTCGCACGGCGTCGCGGTTCTGCCGCATCCAGGATTCATTTACCCCGACGCCGATGTAGCCAAAAGGGAGCTTCATCTGCATCAGGTTCACGATCTCTTTGAAACCGAGCTTCTGCGCGATCAGGCCATTGGGAGGAGAGATAATCGAGGCATCAACAAGTCCCTGTTGGAGGGCCTGGACGCGCGCATCCGTGCCGCCCACGTAAACCATTTTGTACTCGTTTTCTTTAAGTCCGTAATGTGCCAGGGCATCGCGAATCCCATATTCCGAGGCGGCGCCGGCACGGCTGGCGGCTATGACTTTTCCCTTAAGCTCCTTTGGGCTTTGAATTGTGGGCTTGCCGAAGATCTGAAAATAGTAGACATCATAGACCGAACCGGTGACTAAGGTGTTTCCTCCCGCGAGACGTGCTTCGACAGCAGCGCCAACGTTGAAGAGACCGACCTGAATGGAGTCGCCCTCCATTCCCATCACCACTCTGGATCCTCCTGCCAGGTAGATCAGTTCCGTCTCCAAGCCGTACTTTTTGAAAAACCCCTTCTCTTGCGCCGCCCACAGCGGGGCCACAGCAGCCGATATCGCGCTGTAGCCCACGTGGACTTTTCCTGCGCCGAGAGCCGAGCCGTGGTATACGAGAATCGTCAGCATCGTTATCGCGCAAAAAAGAATGGCCGATCGTTTAGTTTTCATTTCAAACCTCCTTCGAGCTTCCACAAGATTTTTTACCCCTCTCGTGCAAATTTTACAATCAGAGAGAGCGGGTTCGAGATCCCTCCCTGGTCAGGAAACTCTCTCGGCTTGCCGCCGTTGCCGTCAATCAGGCGGCCTCCCTGGATAACCATCGGGGTTTTTGTTGTTGTCATGGGTTTATCTCTCCTGATAGATTATAAAAAGAGATTAGGTAAGTACAGGGCAGGTCAGATGGTTTTAACTGAAAGGCAGGTCGAGGCGCTAAAGAGGAGTTCACAAATGAAGCTCGCCAAAATTTCTTTTGCTGCTTTGCTCCTTCTCTTCGGATTCCACGGCCCGGCGGCGACATGGACTCAGGCCGCAGCGGCAGCGGAACTGGAAAGACTCAATGTGGTCTACTCATCCATTGCAGGCGCTTCTGTCTCGACGTGGGTCCCTAAAGAAGCGGGGATCTATAGGAAATACGGTCTGGACGTAAATCTGATTTACGTCGCGGGCTCCCTGGCGATTGCCACCTTGGTTTCAGGAGACACCCATATGGCTCAGGTATCGGGGGCCGCGGCAATCCTCTCCCGTCTTGGAGGGTCGGACGTGAAGCTCGTCGGAGCCACCATTAACGTGATTCCCATGAGCTTAGTGACGACGCCGGACATCACCGGTCCTGAGGATATAAAAGGAAAAACCTTCGGCGTTTCCCGCTTTGGTTCTTTGACCGACCTGGGATTGCAAAAGGCAATTAGTGAGTGGGGGCTCGATCCGGCCAAGGACATCAAGATGATCCAAACCGGAGGGGTGCCTGAAAACCTTCTGTTCATGCAGCAGGGGGTCATCAAGGGAGCCCTTCTGTCGTCACCAACCCTCGATAAGGCTAAGGAGATGGGATATCGGGAGCTCCTCAACTTGGCTGATATCAAATTCCGCTACCCGGGCACCGCTCTGGCCACGACCGATTCGTTCATCAAGAACCGGCCCCAGACCTTGAAGAAGTTCTTGATGGCAACCCTCGAAGGGATTAAGTACGCGAAATCCAACCCTGATTTCACAATCAAGGTGCTCGGCAAATACACCCGAACATCGGATACGAAATTGCTCACGAGCACCTTCCAGACTTACGTGCTCCGTTACATCCAGAACATTCCAACGATTTCTTCAAGTGAAATCGAAGCTGCGCTGCAGGAGGTTGCTGCCAGGAATCCTAAAGCGAAGAGCGCAGACCCCAGGCAGTTCTACGATCCGGCTCCCCTGGAACAGTTGGCCAAGGAAGGGTTCATGAACCAGCTCTACCCGCGGTGAAAGTAGTCACGCGGGTTGACACCAAAGGTGGTTCGCAGCTATCTTAGAAATGTAAATTTCTTGGAGGAATGCCATGCAGGTCTACTATGACCGCGACGCGGATCTGAAGCATCTCAGAGGCAAGAAGGTTGCCGTTCTGGGCTACGGAAGCCAGGGTCACGCCCACGCCAACAATCTGCGGGATTCCGGAATCGAAGTCGTCGTTGGGTTGAAGCGGGGCAGTGCCTCGTGGCCGAAAGCGGAGAAGGCTGCGCTCAAAGTCATGGAGACCGCTGAGGCGGCAAGGGAGGCCGATATCGTCATGGTCCTACTGCCCGATGAACTGCAGGGCGAGGCCTACGAGAGGGAGATCAAGCCGGGCCTCAGGGATGGTAAGTATCTCGCCTTCGGGCACGGCTTCAATATTCACTTTAAGCGGATCGTACCGCCGGCCGGTGTAAATGTCTTTATGGTTGCCCCGAAGGGCCCGGGGCATCTCCTGCGCAGTGAGTTCGAGAAAGGTAGGGGCGTGCCGTGTTTGCTCGCAGTCCATCAGGACCCCTCCGGGAATACGAGATCGGTGGGTCTTGCCTATGCGAGCGCGATCGGAGGGGGGCGCGCTGCTGTCATCGAGACCACCTTTAAGGATGAGACGGAGACAGACCTCTTCGGGGAGCAGGCGGTCCTTTGCGGCGGTCTCACCTCCCTGATCCAGGCGGGATACGAAACGCTGATCGAAGCAGGGTATCCGCCGGAGATGGCTTATTTTGAGTGCGTGCACGAGGTCAAGCTGATCGTCGACCTCATTTACGAAGGCGGGTTGGCCACCATGCGGTATTCGATCAGCAATACCGCTGAGTACGGCGACCTCACTCGAGGGAAAAGGGTCATTGGCCCCGAGGTGCGCAAAGCCATGAAGCAACTGTTGGCCGACATTCAATCGGGGAAATTCGCGGAGGAGTGGATCAACGAGTGCAAGTCGGGGATGCCTCATTTCAAAGAGCTAAGAAAGGAGGCGGCCGCACATCCGCTCGAGCGGGTGGGTGAGCAGTTGAGGTCGATGATGCCTTGGCTGGCGCAAAGCCGGCTCGTCGACAAAACCAAAAATTAGTTTTGAGTTAAGGGATCTTCCGACAACTAAAAACTAAGAACTCGAAACTTAAAACTAGCGAAGGATGGGGATCGCAAAAGAAGGATATCGGTTCGTTTTACCGCCGGCGCTGCTGGCCCTTGCGGCCTTGGCCCTGGGTTGGAAGTGGGTCGCGTTGGCTCTCGGGATTCTCGCGCTGTCGTTTGCAGGGTTTTTCCGCGACCCGGAGCGTATTCCCCCTGTCGGGGAGGGGTTAATTCTTTCGCCCGCAGATGGTAAAGTGGTAAGTATCAAGAAGATCGAAAGTAGCGGGATTTCTGAGGGGGGGGAGACGCGCATCAGCGTCTTTCTATCGCCCTTAGATGTCCACATTAATCGCTCTCCGGTTCGAGGCTTGGTCGAAGAGGTGAAGTATCACAAGGGCCGGTTTTTTGCAGCCTTCAGAGAGGAGGCGTCCGACGACAACGAGCGGAACGAGCTCAGGATTGTCGACCCCCAAGGGCAGAGGCTGCGCGTCGTGCAGATTGCCGGTGTCTTGGCCCGGCGCATCGTTTGCTATGTGAAGCCAGGCGACCACCTCGAACGGGGGCAGAAGCTCGGCATGATCATGTTCGGTTCTCGAGTCGACCTTTTTGTGCCGAAAGGCTCTCGTGTAGATGTGGTGCAGGGGCAGAAGGTGAAGGGCGGACTGAGCGTCATAGGGAGATTTGTATGAGCCCGATGAACGAACCGCGCGGCGACAGGCTCTCCATCGGGAAGGTTCGGATTCTTCCCCGGCGCAGTCCTACCCGCGTTCCGCTCAAGCAGCGGGTGCGGTCGGCGCAAATCAAGAAGGGAGTCTATTTGATTCCCAGCCTTTTTACCACGGGCAATCTCATCTGCGGTTTTTTCTCCATCATCTCGACCTTCAACGAGCAGTATCTCCAGGCCGCCATCTTCATCATTCTCGCCCATCTTCTGGACGGGCTGGACGGATTCGTGGCCCGCTTGACGAAAACCACGAGCCAGTTCGGCATTGAATTCGATTCGCTGGCCGATTTGGTTTCCTTTGGTTTGGCGCCGGCCATCCTGGTTTATTACTGGGCGCTGGTTCCGTGGGGGACCTGGGGATGGTTGGCCGCCTGTCTCTACGTGGTTTGCGGAGCGCTGCGGCTGGCACGGTTCAACGTGCAGATTGGCTCGGTCGAGAAGACCTATTTTGTCGGCTTGCCGATCCCGGGAGCGGGGGAGATGGTCGCGGCCATCGTGCTCATGTATTATTTCCTGGGCGGCGAAGGGGCGACGCACAAACAGATCATTCTACTCCTCGTCATCTATCTGCTGGCCGGGTTGATGGTGAGCAATTTCCGGTACTTCAGCTTCAAGCAGCTCAACGTAAAAAAGCGGCACCCTTTCTGGCTATTGGTTTCGGCAGTCTTATTTATTAAGCTAACCATTGCGGAGCCGCAGATTATGTTTTTCACGGTGTTTCTCTTGTATACTCTATCGGGGCCCCTGTTATGGGGTCTGACGCTTCGCAAGCGACGGCGGGAGCGGCGGGGGGAAGGCGCGGAGGTTATCCAGTAGGCAGATTTCTTCCCTCACCGTAGGATAGATGAGGCTCCCGCTGGCGTCGCCGCGGGAGTTTTTATTTTATGGAGGAGGAACGATGTCAGAGAAAGCCAAGGATGATGCCATAGTTAAGATTTTCGATACGACGCTTAGGGACGGGGAGCAGTCTCCGGGCGCAAGCATGGACGTGGAGGAAAAAGTCGTCATCGCCCGCCAGTTGGAGAAGCTCGGGGTCGATGTGATCGAGGCCGGGTTTGCCGCGTCCTCTGACGGGGATTTCGAGTCCGTCGTGCGCGTGTCGAAGGAAGCGAAGCGGCCGCTGGTGGTGAGCCTGGCACGCGCGCAGGAGGGAGACATCAAGAAAGCCCTGAAAGCGGTCGAGCACGCCAAGCGCCCTGGCATCCACATCTTCATCGCCACCTCGGACATCCATATGAAGCACAAGCTCCGGATGACGCGCAACGAGGTTTTGGATGCCGCGGCATGGGCGGTCAACTATGCGAAGAAGCACATCGACTATATCGAGTTTTCGGCGGAAGACGCCTCCCGGAGCGACTGGGACTTTCTTGTCCAGGTGTTCAGCGAGGTCATCCGGATGGGCGCCAAAACCGTGAACGTTCCGGACACGACCGGTTACGCGATTCCCTCGGAGTTCGGGTCGCTGGTTGGCTACCTGGTCGAGAAGACGGAGGGCTCGGATCGGGTCACTTGGAGCGCGCACTGTCACAACGACCTCGGCCTGGCGGTGGCCAACTCGCTGGCGGCGGTAGCCAACGGCGCCAGGCAGGTCGAGTGCACGATCAACGGCATCGGGGAGCGCGCGGGGAATACCTCTCTGGAAGAGGTCGTCATGGCGTTGAAGACGAGGAGGAGTCTGTTTGGGGTGGACACGAACATCGTCACCGAGCAGATCTATCCCACCTCGAGGCTGCTTTCCCAGATCACGGGCATCCCGATCCCGATCAACAAGCCCATCGTGGGGGATAACGCGTTTGCGCACGAGGCGGGCATCCACCAGGACGGCGTCCTCAAGCAGAAACTCACCTATGAGATCATGACGCCCGAATCGGTCGGGATTCCCGGAAACCGGCTGGTGATGGGGAAACACTCGGGCCGGCATGCGTTCAGCGAGCGGCTCAAGGATTTGGGCCTCAACGTCAACAAGCTTGATATGAACCGGGCGTTTGCGCGCTTCAAGGAGCTGGCGGATAAGAAGAAGGAGGTTTATGACGAGGACATCGAAGCGATCGTAGCCGAGGAAATTCTTCGGCTTCCTGGCCAGCCGGACCGCTACGAGCTCCTCTACTTGAACGTTAACTCGAGTTCGAATGCGATCCCTTCGGCAACCGTGAAAATGAAGGTCGACGGACAAGAATGTATTGATCACGGCACGGGGGATGGTGTGGTCGACGCCTGCTACAAAGTCGTCGCCAAGATCATCGGCTCACGTGCCCGCTTGGTGCGCTATTCGGTCAAGGCGATCACGGGGGGTGCGGAGGCTCAGGGGGAGGTCTCCTGCCTGATTGAGGACGGCGGGATTCAGGTGTCAGGACAGGGGACCCATACGGACATTATTATGGCAAGCGCTTTTGCCTATATTAATGCGTTGAACAAGCTCGAGTACCGAAAACACTACCGGCAGATGGTGGCGAAGGAAGGGCCATGAGCAGGTTGGATTGCAAAATGAAAATTGCAAAGCGCAAAAATTATAAATCTTTTCCCACATTTTGCAATTTTAGGATTGCAATTTGCCTTTTGCATTGAGCTTATGGCCCCTCACTATAACATCTTAGTGTTACCCGGGGATGGGATCGGGCCCGAGGTCGTACGTGAGGGCACGCAGCTCCTAAGCGAAGTGGCGTCCCTTTACGGCTTTCAGGTTGAATTCGAAGAGGGCCTTGTCGGGGGCGCTTCCATTGATGCCTACGGTAAACCACTGACGGCACCGGTCCTGAAGCTGGCCAAACAAAGTGACGCGGTTCTGCTCGGTGCCATGGGCGGCCCGAAATGGGATGGATTGGACTATGCTATCCGTCCGGAGCGTGCCCTGCTGGCGCTGCGCCAGGAGCTGGGCTTGTTCGCCAACCTGCGCCCGGCGAAACTCTTTTCCGCCCTGCTTTCCGCCTCGACGCTTAAGCCCGAGGTCGTCAAGGGCACAGATCTCCTGGTCGTGCGCGAGCTTACCGGGGGGATTTATTTCGGAGAACCCAAGGGAGTCACTCGACTTCCCGACGGCACGGAGCGAGGTGTCAACACGGAGGTGTATACGACCCCGGAGATCGAGCGCATCGCCCGGGTCGCCTTCGAGGCCGCGCGCAAAAGGCGCAAGAAAGTCACCTCCGTGGATAAAGCCAACGTCCTGGAAGCCACGGAGCTCTGGCGCCGGGTTGTCACCCGCGTGCACAGAGAGGACGGCTACGGAGATGTGGAGCTCGAACATATACTTGTGGACAACTGCGCCATGCAGCTTATCCGTAATCCCAAGCAATTCGATGTGATCGTCACCACGAACCTGTTCGGTGATATTCTGAGCGACGAGGCCGCAATGCTCACGGGCTCGATCGGCATGCTCCCGTCGGCAAGCCTCGGCGGAAAGGTCGGCATGTATGAGCCGGTACACGGTACCGCTCCCGATATTGCGGGCAAGGATCTGGCAAACCCGTTGGCGACGCTCCTGACCGTAGCCCTCATGCTTCGCCATTCGCTCGATCAGGGAGAAGCGGCCAGTCGTGTGGAGCAAGCGGTGGAGATGGTCCTGGAAGAGGGTTACCGAACCGCCGATATCCAGGATCCGGGATGCCGGTTGGTGGGATGCAAAGAGATGGGAAGGCTCGTCAGGGAGAGAATCGAAAAGCTGAGTTAAAAGGTTTCAGGGTTCAAGGAAACCCTCACCCTTCCCTCTCCCTGGAAGGGAGAGGATTAAAGGTGAGGGTTGAAGGGTTTAAGAGGGATGAAAAAAGAAAAGTATAACGTCGCCGTCGTCGGCGCGACGGGGGCCGTCGGGGAACAAATACGGGAGGTCCTGGAGGACCGGCTCTTTCCCGTCGGAGAGCTTCGGCTGCTGGCTTCGGAGAGGTCCGCAGGGCAGTTCCTTGAATTTCGGGACCAACGGATTCGCGTCGAGATCCTCAACGAGGATTCGTTCGAGAATATCGATATCGGGCTTTTCTCAGCCGGCGGGAGCGTGAGCGACAGGTTCGCCCCGCTCGCCGTCGCTGCCGGCAGCGTCGTCGTCGATAATACGTCGCGATTCCGGATGGAGCCCGATGTGCCCCTGGTCGTCCCGGAGGTCAATGCCCACGAGATCGCCCGCTACAAACCCGGCGGCATCATCGCGAACCCCAACTGCTCTACGATTCAACTGGTGGTCGCTCTCAAGCCCATTCACGATGCGGCCCGAATTAAGCGCGTCGTGGTGTCCACGTACCAGTCGGTTTCTGGCGCGGGGCGACGGGCCATGGAAGAGCTCGGTCAGCAGGCGGTGGCTCTGTTCAACGGCAAGGAGCTTGTCAAGGAAAAGTTCCCCCATCAAATCGCCTTCAACTGCATTCCCCACATCGATACGTTTGACGAGCGTGGGTACACGAAAGAGGAGACGAAGATGATCCAGGAGACGCGCAAAATTTTGGGCGAGCCGTCGCTTCCCGTCACCGCGACCGCCGTGCGCGTGCCGGTCTTTTGCGGCCACTCGGAGTCCGTCAATATCGAGACCGAGAGAAAATTGACCGCCGCCGAGGTCAAGGCCATCCTGCGCGAGGCTCCTGGGGTTCTGCTGTGCGACGAGCCCGAGAACAACGTTTATCCCATGGCCATTGATGCTGTCGGCACGGACGCGACATTGGTTGGAACAATTCGTGAAGACGATTCGGTCCCCAACGGCATTAACCTATGGATCGTTGCCGATAACCTGCGCAAAGGCGCCGCTCTCAACGCAGTTCAGATCGCCGAGATTTTGATCCGGGACTACCTATAAAGTCAAAGGGCCTCGTGATGGCGCTCGTAGGCAAGATGCGCCGTAATACGAACTCGCTAGAGCTCTCGGATTTCTGTCTCGCCTTGCCTGAGGCGGGCCGTCGGAAACGTTAATGGAGGAGCGATTCGCGCCTGCGCTACGAACGCTGCAGAAACAGGGAAAAGTCACGCGGCAGGACCAAAAAGTCGCCAGTCCGGGATCGCCCAGACATCATCTATATTGCAAAAATGCAAAGCAAATTTGCAACGCCGATGAACGAAATTTTGACGATGTGTACCGCGCCGCGGGAGCCCCGCTGGCCGCTGCCCTAAACGCCGTTCAGATCGCCGAGATTCTGATCAGGGATTACCTCTGAAATAGCTACACAGCCGTTTAGCTCGTAGAAGGTCTCGCAACCGGACCGCTTGAGCCACGCAAGCTCAGCGCGCGTCCGGTCGGTTTTTGGGTGAAGGATTGGATCGAGTTCTATGCCACTGCGTGGACAGCAGCCCCTCGCGGTCGCTTCTCCCCCAAGAGTTTCAAGCAGAGAGCACGGATCGTCTCCAGTTCGTGGTAGAACTCGCGCCGGGCCTCCTCCGCAGGCAAACACTCAAAGAGATTCGGCAACTGGACCCCACGACTCATAATCGCGTTGGCCTCTCTCTTCCGAAGGTATCTCTGGACGTAGAGGCAGTTGTCGGCGTGGTAGAAACGTTCCACCGCTTCGGCGGGACTTAGAACTCCGCTTGTCAATGATTGTACAAGCCCCAGATTCACGAGCGCGAAGAGTTCCAACTGCTGGGGAGGACTCCCGGGCACCTCCGAGAGAACTACACGGGATGGACGGCGCTTTTTCATGGAGTCACTGTCCTGGAAAAGAATTTAACACCAGCAACACTTCCGGATTCATGTTCAAAGTAATGCACTTCCCCCAAGTTCCCCTGTTTGATCACCTTTTTCCACTGCCCGGCCCGCAAGCGTCGCAGCTCCCGAAGTACAGCACGGTTTCGGACAGCGTACTTGATGGTGGCCCCTCGACTTGGGGTCCAACCGCGAGGCACCAAGCCGGACGCGTAGACGTTGGGATAAAGGCTCAGCGGCATGCATGTTCCTGAGAGACGCGAAGCAAAGCGTCACCCGCAATAATATCAATACCCGGGAGGAGAAAACAACACTGCCTCCACCAGTCAAGCCCAGCGCTCGCCATCCGCTGAGGCTCCCACCGCCGTCAGCAGCATGCCGCTGTTAGCTACGGATTTGTCTCTGGTGGCGGGCGAACTTTGATGACAAGGTTTCGGCCATCTTCACGCTGGACACCATGCGTGCTTCCAACACTTGAACCGTAGAACAAGTACCCGCGGAGCTTGCTACCAAGATAGGATTGGCAGAACTCATTTATGAGTCCCACAATCCGTTCGGCGCTATCCGTGCCGAAACAGTCCAGCTCCACGAAAGGAGTACCCCACGTCTGAATGTCCTTTTGAAGGATCTCAACGGGGTCGTGGACGATTTTCATAGAGCCTCTGATTGAAGGTTAGCCACCGCGCGCAGCTCCGCAGCGTAGTATTGGCGTAATGTCTCGATGTCCATAAGCCAGCTAATTCACTGAAACTTGTACAGCTTTTCCGCGTTCTCGTAGGCGAACTTTCGGGCCGTGGGTGGGGTAAGCTGTGTCAAAACAGTTCGAAAGAACTCCCCCACCTCACGCGCGAGACTGAGAGGAGTAGAGCGAATGGCGCCACTAGCACCGGGGCCGAAGTCAAACCCAACCAGAAAACGATCAGGATAAGATTCCAGAAGCTGCCGCCAGCTCTCGTCAATCACTCCGCTATAGGCGAGATGAGTTCTTCCTCGCACGGGCCATGGAGGATGGAGCGTGGAGAGGTCGAAATAAAGGTTCGGATGATCCCGCAGAAAATCCCGGATAGATGCAGGAGAGAGATAGCTTCCCGCATGAGCCCAGACCACGACGGTCTGGGGATGGGATCGTAGCGCTTGGTCTATTCTACCTGCGCCTCCCTCGGACGCGGTGCAATGGATATTGATCGGAACCCTATATTGGTCGGCCAGCTCAAGTAGCCGTAGAACCAGCGGCGAGTGAGGTGCTATCGCTACCGGCCGTGCCCCATGATAGGTGGGAATCTCGCCCAGACCTTTGTAAAGACCTGACCTGAGGGCTTTTTCGTACTCGGCTCCAACCTGTTCCGCAATTTGAGCATCCATCCCGTACTTCATCTGTTCACGTCTCCTATCAATTCCCATCGGACCCTGATACGAAGGCGCGAAACGGCCAGGGAATCGCCTGGCCAGCTCCTTGGCTCCGCGGTCGCTTGCCTCGAAGAGCACCATTCGCTTAATTCCGGCAGCACTCATGGCCTCAATCAGATCTTCACCCATCGGGTCGCGCACCGCACCATAGTGAGAATGCGCGTCGACAAGAGGAAACTTTTCTATTTCCTCCCCCGGCGTGCGGATGACCGGCCCCGCGCAAGCCCCTAGCGAGGTCCCCAAGAGCCCAAGGAGAAAAGTTCTGCGTGACATCAAGCTGACCATCATTTTCCTCGCACGCAGCATTCACTTCGTAATCGCGTAGAGGGGCACGGAAAAAATTTCCTCACGGCTGTTGACTGGTCAACCAAGCATTCATCTTGGCTTCCAGGAGGTCCAACGGCATGGCGCCGTCCTTCAGGAGTTCGTCGTGGAAGACACTGATGTCAAATCTCAGGCCCAAAACCTTCTCAGCCTTAGCACGCATGGCGGAGATCTTGAGTTGACCAATCTTATAAGCTAGGGCCTGCCCCGGCCAGGCGATGTAGCGGTCGATCTCAAGCATCGCGCCGGGGTCGCCCGCCAGGGTGTTCTCCCTCATGTATTTTAGGGCTTGTTCTCTTGTCCATCCTTTATGATGTAGTCCCACATCAACCACCAAGCGCACGGCACGGAAACGCTCGGAGTTGAGTCGCAGGAAGTTCTGGTGCGGATCGGTATACAACCCCAGCTCCTGACCTAGATTTTCGGCATAGAGAGCCCAGCCCTCGGAAAAGGCAGTGTAACTGCCAAACCTTCTAAACCTGGGCAGATCCGCTTGCTCACGTTGCAGCGAAATCTGGAGGTGATGTCCGGGCATCGCTTCGTGCAGGAAAAGCGACTCCGAGCGGCGGACGGGTCCTCGGCTCACACCAGCCGCGTTGACGTAGAAGATAGCGGGACGGGTACCGTCAGGGCTAGCAGAACGGTACTGTGGCGGTGATGATCTCTCCCGGAACTCTTCGATCGGTCTGATTTCATATGGCGCTTTAGGTAGCCGACCGAAAAGCCTTGGCAGAAGGGGAGCGACTCTTGTTCTCAAGCCTTCATACGCCTTGATGAGATCTTCTTTGGTCCTATAAGCCGGTGTATTCTTGGCCAGAAAGCTTGCAAACTGACCCAAGCTGCCCTCAAAGCCACTGTTCCCCTTGAGCTTATTGATTTCTCCCGTGATGCGCTCGACTTCAGCCAATCCAAGCTGAAGGATCTCTTCCGGTGTCGAATTGGTTGTGGTATGTGCTTTGACTAGGTGCGCGTACCACTCGCTCCCGCCTGGAAGGTCGTACATCCCAACAGAATCTCTGCATCGGGGTAGGTACTCATCTCTGATAAAGGAGTGGAGTTTCCGGTAGGTTGGGATCACCTGCTCCTCAATGGCTTGAGCATAGGCTTGAGTTAAGCGCGCCTTTTCGGTCTCGTCGAAAGTAGGAGGCATACGCAAAATGGGCTGAAACAATATGCTTTGTTTCAGATCGGAAACGATCATCGCCTCCAGCTGAGGTAAAGTCCTCTCCATGACAACCTTCGGTTGCGCGATTCCAGCCTCGACACCCCGTCGCATATTGGCAATGGCCGTATCCACCCAGAGTTGAAAGTCCTTTACGCGCTCGAGAAAGTTGTCGTAATCCTTGACTGTCCTAAAGGGGTGGATGCCTCGTCCGGAGCCTAAAAGGGGGAACTCAACGGGAGTATTGAAAAGCTGCCTGATCGGAAGAAGGTGCTGGTTAAACTGTAACCCCTCCAGGTTCAATGTGAGCCGGTACTTAAAGAGGTCATAACTCAAGCGGTCATGGCCTTCGAGTGCGTCCCGGTTGAGCTCAGCCAGTTTGCCGAGGTAGCTCTTGTAAACGTTCCGTTCTTTCTCTCTGTGCTCCTCACTTATGCCGATTCCGACCCGATCGTCATACCGGTGGTCGCCAATGGAGGTGGCAAAGATAGGAGAAAGTCGCAGATGCTCTTCGAAGTACTCCTCAAATAGACGGTTCAGCTTTTGGGAGGAAGCCTGGCTCCGCTCACTCCCACGCAATACTAACCCTGTCTCGCTAGCGCATCCAACTAGCAAGAGGAAAAGAAGCAGCAAGAGATGCCTCTTCGTCAATATTTTGCTCATCCCAGCTCGACTACTTTCAACTTTCCGGGCCAAAAGTTAGGCGAATATACCACCGCTTTTGACCGGATATCAAAGCGCTTCGATGCCGTTGCGGGTCTTACTTCTATGGTCTAGCCTATTTGACAGCAAGGTTTGGATGATAGAAAAATGGCAAGGGGATAGGAGATGAGCCAACCCTTTGACATTGCCACTATCGCGCGCGGCGCGCGGATACGGAGGTCTCCCTATTTTGAAGCGACGCAGCGCTACGGGTGCAGGAGCTACACCGTCTACAATCACATGTACCTGCCCAACCACTACGACGACCCCATAAAGGAGTACTGGAGATTGATCCAGGATGTGACTCTATGGGACGTGAGCGTGGAGCGGCAAGTGGAAATCACCGGACGGGACGCGTTTGCCTTCACCAGCCTGCTGACTCCGAGAAACCTCGGCAAGTGCCAGGTCGGGCAGGCGAAATACGTGCTGATCACTGCTGAGGATGGCGGGATCATCAACGACCCAGTGCTGCTCCGCCTGGGCAAAAATCACTTCTGGCTTGCACTCGCTGACAGCGACGTTTTGCTCTGGGCCAAAGGGGTCGCCGTTCATGCTGGGATGAGCGTTGAGATTCGCGAGCCGGACGTCTTTCCTCTACAAGTGCAAGGGCCAAAGTCCAAGTTTGTGATGAAAGATCTGCTTGGTGAGAGGATCGCGGGCCTTCCGTACTACCACTTTATCGAGACCGATCTCGATGCCATTCCTGTCGTGGTGACTCGAACCGGCTGGACCGGAGAGGTCGGTTATGAAATTTACTTGCGGGACGGCAGTCGCGGAGTGGAATTGTGGGAGAGAATCATGGAGGCGGGTAGGCCCTACAACATCGCGCCTACCGGACCGTCGGACATCCGCCGGATCGAGGCCGGGATTCTGAATTACGGCGCCGATATGACGCTTGCGAACAATCCTTACGAGGTCGGTTTGGATAGGCTTGTGGACTTGGAAAAAGAGGGCGATTTCATCGGGCGTGACGCGCTAGAGCGGATCGAGGCCGAGGGGGTAAAGCAGAAGCTTGTCGGGGTGGAGATTTCGGGTGGGCCGGTTGAATTCAATATGACCCGCTGGTGCGTTCGCCATAGGGGACAACGGGTCGGCGAGGTCACCTCGGCGATTTATTCGCCGCGGCTGGAAAAAAATATCGGCTACGCGATGGTGCCGCTTGAATATGCTCAGTTGGGTACCGCGCTTACGGTCGAGGTCCCAGGTGCTGGAGAAAGGCCCGCCACGGTGGTCCGAAAACCGTTTGTTGACCCCAAGAAAGAGATCCCGAAGTCTTAACAGGCCTCGGGGAGCGTGCCTTCGGCCGCAGCCGACGGACTAGGCTCCCTCGGGAAGCGCGCTCTCGGCTGCGGCCGATGGGTTCGTGCCATGAGTCGCACCGTTTGTAATCGGACGTCCGCAGCCTCACTCGCGCTCCCCCTCGGTCGCGGGCAAGGACGTCTGCGGATTCGTTCTCGCTCCCCCTCGGCCAGTCACCTCTAACGTCATGAACATCAAGCTCACCATCGAATACGACGGCACGGAGTACCACGGCTGGCAGATTCAGCCGAATGGTCGGACGATCCAGGAGGTTCTGGAACAAGCGATTGAAAGGCTTCTCGGCGTCAAGATCCGCCTTAACGGCTCCGGCCGCACCGACGCCGGTGTTCACGCGTTGGGCCAGGTGGCCAACTTCATCTGCGAGCGTGAAGCCGACCTTAAACAATTGCAGCGAGGTCTGAACGCTTTAACGCCGCATGACATCGTGATCAAAGAAGTCGAGCGAGCCGCCGACGCCTTCGACGCGCGGCGGGACTGCCGCAGCCGCGTCTACCAGTATCGCATCTGGAATCATCCTTTACCGTCGGTTTTTTACCGGCGCTATTCCTGGCACGTCTACGACCTGTTGAATCTTGAAGCCATGGAGGAAGCCGTCCGGTTCCTGGAGGGAGAGCACGACTTCGCTTCCTTCCAGGCGGCGGGATGCGATGCCGCGCACTCGGTGAGAAAGGTGTATCGCAATACCTTATGTCGTCAGGAGGAGTTCTTGATCTATACCATCGAAGCCACGGCCTACCTCAGGCATATGGTGCGAAACATCATCGGGACGCTCGTCGAAGTGGGTCGGGGGGAGCGGAGCGCCTCAGGCTTTGCCGATCTTTTGCGGGCTCGGGACCGGACCCGTGCTGGCCCTACCGCTCCGCCGCAGGGCCTGTTCCTCGTGGAGGTCAAATACTAGCCCGGATTCTCTCGAAAGCTCCTCGGGGGCCGAGCGATCAGGCCGTGGTTCGATAAACTCACCACCCTGAGTAAAATCGAAGGGCGGCCGAGGGACTCAGCTCCCTCGGGAAGCGCGCTCTCGGCTACGGCCGATGGGTTTGTGCCATGAGTCGCACCGTTTGTAATCGGACGTCCGCAGCCTCGCTCGCGCTCCCCTCGGTCGCGGGCAAAGAGGTGCGAGGGCGCTTCTTTCCTGTGAATACTCCCGACTAGGAATCGGAAGGAGCGCAGGGCATCGATGAGGAAAGCTATTCTGCTCGTTTTGATTTTGATTCTGGTTCCCTCCTTCCTTTTCTATCCTCAGATCCGCCTTGGCGTGCTGGCTGGCCTGTTGCTCTACGATGTGATGGACGAAAGGACCGTCACGCATCCAGAGCAGGGCGCGCTGTCTTGGGTGACTGCCACCCCGTCGGTCAGGTCGCTCCGGATCCCCAACGGCGGAAGAACGATCACCGCGGATCTCTACTTTCTCCCCAACGGGCGAAAGCGTGGCGCGATTCTCCTTACGCATGGGATTATCGAAGCGGGAAAAGATGATCCGCGCCTGATTCGCTTTGCCCATGCGCTTGCCCGGACGGGTTTCGCTGTCCTGGTGCCGGAGCTTAAAGGGATGAAGTCCTTGAAAGTCCTCATGAGCGACGTGGAAGACATCGTGGTTTCCTTTGGCTACCTTGCGGCTCTTCATGACCTCGTCGACGAAGAAAAGGTCGGACTTTTAGGCTTCAGCTACGCGGCGGGGCCGACACTGATGTCGGCGGCCAATCCGGAAATTCGCCAGCGGGTGAAATTTGTGGCTTCGTTTGGCGGTTACTACGATCCCATCAATGTTATCCGCTTCATTACCACGGGTTACTACGAATACGGGGAAGAGCGGGGCGTGCTGAAGCCGGAGCCCTACGGGAAATGGGTTTTTTTCATCAATAACCTGGATTACGTGGAGAGCCTGAAAGACCGAAGCCTCCTCAAAACGATCTTCACTCTCGAGCAGGAAGGAAAAAAAGAAAATATCAAGCCTTATTCGGAACAATTGAGCCCGCAGGGAGCGTCCCTTTACGAATTGCTGATCAACTACGATCCGCGGCGCGTAGAGGCGCTCGTTGAAAAGATCGACCCGCGCGTTCGTGGCTACCTTGAGAAGCTCTCGATGGCTCCCGTAATGCCCTCGATTCAGGCCTATCTGATCATCGGTCATGGAACTACCGACCCTTTGATTCCTTACACGGAAAGTCTCAGGCTCGTGGACGCCGCTCCCGACAAGCGGAAAGTACATGTGGCGATCTTGAGGCTTTTTAGCCACGTCGATCCATCGCGGCAACGCTTTTCCACCCGAGAGTACCTGACGATCTATCTCCCCTCGATGGTTGATTTCTACTTTCTGATTTACGACCTTCTGAGCCAGCAGCGCTAGAGATCAGCTTCGAAGTGAAGGGAACGGTTTGACAGGTCGTTTGCGTATCCTTTATAAGGTTGAGAAGCCTGCATTGAGGAGGAGGCACCTTATGTGCGACATGGCCGAAGAAGTTGGCGTTGTCGATCCGGCATCGGCGGAACTTTTGCCTCTTGCCCGCTCGGTGGCCGGATGGGCGGAGACCCGAAACAGCCACGTGGGGTTCGTCGGCTACGGTAAGACCGTCGCGGGCAACAAGGTTTTGATCGCCGTCGACCGCGAGTACGACCCGGAGATCCCTCAGGCCATCGCTGAAGCGCTCAGGGAGAAAGGCGCCCATGTCGACATTCTGACCCTCGATGTGGGGGAGCCGGATCGAGAATTCGATCTGCTCGATGAGGTTCGCGTCATCATGCGGCGCGAGCCGTGGGAGAGAAATCCTCGGCGGTGGGAAGGGATTCCATTCGTCGAAGATTTCGCTGCCCAGCGCGGTTATGACTTGCTCATCCATGGCAAAGGCGGCCCGGTGCCCAAGACCAATTTCCGCTATGAGCAGATTCCGTGGCTCAGGGTCGAGCACTTCCGGCAGCCCTCGACCATCTATCCGCTCGAGCTTCACCTGCTGGTCAACCAGAAAACTTGGGCGCCTATCTGGGAGCACGGCCGAGGGGGAAAAGCCAGACTGACGGACAGCGAGGGGACCGATATCTCCTGGACTTACTGGGAGGAGTACTACGATGGCAGCCGCTACGGTTTTTCCGCCGAGCCGCGTAACGGGCACCTGTTTAGCCATCCGGTGCCACCGTTGGTGGCCAAAGAGAACGCTGCCGGCGTGGTTGCGGGGACAACGAGCCATTTCACGCGTGCTTTTCCGCACCTCAGAGTGGAGCTAGAAGGGGGGCAGATCGTGAGCGTCGCCGGCGGTGGGGCTTACGGCGATGCCTGGCGAGATCTGCTCGAGGAAAGCAAAAGGACGCAATATCCCTGTTTTCCCAGGCCGGGTCTGTTTTATCTGTGGGAGGCTGCCATCGGCACGAATCCAAAGATCTCGCGGCTGAGCGATATCGAACGGCATTCATCCGGCGGCTTCGAATGGGAGCGGCGTCGCTCGGGCGTGATCCATATGGGCTTCGGCACTCTCTGGCGCGCCCCGGAGGAGCGTTGGGCGGGCGAGCGCGGCCTTCTCTACGGTCACCTCCACATTCACCTGCTTTTCGCCACGTTGGTGGTTACGGCCAAAGACGGCCGCGAATATACAGTGATCCGTAACGGCCGGTTGACGGCGTTCGATGACCCCGAAGTGCGCGCTGTGGCGGCCAAATACGGCGATCCGGATGAGCTGCTCAAGGAGGATTGGATCCCCCAGGTTCCGGGGATCACGTGCTCGGGGTCCTATGAGGCCTATTCGCGGGACCCGGCGGCTTGGATCTATCGCGACGGCAGGGCGAGGCCTTGAACTTAAGGGGCCGGGCGGCTATGCTTTTGCTTTTCGGAGATAGAACCAAATGAGCAAACCTTCCGGCCGCACGCTCTACGATAAAATCTGGCAATCGCACACGGTCGATATCCTGCCTACAGGGCAGACGCAGCTCTTCATCGGCCTTCACCTGATCCACGAAATCACTACCGCGCCAGCCTTCGACATGCTTCGGGAAAAGGCGCTCCAGGTGGCATTTCCCGAGCGCACCTTCGCCACAGTCGACCATGTCGTCCCCACCGATATCCGAACCCGTCCCTTCCTAGACGAGCAGGCGGAAGAGTTGACCCAGGCGCTGGAGAAGAACGTCCGTCAGTTTGACATTGAATTTTTCGGGCTGGGGAGCGACCGGCAGGGGATCGTTCACGTGATCGGCCCGCAGCTCGGGCTCACGCAGCCTGGTATGACATTGGCTTGCGGTGACAGCCACACGAGCACCCATGGGGCGTTTGGCACGCTGGCCTTCGGCATCGGGACAAGCCAAGTCCGCGACGTGCTGGCAACCCAGACGCTCGCGATGGACAAGCTCAAAGTGAGAAGAATCAGCGTAAACGGGAAGCTGTCCGCAGGGGTCTATGCGAAGGACGTGATCCTGACGATCATCCGGAGACTCGGCGTGGGCGGGGGCAAAGGCTACGCCTATGAATACGGTGGCGCTGTAGTCGACCGGATGAACATGGAAGAGCGCATGACCGTCTGTAACATGAGCATAGAAGGGGGGGCGCTCGCAGGATATGTGAATCCGGATACGACCACGTTCGAGTACCTCCAAGGACGGCGGTTTGTTCCCAAGGGAGCGGATTTCGACCGAGCGGTGGCCTACTGGAAGTCGATCGCTTCGGATGCCGACGCCCGCTACGACGACGTGGCCGACATCGACGGGCCGCAGATCGAGCCGACCGTCACCTGGGGAATCAACCCCGGACAAGCCGTCGGCATTTCCGAGAAGCTCCCGCGGCCTGAGGAGCTTCCCGACCCCGAAGGGGCCAAACGGGCTTACGAGCACATGGGCTGGCAGCCTGGAGCGCCGATTCTCGGGACACCGATCGACGTGGCGTTCATCGGCTCGTGCACCAATTCTCGTTTGAGCGACCTCCGCGCCGCGGCGAAAATCGCGCGCGGTCGAAAGGTCGATCCAAAAGTGCGGGCGCTCGTGGTTCCGGGATCCACCGAGGTTAAAGCCTTAGCCGAACGCGAAGGGCTGAATCAGATCTTCACCGATGCGGGCTTCGAGTGGCGATCGGCCGGGTGCTCCATGTGCCTGGGCATGAACCCGGACAAGCTAAAAGGCCGGGAGATTTGCGCCTCTTCTTCCAATCGCAATTTCATCGGCCGTCAGGGAAGTCCGGGCGGGCGAACGATCCTGATGAGCCCGGCGATGGTCGCAGCGGCCGCCTTGAATGGTAAAATTGTCGATGTCCGCGAATACGCGTAGAAGGGACGGGAAGTGGCAAACGTAAACTCCGACACCAAAATTACCGTCGTCTCCGGGACGGCTCTGCCGCTGCGGGGAAACGACATCGACACGGACCGGATCATTCCCGCCCGGTACTTAAAGGAAATCACTTTCGCCCGTATGGGCGAATATCCGTTTTTCGACGAAAGATTTGATGCCGACGGGAAGCCCAGACCCCACCTGTTTAATGACCCGAAACACAAAGGCGCCGCTATCCTGCTGGTCAACAAGAACTTCGGATGCGGCTCCTCCAGGGAGCACGCGCCGCAGGCGCTCCTTCGCTTCGGGATTCGCGCTATTGTCGGCGAGTCCTTTGCCGCCATCTTTGCCGGAAACTGTCTCATGTTGGGAGTTCCCACCGTGACGGTCCCGGCGAGCGAGATCGACAAGCTCATGCAGATGGTCGAGCACGATCCGCAGATCAACTTCACACTTGATCTTCAGGCAAAAAGGCTCTTTTCAGGCGGTGAAGTCGCGGTCGCCTTCGATGTCCCGGAAAGCGCGCGCAAGGCTCTGATGGAAGGCTACTGGGACTCCACTGCGGTGCTGCGCGCCAATTTGGACAAAGTGAAGAGCGTTGCGGCAAGCCTTCCCTACATGGCCGGCTTCAAGCCTTAGGTCAGACCGTTGAAAAAGGCCCATCTGCCAATAGCCTGCCATTGGCAGGCGTGTAAGATAGTCGCGCTCGACCGCGCGGGACCTGATCCCGCTCCGAAAGGATTCGCTCCGACGTACTGGTTAAGTACGCCTCCGCTCGTCGGTTTCTCGCGCGCCTTGCATCTGGGACCTTTTTGACCGGCCTGACAACAGGGTTTTTCAACACCCTGTTAGTTGCTTAGGCCCTGCACCGGTTACGCTCAACGGCCAGATTCCGATGGTCCCAGGCGGAATGCTTTTGAAGGCTCGCGGGCTCGGCAGCGGCGTCATCTTACTCGCCCTGGCCTTTTATCTCCTACCTTGCGACAGTTTCGCAACGCCGCCACTCCCTCACTCGTTTTACCCCGTACCACAGAACGCCCCGCATGTGAGTGCGGGGGTGAACGGGGTGAAAGTTCCGAACTTTCCCGATGGGCAGCGCCTTAAAGCCACGGACGTAAGTCCGTGGTACGGGGTTTACCCGCCGGACCGCGCCGAGAGTGCGGTTTACCAGGCGAGCTGGAACGGAATCCCCGTAGCCTCGGCGAGCATTGATGCGGCCTGGGTCCAGATCGACGGGAAGGAATTTTACCGCGTCCAAGTCCAAGCGAGATCGTGGAAATACCTAGACCCAATCTGGAGAATGCGTGATACCATCGAAGCGATCTTTGACTATAAGATGCTTCATCCCCGCCGTTTCGTTTTCCGGCAGAGGGAAAATAGTAAGATCATCGACACCACCGCTAGTTTCGATCCGGGCAGCAACAAATGGCTGGTCCATCGCCAGCAGGGGCTCAAGGTCAAGGAATACCAGTTCGTCTCCAGCGATACCTGGGACCCCATCTCGGCGACCTATCTGGCTCGGAGCCTGGATTTTGTGGTAGGAGACACCCTTGTTTTGGAAGTCTTTGGAGGAAAGAGCCGCTACCAGGTGTCTTTGGATATAGTCGGGAGGGAGCGGATTAGTTTAAAGAGCGGTGATTTCGATGCTTACCGGATCGTTCCCCGGATCAGAAATCTGAATCGGGCCGGATATGCCGGGAGGGTGCGAGACGCTACGGTATGGGTCTCGGCCGACCCATGGCGAAGGCCGCTCCGGATGGTTAGTCGGGTGTTTATCGGCAACGTCAACATAGAAATGGTCGAGCAACGGAGTTGATGTAATTTCAAACAGGAGGTAGCCCGGTGGCAAACAAGTGGGACGAGCGGAAGAAGGCCCTGGAGGATGAGTACTTTGTAAAAAAGGAAAAAGAGCTGATAGAGAAACTCAAGGCTCGGAAGGAAACGGAGGCGAGTCAGGCCGTAAAAGAGATATGCCGGATGCGCTGCCCAAAGTGTGGTGAGCCGTTGAAGGAGCGAAGCTTTCAGAAAATCCTTATCGATCAGTGCACCGGCTGCGGCGGTATATGGCTTGACCCGGGCGAAATCGAGGAAGTTGCGGGACGGGAGCAAGGGAGCTGGCTGGGAAAGCTGTGGCAAAGAGTAGAGAAGTGAGATTTAGGCAATAGGCGATAGGCAATGGGCAACAGGAGCTGGGAGAGCTTTGGCACAGACTCGATCAATACAAGTGCTTTTTTAGAATTCGGTTATAGAGAACCCGAGTATCAAAACCCTTCCATAATTTGACATCTGTGCTCAAAAAGTACCGCCCGGGTTACAAAAATTGTGATCAGAGGCGGGTACAAAATTTGCCTCAAAGGCCGATTTCCCTTATCTGTCCGTAAGTTACGGTTTCCTCGGGTCAGTACGGAATGAATCTTGCTGCGGTGCCGTAGGAAAAGGCCCGCAGGGGCATTGGGGCACAGCATGCCGTTCTCGAGATTGAGGTCGTCCGCGCAGCTTAACTCAGGCGAAATTAGCAAATCTTCGGTTTTGGCGGCTGTAGCCGAGCTTTCAACCCTGCCGCGGAATTCCGAGGACATTTATTCCCACGCCTTGGTAAAGGTGTTGGAGCTGTTCGACCTTCACCACGGAAATCTGCGGCTCCTAAACCCCGCCACGGGGGCACTGGATCTGATCGCTCAAAAGGGTTTTCCGCCCGAGTATGGGGAGCAATTTTCCAGCATCAAGATCGGCGAGAGAACTTCGGGAAGGATATTTCGCATGCGCGGCCCGGTATTGTGGGATAACATCCAGACCGACGGCTCCTGCGCTTACTTGGCGTTAAAGAAAGGCGGCGTCAATTCGATTCTCGGTGTCCCTCTGATCGCTCGTGAAGGAATCGTCGGCACGCTTACCGTGGCGAGCTTGCAGAGGGGTCGGTTTGGGGAGCGGGAGATCGAGCTGCTAGCGGCTTTGGGTCGCGTGGTGGGGGTGGCCATGGAGAACACCCGTTTGTTGCGGGCGCTCGAGAGCAGCGTCGACGACCTAACGCGGTTGACGCTGCGCCTGGAAGATTCCGACAGCGTCAAGCACCGCCTGTTAAGCGTGATTTCGCATGAAATGCGGACGCCCATCAGCATCATTTTGGGAAACATCGAGCTGCTCATGGAAGGCTCTTTTGGGGAAGTCACCCAGCAGCAGATCGACAGCCTCCTTACCCTGAGGCGGAGCGGGACAGGGCTTCTGTTCCATATCGAGAATGCCCTCGATGTCTCGCAGCTCGAAACCGGCGGGGCCAGTGTTCATCCGGACCTTTTCACCATCGATCAGGTCCGTGACGTTCTGATGGAGTTCCTCGCCGACGAGGTCAAGCGCAAGCATTTGACGCTCTGTTGGGAGATCGATCCCGGACTGCCGACGCTTGTGACGGACCAGGGAAAGCTCTCGAAGGTTTTCCGCAACCTGATCGACAATGCCATCAAATTCACCGAGGAAGGCAGCATGGCGGTGAGGATCAAGTACGTAGCGGAAAACCAAATGGTCAAGTGCGAGGTCGAGGATACGGGGATCGGAATTCCCGAGTCCCAATTTCAGGTCATTTTTGACCCTTTCCACCAGATCGACAGCTCCCACACGCGGCTTTATGGCGGCATGGGCCTTGGGTTGCGCTACGTCAAGAAAGCGCTGGAGCTGCTCGGGGGGGGAATCGAAGTGGAAAGCACGGTCGGGAAGGGTTCTCGGTTCCGGTTTTGGTTCCCCGCCAACTACGTGAAGCAAGAGTAGATGGAAGAACGGGCTGTACAATACGCCGAGGTCGCCAAGCTTTTCGGCTTCGTCCTCAGTCAGTACCGGCTGTACTCGGAGAAACATCCTGCCTCGCAGCAGGCGGTGGCGAACTTCTGCGACCGACTCGAGCAGATCCTGAGGTCGGAGCCAAGCCTGACCTTGGGCTTCGTCGGGGGAAGCCTGCTCGCGAACGAGGTCTCTATTGACAGCAAGCGGACCGGGGTTGCCGAGCTGCTGAGGGAATCCCACCGCCTGCGTCTGGAAAGCCTGATCTTCGAGAAGGGCATCACCGAGAATGAGATCAGCTCCTTCTTCAAGATCCTGGCCATGCCTCCCGTAGTTCTGGTGCAGAAAGGCGGGCTGGCCAAAGTCTTCGAAGGAGAGAACCTCCAACACGTTCGCTTGGGAACTGCCCGATACCGGATGGTCAAGGAGGAGGAAGAAGTCGTCGACAAATCCAAGATCGGCGGCGCGGACGGGGAGAAGGCGGAACCGGGCATCGAGTCGGCGCGCAGGATCGAGCGGGTCAGCGATCTGGTCGAGCATTGTCTCACGGACGGCAACCACGAGGTCGAGTTTGACTTCGAGCGGCTGATCTACGAGATCGAGAAGAAACCTGAAGCCATCGCCGAGGTGGTTGTGGGGCAGGCCAAGGATTTGGCGGCGCTCCGGCGCGTCGTCGACGGCCTGCGCTGCTTCCTGGCGGATCGCCTCGCCCCGCATATGCTCGAAGAAGGAAGGGATTTTTCGCACCCCATCACTCGCCTTGCCCGCGGAGTGAGGAAGGCGATGGAAGCGCCCGAAGCGCCCGCGGAATTTAAGACGGCAGCCGCGGAGCTGGCCGAAATGCTGGAGCGCTGCGCGGATGTGATCAAATTGGAGCTTGTGGTCAAGGTGTTCGAGCAAAGCGGCGGGGATCTCAACTCGCTCGTCAAAGCCGCAGAGAAGCTGCTCCGTAGCCGGGAGGTGCGCGAGCGGCTCAAAGAACCGCTGCGGGAGCGGCTGGGAGAACTCGGACTGGGCGAGAAGGAGAAAGAGCAGGTCTTCGCCGCCCTGGAGGAGTCCCGGGCGCCCAGGAGGTCGCACAAGATCGAGGTCTCCTCCGAGGAATACGAAGAACTCTCTCGCCTCAAACGGGATTTCGAGCAGGAGCTCGCGCAGCGGGTTCAAGAAGCGACGGCCGCCCTCGAGCGGGATAAACAGAGGATCCAGAACGAGAAGGACCGGGTGGATTCGGTCATCCGCAATCTGGGCGCCGGGTTGGTCGTGGTGGGTGTGGACGGGAAAATTCAAGTGTTGAACCCGGCCGCCGAGAAGCTCCTCGGGCTAAGCCAGAGCGATGGGAAGGGCCTTCCCATCTCGGAGGCGATCAGAGATGAGCATTTGCTAGCTTTGGCCAAGGGTCCTCTGGGTGATAATGATGACCGTCTGACCAAAGAGATTGAGCTTCGGAGCGTGAATGACGAGACGCGCCGGGTCCTCCAGGCGAGCACCGCCGTCATCGAGAACGAAGATGGCAAGACGGTCGGTATGGTCTCTGTTCTGAGCGATATCACGAAGCAGAAAGAGTTGGATGAGGCCAAGTCGAAGTTCGTCGCCCACGTCTCGCACGAGCTGCGCACTCCTTTGGTGGCGATCGACGAGTCTTTGGCCATTCTGATGCGGGAGGAAGCGGGAAGCGTCAGCTCCCAGCAGGCACAATTCCTCGACATCGCCCGGCGCAACATCAGCCGGCTGTCTCGCCTCGTCAACGATCTTCTCGATGTCGCCAAGCTCGAGGCGGGCAAGATGGACCTCCGTCCGACGACGTTCCCGGTCAAGGAACTGTTGCACCATGTCGTAGAGACGGTTGGAGGGTGGGCCAACGAGCGAGGCATCACGCTCGAGGAGATCTATCCCGCAGAGGATGTAAGTTTGGAAGCGGATCCGGACCGTTTGATCCAGGTCGTCACCAACCTGTTGGGCAACGCGGTCAAGTTTACGCCCGAGCAGGGTACCATCGCGGTGGCGGTGGATGGAAACTGGAACGATCAGGAAATTGCGCTCGGACCCTGCGTGGCGATCAGCGTGCATGACTCCGGCATTGGCATACCGCAGGAGGATCAGGATCGGATCTTCAAGAAGTTTGAGCAGGTCAATCTGGCGTCCCCCGAAGGCATGAGCAGCACGGGGCTCGGCCTGACCATCGCCAAAGAGATCGTCGCGCTGCACGGCGGAAAAATATGGGTCGAAAGCAAAGAGGGCGAAGGAAGCCGTTTTGCCTTTGCTATTCCCAGAAGGATCAAGGACCGAGTCAAACCGCTGCGCAACTCCGCCGGACTTTCCCCCGCCTCTTGACACCTTAACAACGTTCAAGTATTTTCCCCGTCCAGCCCGAAATGGGCGAATGGTAAGGAGGTATAGGTCGGTGAAGAAAATTTTGTGGCTCTTTCCGTTGGTGTTGGCAGCTTGGGTGGCGTTCAGCAGTGGCGCGATTTTCGGTTTGGGATGGCGGGTAGCGGGCGACGGCCTAGTCCTGGCGCAGCAGTCCGATGTCGAGTCCAAGAAGATCGTTCCCTTCGTGCCGACTCCCCAGGATGTGGTGGAGCGGATGCTCGCGCTGGCTCAGGTTAAAAAGGGTGACGTGGTTTATGACTTAGGTTCCGGCGACGGTCGAATCGTGATCACGGCGGCGAAGAAGTACGGGGTCAAGGCGGTCGGTTTCGAGATCGACCCCGACCTTCTGCGGCAGTCACGGGAGAGCATCCGCAAAGAGAAGTTGGAGAAGCTCGCCGAGATTCGTGAGCAGGACATTTTAACGGTGGACTTGAGCCCTGCCACCGTAGTGACGATGTATTTGTTGCCTGAAGTCAACCTCAGGCTCAGGCCCAACGTGCTGCGCCAGCTCAAGCCCGGCTCTCGGGTGGTTTCCCATGACTTTGATATGGGGGATTGGAAGCCGCTCAAGGTCGAGCACATCAAAGATTCGTCTGGCTGGGATCACACGATCTACCTCTGGCGGATCGAGAAGCAGACAGGGAATCGGGACTACCGCTAGAGCAGCGGATCTTTTAAGCGGGGTGCTGGCGTCGTCGTAGCTCCCGGTGCATCCGGATGTCGGTGAGCCGCATAGCGAAGACGACGGCGCCGGCAAAGAAGGTCATCGCTAAGAGAGCGCCCACTGTCAATCGATCCGTAAGGCTGCTCAGCCCTTGTGTCCCGAGGTAGGTCGTCGCGATAGCTGCGGCCAGCATAACCACAAGCAGGATTCCCCGGAAGAGCCAGCGCTCTACGAGGAGCCTTTCCAGGGATTCATCGTCCAGGGCCGACCACTCCGTATCCTTCATGCGATCTCCTCGCCATCCGCACCGAATGGAGGGCAAGAGCGGTTGAAAAAACCCTTGCCCGTCCGGATTCAAAGTTATATGATGCGTCCCAACCAAGTCAATACTGGTACGGGAGGTACACGATGAATGCGCTCATTGCCGTAATCATTGGTGCGGTTACCGTGTATCTGGCATACGCTCACTATGCGCGGCGGATCGACCGAAACGTGATCCAGTCCGACCCCAAGCGAGCAACTCCCGCCACCCTGTACATGGATGGCGTGGATTTCATGCCAACGAACCGAAACATCCTGTTTGGCTACCACTTCAAATCGATCGCGGCGGCGGGACCCATTGTTGGCGCTATCGTAGCGGCGACCCTCTGGGGGTGGCTCCCGGCTCTCGTCTGGCTCGTTTTGGGGGTCTCCTTTATGGGGTGGGCCAGCGACTACAGCGCCATCGTGCTGTCCGTGCGCAACGAAGGGAATAGCCTCTCGGCGGTGGCCCACCGGCTGGTATCGCCGCGAACACGGACGGTCCTGTTTCTGTTTATATTTTTCTATTTGCTTCTCATCGCGGGGGCTTTTGTCGGCATCATGGCACAGGTGATGGATGGCCAGCCCAAGACCCCCTTGGGCATTATCCTATTGGTCGCCATGGGATTGCTCCTGGGACAGATGCTTTATCGGTGGAAGATGGGGCTTTTGGGCGCCACGGTCATCACAGTTGGGATTACTTTTCTGGGGATCTTGCTGGGACCGCTCCCAGCGATCGAAGGCACATTCAAAGGCTTCAACGAGAGTCTCAACACAATGACCGGCGGCGCGCCCATTGTGACCTACTTTGACCCTACCCTGGCTGGCTTCAAGGGGGCGGAGGCGAAGATCATGCCGAGCCTTCTTTTCTGGGCGATCGCCATCTGCCTGTTCTGTTACGCGGGATCGGTCCTCCCGATCTGGCGGATGGCCCAGCCCGTTGTTTATGTGGGCTTTTGGATCACGGCCATGGCGATGGTCTTGGGGCTGTTGGGCGCGGCGGTTGGAACCTTTGTCAAGCCAGAGGTCGCCCAATTCCAGATTCCAGCTTTTAAAGGCTGGAATCCTCAATTGGGCCCGGCCGGGATCATGCCGCTGTGGCCAATGCTGTTTGTCACCATCGCTTGCGGGGCGATATCGGGCTGGCACGCCCTTTTTGGTTCGGTCGGAACGGCACGACAGATAGAAAATGAGGCCGACATGCTTCCCGTGGGCGCCGGGTCGATGTTCACTGAGTTCCTGCTTGGACTCCTGGCGCTGCTCGCGGTTTCGGTCGGGGCCAAGGGGGCGCCCGTGGGCGCCTTCGCCAACGGACTTGGCGGTTTCATCAGCGTCTGGGGAGTACCCGTTCAGTACGCGGTCTCCCTGGCCTTTGCAGCTTTTATTGTCATTGTGCTTGTGGTTACTCAGCTTATTTTCCGCGTGATGAGGGTTACACTGACCGAGTGGTTGGGGGAGGTGATCCCGCCATGCCGCAATCAGCATGTGGCCTCATTCATCTCGGTCGCCCTGGCCATCTTGCTCGTGTTGACCGGGACCTGGATCTACCTCTGGCAGCTCTTTGGCGCTGCTAACCAACTGATGGCCGCGCTATCTCTGCTGCTCGTCACCGTCTGGCTGGCCTCGGTGGGGAAAGACTGGCTCTATGCCGGTCTGCCGATGATTTTCATGTACCTTACCACTGTGGCCTCAATTCTTGTGACCGCGTACAACTTGTATTTTAATGTTTACCAGCCAAATTTGGTGGCGGGGAGGGTCATTCCGGTAGTGGGCTCCGGGCTGATGGTCTTGGTAGCCATTTTGCTGGTGGTTGCGGCGCTCTTTGTCGCGGTTGACGGCTGGCGTGCCTTTGTGAGGTATCTGAGGCGCCCTGCTCCGGCCCCGGGGCCGGCACCCGCCAGGGGATAATAGGGTCTGAGGTGTTTGAGAGAGGATGGAAGGCATTCAAGCAGTTCCTTCATGGGCTGGCCGGCTACGAGTTCGCCCGCCACGCCCTCGAGATGCGCCGTGAGCTGGAGGCCGTTTTTATGGTGGTTACGATGGGCGATCTGATCGGAGTGCCGATTCTGCCGCCCGTCTACTCATTGCGCCTCCTTCCCTACCTGGTTCCGGAGATCGCTAAGTGGAAAAGGCAAATGGCGCGCCGTAAAGAGTTCTGGGAGAAAGAGGAATATGATCTCCGCGGCGTATAGAATATTGCAAAATGCAAAGTGAAAAACGCAAAATTAAATTTTACAATTTGCAATCTGCATTTTGCATTGGTGGTAAAGGATAATCAGATGAGTGACGAAAAGAAGCCGAAGAAAGGCGGCTTCTTGCAAGTTGTGAAGGACATCGTGTACGGGATGTCCTCGCACGAGATGACCCGGCACGCGGTGCGCAGCCGCGCCAGCATGGAGCACCTGTTCATCCTCATCACCATGGGAGACCTGCTCGGCGTCCCCATTCTCCCTCCCTACTATTCGCTTCGTCTCCTGCCCTACGTCACCCCGCAGATCAGCGCGTGGAAGCGGCGGATGCTGCGGGAGAGAGACATCACGGATACCCTGGGGTGATCGCTACGGCTTATGTCACTGAAGGACGTGTTTGAGAGCCGGCCCGAGCGCCGGTACATCATGTTCGGAGGCAAGGGGGGGCTGGGTAAGACTACGCTCTCGGCCACGTGCGCGTACTGGCTCGCGCGTCAGGGAAAGCGGGTGCTCCTTTTCTCCGTCGATCCACAGGCGAGCCTATCGGACATCTTCCAGCAGGATATTTTCGGCAAGGGGCCGGTCCCGATCGTTGCCAATTTATGGGCCCAGGAGATCGACGCCGACCGGCGGATCCGGGAATACCAGGACGAAGTCCGGCGAAAGATCTTGGACATGTACGGATTCGAGCGCGTGCCGGAGGAGATCGACAACTACATTGCCGCCGCATCGGCGGAGCCGGCCATGGAGGAGAGCGCCATCTTCGATGCCGTGGTGGACATCATCGTTCAGGGCGAATACGACTATTACATTTACGATCTCGTTCCCCTGGGCCACGCGCTCTACTACCTCTCCATGGCCAAGGTTTACGACGAGTGGATCAATAAGATCACGAAGCTGCGCGAAGAGATGCGTCAGTACGACCAGGTGGCCGCCACGCTGCGCCGCGAGGAGACCTTGGAGGAGGACAAGATCCTGGCGGAGCTCCGCTACATCAAGGGCCGCATCAATGCCTCATCCGAGATTCTTACGGACCGGGTTCGCACCGCTTTCTTTTTTGTCCTGGTGCCGGAGGAGATGATCCTGTTGGACACGCGCAAAGCCGCCGATCTCTTTGCCCGCTACGACGTTCCGATCTCGGGCTATGTCGTCAACCGCGTTCTCCCGCCGGATCTGGGCAAGGAAGATATCCCGGTTTATCTTCAGAACCGGATCGCGATGCAACGGCGCTACCTGGAGGAGATCCGGACCACGGTCGGCGATCAGGTGCTCGCCTATGTCCCGGAAATGGAGCGGGATGTCACCGGGCTTCCCATGATCGAAAAACTAGCCGAGCGGCTGTTTCAATAACAGGGGACTGGCTCCGCGTAGCGGTGCCTGTCCCCGTTCCGCGTCGAGACGATGAGAGACGAGATTACCTTGTCGATGGCTGAGTATCTGCGCGAGCATCCAGGACTCAAGTATGTCTTCTTCGGTGGTAAGGGGGGTGTGGGGAAGACCGCGATGGCCGGGGCCGCGGCGTTGTGGGTCGCCGGAAGCGGCAAACGAACGCTCCTTGCCTCAACCAATCCTGTCCATAGCCTCTCCGGTCTGCTGGGTCGATCCGTCTTTGGCGCTCCCACCCCCGTGGTGGAAAATCTCTGGGCGTACGAGATCGATACCAAAGAGACGATCGAGCGGTCGAAACGGGAGATCAGGGAGAAAATCCAGTGGTTCCTCAAGTTCGCCGATATCAGCACGAAGGCCGATGATTTCGTCGAGTCGGCGACGATGAACCCGGCCTTTGAGGAATCGGCCATGTTCGAGAACATGGTCGACCTTATGCTGAAGGACGACTACGACCTCTTCGTCTTCGATACCGCGCCCACGGCGAACGCCCGCCGTCTGCTGGGCATGTCGAAAGTCTACTCCCTGTGGGTGGACAAAATGCTCAGGTCCCGGGAAGAAGCTCGCACTTTGCGGGAGATGCTCTCCTTCACGAAAAAAAAGGAGGAAGACCCGCTTCTGGATTACCTCCTGCGTTTTCGGCAGCGCATGGGTCAGGCACGGATGTGCCTTACCGATCAGGAGCGGACGGCTTTCTTCTTTGTCACGCTTCCGGAGGCCCTTCCCATTGCCGTGATCACCCGCTTTATCGGGTGGTTTCAGGATTTTGGCATTCCGGTAGGGGGGGTCGTGGTCAATATGCTCCTGGATAAGCAGGCGCTCGGAGACCGCGTGCCCAACTTTGTTCTCAACCGGGTGCAGATGCAGGAGGAGCACATGAAAACCATCTGGGAGAAGTTTGACGGTTCCGTGCGCGCTCTGGTTCCTCTTTTTGATCAGGACGTGCGCGGGATCGAGATGCTTCAGCGGGCGGCGTCCGCCCTGTTCGCTCAAGCCGGACGGGGTGGATGAGAGACGGGGCAGTTTTTGTCGGCTTTTCCGCAAAGTAGGGTTTTCCAAGAACAGATTTCTTGCCGAGACCACCCTTTAGCCCTTCAGTGCCCTGGGGGGCTACTTGTGGTATAATTTTTGCTGCTTTTCGACAGCGGTTTCTATGAAAGCCATTCTGGCCGTTACACTAGCGCTCTCTTTGGGCGTTGGAGTTCCGGGTCCGCTCCAGGCGCAGAAGGTCTACCGGATAGGCGCCCTGGTGGCCGATGATCAGTTTGTACCTGCCTTCGAGGGGTTCAAGAAGAGGATGGGGAAGTTGGCCTATACCGAGGGAAAGAATGTCAAATATGAGTTTTACAATGCCCAGGGTAGTCGAGAGTCCCTGAAAAGGCTCGCCCAGAAACTAGTCCAGGACGCGTCGGATCTTATTGTCACCTCGTCAACGACGGCTACCGCACCTGTGGCCAAGGCCAGCGCGGGGACCAACATCCCTGTAGTCTTTCTTAGCGCTGGCAATCCGCTGGCGTTTGTTAAGAGCTATGCCAGTTCAGGCAACAACCTGACGGGTATCAGCACCTCATCCATTGACCTTACAGGTAAGCGGATGGAACTTCTGAAAGACCTAGACCCCAAGGTCAAGAGGGTGATCGCACTCCATCATCCGCAAGGAGTGAGCTATAAAGAGATTCTCCAAGCCTTGGAAGAGGCAGCCAAGAAAATGGATTTAATTTTGGTTAACGTGAATGTCTCTACGGACCAGGAACGAAGATCCGCAATCAACGGCCTCAGCCGGACGATGGGCGAGGCCATCTTTATCCCACCGGATGCCTTCGTCATCGCTGCTATTCGAGAGATCGTTCACCAATCGATCAAGGAAAGACTTCCGACTATTGCCCCAACCGTGGTTGATATCCAAAAGGGGGCTCTGGCTACTTATGGGGCAGATTACCACTCCCTGGGTCAACAGGGCGCGATACTAGTGGATAAGATCCTCAGGGGGGCCAGGCCCATGGATATTCCCATCGAGATGCCCTTCAAATTGAAGCTGGTCATAAACCTGAAGACTGCGAGGGCTATAGGTCTCAAGATTCCCCGACAGGTTCTCATCAGGGCGGATGAGGTAATTGAGTGAGGGGTCCAAGATGAAGAAAACCGTCCTTGCTCTATTGCTTGGGTCGCTTCTTTTTTGTTTTGCAAGTTCATCTCCGGCCCAACAAAAAGTTTATCGCATTGGCTCCCTGAATACCACGGAGCAGTTTCTCGACTCCTTCGAGGGGTTTAAAGCTCGTATGGCTGAACTCGGGTACCATGAAGGCCAAAAGGTCCGTTACGATCTCTACGATGCCAAGGGGAGCGATGAGGTCCTCAACGGGTTCGCACGCCGGATGGTCCAAGATAAAGTGGACCTTATCGTTACCTCTTCTACAACCGCCACGGTAGCTGCGGCAGAGGCTACCAAAGGCACAAATATCCCCGTAGTGTTTCTTAGCGCAGGAAACCCTCAGAAGCTGGTCAAGAGCTTTGCCGGCTCGGGCACCAATCTGGCCGGCATCAGCGCTGCGACCGTGGAGATAACCGGAAAGAGGTTGGAGCTCCTGAGAGAGTTGGCCCCGTGGGTGAAGCACATTGCCGCACTGAATGATCCTGGTTCGGTTAACTTTAAGGCCAACCTGAATGCCGCGCGAGAAGAAGGAAAGAGGCAACGATTGACATTCTGGGAGATCGAGGTTCGTAGCCGCGAAGAGATCGCGAAAGTCGCTCCCACCCTCACGCGCAAAGCCGTGGATGCCATCTATACCCCACCCGATTCAACGGTCACCGACTCTATCGACATCCTCGTTCAACAGGCCATTAAGGAGAGGCTGCCCTTGATGACATCGCTGCGCGCCAATGTGATGAGAGGTTGTCTGGCGACTTACGCGGCAGACTACTTCGCCCTGGGCAGACAGGGAGCATTGATTGTGGATAAGATTTTTAAAGGCATCAAACCTTCAGATCTTCCCATTGAGTTGCCCAGCAAGTTCAAGTTGGTTATTAACCTAAAGACTGCCAGGGCTGTTGGCCTCAAGATTCCTAGGGCAGTCCTGGTTAGAGCGGATGAAGTGATTGAGTAGGCTGCAAAGAACATGGATTGGCGGAAACTTACGAAGCTATTCCATTGGAAAAGCGGCAGCATCCGCCGGCGGCTTCTGACGTGGGGGCTGACCCTTTTCGGGCTAGCCCTGATCATCAGTACCCTTGCCGGTTCCCTCTATACCCGCCGTCTCATAAAAAAAGAGGCGGCAGGACTGCAGAAGGAGATAGCCCTCAGGGTAGCCGAGGAGATTGAGGATTTCGTGCGTCGTAAGGTCGACCGCCTCTCTGATCTCGCTGCCTCCGCCAGCCTGGATGAAATGGGGAGCGAAACGCAGAGGCTCTTGGCCCTGCTCCTGTTGAAAAACGATCAGGCCTATACCGAGGTGTCGATTTTAGACGATAAGGGGATGGAAGTCGTTAAGGTCTCCGAGAGGCGTGTGTACCTGCCCGCGGAGTTCTCGGATCAGAGCGGCTCAGACAAATTTGCCAAAGCCATGAAGGGCGAGAGCTATATCAGTCCCGTATACACTTCGGACCGGGCCGAGCCCTATATTACCGTGGCCGTTCCTTTGAAGATCACTCCTCGCACGGTTGTCGGCGTCGTCACCGCCGAGGCCAATCTGAAAAGTCTTTGGGAAGTTATCGGGGAAATTGCATTCGGCCGTGCGGGTTATGCTTATCTGGTGGATGGTCAGGGAAATCTCATTGCTCATCGAGATCCGTCGCTGGTCCTGAAACGGACCAGCCTGGCACACATTCACGCAGTCCAGGAATTTTTGCGCCACCCCAGCGGCACGGATTCCAGTCCAGCCCAGGAAGGCCGAGGGATTATCAACAAGCCCGTGCTGAGTACGTTTGTTCCTGTATCTGGGTTGGGATGGGCCGTAATATTGGAGGAGCCTGTACACGTCGCCCTGGCGGAGGTGCGCAGGCTCGAGCGCTACGCCGTACTTCTCTTAGCTGCGGTCTTGCTGATGGGGGCCGCCGCGATTGTATGGGCGAGCGACAGGATTACGAAGCCGATTCGGGAGCTCCACCGCGGGGCCGAGATCATCGCGGCGGGCGATCTCGACTACCGCGCGCAGATCAGGACCGGCGACGAGATAGAAGAGCTGGGCGAGCAATTTAATCGGATGGCAATGAAGCTCAAAACCTCCTACGCCACGCTGGAGCAGAGAGTGGAGAGCCGGACCAGAGAACTATCTGCCCTTTACGACGTCACGGCGACGGCGAGCCAGTCATTGGAGGCTGAACAGGTCCTGCAGCAAGTCATCAAGAAGATTATCGAGATCTTTGGCTTCGATACGACACGGATTTTCTTGTTCGATGATCGAAGAGAGAGCCTTGATCTGCGTGCCTCGTTTGAAACCGACCCGGAGTTTTGGATGCAGGTTCGGCATTTTGTTCGCGGGCAAGGATTTATCGGTCGCGTTGCCGAAAGCGGAGCGGCGGTTGTTATTGAGAATGTTTGGACCGATCCGCGCTACCAGCAAATCAGCCACACGAAGGCGACACAGAGAGCTGGGTTGAGTTTCTTGTCTGCCTTTCCCATCAAAGCAAGGGAAAAAACTCTCGGAACGATGCTTTGCCAGGGCCGAGAACCTCGTCATCTCGCGCCTGAAGATGTTCGCCTGCTGACCTCCATGGCAGAACAGATCGGCGTAGCCATCCAGAACGCCAACCTTTTCGGCGAGGTCAAGCAAAAAACCGCCGAGCTGGAGAGAGCGAACCAGGAGCTGATCGAGCTTAGCCGGGCGAAGTCGGAGTTTATGGCGGCAATGTCCCACGAGCTACGAACGCCGCTCAACGTGATCATCGGCAACGCTGATCTCATCCGGGATCGTTTTTTTGGGGAGATCACGCCAAAGCAGAGAGACTCCCTGGAAAAAATCCTGCGCTACTCCCAGATGCTCCTGAAGCTGATCAATGACGTTTTGGCCATGACGCGCCTTGAGGCCAAGAAGATGTCCATGGACGTGTCGACGTTTCACCTCGAAGATGTCGTGGACCACGTTCAGACTTTCGCCGAGCAGTTGAACTACAACCATAATCTGAAAATGCTGTGGGAGGTGGAGAAGAACCTGCCGCCGATCACCACGGATGCCTTGAAGCTCGAAGAGATTCTTCAGAACCTCATTGGCAATGCCTTTAAGTTTACGCTTCAGGGCACGATTGAAGTCCGGGTGCGCGATCTGCCGGGAAAGGGGCGAGTCGAATTTAGCGTTGCCGACACCGGGATCGGTATCGAGCGCGAGGGCCTGGACAAGATCTTCGACGAGTTTTATCAGCAGAAAGATGCCCATACCGGAAGCCACAGCGGCGTGGGTCTGGGTCTGAGCATTGTCAAAAAGTACCTCGAGATGATGCAGGGGGAAATCCGCGTCGAAAGCGAACCCCAGAAAGGCTCCACCTTTACCTTTACCTTTCCTTATGCTATCGCTAATGCAAAATGAAGATTGCAGATTGCAAAATTCAAAATGAATGCGGTTCCATGAGTTGATCTTTGCCTCTCTATTCTTGCATTTTTCATTTTGCACTTTGCATTTTGCATTGGAACGGAGTTCGTTATGAGTGGTGCCCTTGAAGGAATTCGAGTGCTTGAGATCGCCAGCTACGTGACGGGACCCTTTGCTTCCATGCTCCTGGCGGACCTTGGGGCTGAAGTCATCAAGGTGGAGCAGCCAAAGCAGGGAGACCCTTTTCGCGGCTGGGGTGAAAAACTCTATTCCGGAACTTTCTGTAGCCTCAACCGCAACAAAAAAAGCGTGACCCTGGATCTTCGTCACGACGAGGCCCGTGACATCGCGTTTAAGCTGGCCGCTCGCTCGGACGTTCTGATCGAGAATTTCCGACCAGGGACTTTGGAGAAGCACGGCCTCGGCTATGACACGGTGCGCCGGCTGAACCCAAAAATCATCTACTGCTCCATCTCCGGTTTCGGGCAAAGCGGTCCGTATCGTGACCTTCCCGGCTACGATACCGTCGGGCAGGCGATGAGCGGGCTCTTGAGCCTGTGCACCGATTCGGAAAAACCCCACGGGATGGGGATCTCTTTTTCAGACCATCTGACCGGGATCTATGCGTGCTACGGGGTCCTGGGAGCGTTGGTAAACCGCGGCATCACCGGCGAAGGGCAACAGGTCGAAACCTCGCTTTTGCGCGCCTCGGTTTCCTTTGTCAGCGAAAACGCCGTCCGCTACTTCGAGACCGGTGTGGTACCGCGGCGGGCC
>JACPAM010000206.1 GCA_016180805.1 Deltaproteobacteria bacterium | reverse complement strand
AGGCGCATCGTGACCTACGTCTCCGTCGGCTCCCGCGATTGACCGGAAGATCGGGGTTGGAGCTTCGGGGCGCGCACATGGCTAGCGCAGCAGATAGCCGAATTTTTCGTGGGCCTTGCGCACAACTTCCGGGCTCGGAGCGTTCACCCTAGGGAACTGGTCCCTCCATTCAAAGGGGCGGGTGGCATCGATGACAGCGCGGGAGTTGGTGAGGTCACTGACCGCGCGCTGCTCGGGCGTGAGCCGCGGATCGGCGGGAGATGTCCGCATTCTCCGTAAGATGTCCATGGATGTGGCCGGGTCGCAGCGGGTCACCATGGCCCACATGAGCTCCTCAAAGTTCGACACATCGACATCATCATCGACGACGATGACGAACTTGCACCCGTAAACGGTGGACCCACAGCTCGCGCCGAGCACCCCGGCTTGTTTGGCATGGCCGGGATAGCGCTGCTTGATGGCGATGCCGTGAAGCATGCGCGAAGCCCCCACCTCATGGCACCAGACCTGGGTAACGTCCGGTACCCCCGCTTCAGCCAGCTCCTGTTTCAGCATGGCCGAGCGCATAACGGCGCGGTAACGGGCCATCTCGTCGGGGCCTCCGCCTAGCGGCGGGACTCCGAGGATAATCGGATCGTTGCGGTGGTAGATGGCGTGGATGTCGAGCACCGGCTGCGGGCCCCGGCCCCCGGCATAATATCCGGTCCACTCGCCAAATGGCCCCTCGTCCCTACGAATTTCAGGATCCAGGTAACCTTCAAGAACAATCTCGGCGTTCGCCGGGAAGGGAAGCCCCGTCACTTTACCCCGCACCACCTCGACCGGCTTTCCCCGCATGCCGCCGACAACGTCGAACTCGCAAACGCCGTGGGGAACCTCCGTTCCCGCGAGGAAGAAAAACAGCGGATCGCTTCCCACGACCAGCGCGACGGGCATTCGCTCACCCCGGCCGAAATACTTCTGCCGATGCACGTGGCCGTGTTTTCCCGGGACCATAAGCAGGCTGACGGACTTGCGATCCTGAATCATGGCGCGGTAGCAGCCCGCATTGATCCACCTCTCGTCAGGGTCCATGGTCACGGAGAAGCAGCCCGTGCCGATGTAGCGACCGCCGTCATGGACATGCCAGGTCGGCGCGGGAAACTTGGTGACGTCAATCTCCCCTCCGGTCAGGATGTTTTCGAAAACGGGACCATCGTCCACAAGCCGGTAAGCGATGCGCCGTTGCTTCTTGAGGTAGTGCTCGAAGAAAGCCTGACTGAGATCCTGCTTGGAAAGATGCTCGGGAAAGCCCAGGGTCATGTTGCGCCGCTTACCCGCAAAGACGTTAATAATCACCCGAAATCCTTTGGGGCAGCCGGGAACTTCGTCAAAAACAACCGCTGGCCCGTGGTCAGCCCGGATCACGGCGTCTGCCGCAAGACCGATCTCCTCCTGCCACGACGCCCCCAAGACCGTGCGCAGCTCACCCAAACGCTCGGCCTCGCGCATCCATTCGCGCAGGTCGCTGTAGCGGAACTGGGGTTGAATTTGGCTTTCCATCATAGTCGCTCCTTACCCGTCACCTGACTTACGTGTCCTTTTCATCAAGAATCCGCTCTCTTGTCAACTCGGTCCGCGCCCATAGACACGAGCATCACCCAGACTTTCCCCTATTGACGTCAACCCTTCCTCTGGCCTAAATAGACCGAGATTTTCGCCCTGACTCGGTTTCACGCTCAAGAAGAGAAAGGACACGATCACGAACCACTCGGGGAGGTTGATATGTCTAATGCAAACGCTCCTTTTCATCCGATCATCTACGTACGCGGATACGCGATGACGCAGGCGGAGATCAACGAGACCACCGCCGATCCGTTCTGTGGATTCAACTTGGGCTCCACGGTCTACCGCGCTACGCCCGAAAAAGACAAGCCAGCGAAGAAGTTTGTTTTCGAATCGCCCGTGGTGCGCTTGAGATCCGATTTCGGCTACACGGATGTCTTTGAGAACGGGCTGGATATCATAGACCCCGGCTGGACCGATACCATCCCCAGCAAGTCCATCGTCATTTACCACTACTATGACCAAGCTTCGACTCTGCTGGGGGGTGGAAAAACGCCGGAGATCGAGGAATTTGCCAAGGGCTTAAGCAAACTGATCCTCCGCGTTCGGGACCTTGTCTGCCAGGACCCAAACAATAGAGTTAGCCCGGCGGAATTCCGCTGTTATCTGGTCGCCCACTCGATGGGGGGCTTAGTATGCCGCGCGTTCCTGCAGAATCCCAAACTGGGCCAGGCCGAAGCCCGGAAATGCGTGGACAAGGTATTCACCTTCGCCACGCCCCACAATGGAATAGAGATGGCCGGCGTCAATGTGCCAGGGTGGCTGAGTACGAATGAAATCAACACCTTTAATCGGGATCGAATGTCTAAGTACCTGAAGCTGGAGGCGCTTTACAAAAAGACCGAACGAGTAGACTGGCTACCGGAACAGTCTTTTCCTTCGGAGAGGTTCTTTTGCATGATCGGTACGAACAGAGCCGATTATGAAGTAGCCATGGGCGCCTCGCGCACCTTTGCCGGTCACGGCAGCGATGGCCTGGTAAGAATTGAGAACGCTTCCGTGTGGGGTGTGAACGCTAGGGGGCAAGTTTCCACACCGTCGGCCACGGCATATGCGTACCGGTCGCACTCGGGTTTCTTCGGAATCGTGAATAGCGAAGAGTCTTACCAGAACTTGACTCGCTTCCTCTTTGGCAATGTTCGTGTAGACATCTGGGCAGATGTGGGAGAGATCCGCCTACCGACTGACGTTCAGAAGGAGGCAAACGACGGCAAAGAGATCAATGCCCTTTATCAATTTGAGGTGCTGGCTTCGCCCCGTGGCAAACAGTGGTATCTGACGCGACGCATTGCAGAAGAGGATTCGGTGGCGTGCCGTAGCCACAAAGCATTGATGGATACTTCGAACAGCCTTTATCTCTCAACGATTTTCTTGAGCCTTCGCCAGCGTGTCGATCCGACGCGTCCCTCCCTGGCCTATAGTCTCACATTGGGTGTGCGTGTCCCGGATTACGAGGTTGACCGAAAATTCTGGCCTAACCAGCACTACGAGGGTGGCTACCTGTTTCGCGACTCGGTGGTCGTTGAGATGATTCCGCCTTCCAAGAGCGACGGAGACTGGCAGGTCACCTATGATTGGCAAAGCGACAATCTTGGTCAAGCCGCCACACCGCTGGACCCCAAGGCACTCAGGAGCGGGAAAGTGGAGCTAACCATTCCCTTTGACAGCGACACAACCCCGGGCATCCGCGGCAAGTTGCGGTTTGTCGCTTCCGGATGGAATGTCTGATCAGTCTCCGATTTCCGCAGCCAGTCTTTCCCTCTTTGTCCTAAAGGCGGGAATTAGGGACGTGATGAGACACGTCAAGCTGAGAACCATCAATACGGCGGCAACCGGGCGGCTAAAAAAAATCGTGAAACTCCCCTTAGAAATCAGCAGCGACTGCCGCAGCGAGCTCTCCATTATCGGTCCCAATACCAGCGCCAGCAAAAAAGGCGCGCCCTCGAAACCGACCCTTCGCAGCACCAGCCCGATAATGCCAAATATCACCATGATGAATATCTCGGCCACGTTGTTGTTGAGGCTGTATACCCCGATCAAGCAAAAAAGGAAGATAAGGGGGTAGAGGATCGCATAAGGAACCTTCAACACTCTTACCCAGATCCCGATCAGCGGGAGATTGAGCACGAGGAGCAGCACATTTCCGACGTACATACTCGCCACGACTCCCCAAAACAGCTCGGGGTAGTTCCCAATGAACAACGGACCCGGTTGGATCCCGTGGATCATGAGCGCCCCGACGAAGAGGGCCATGACGATGTTGGACGGAATCCCGAGCGAGAGAAGCGGTATAAAAGCCCCGGCCGTGGCCGCATTGTTCGCGGACTCGGGCCCCGCGACTCCCTCGATGGCGCCGCCGCCGAACTTTTCAGGATGGCGTGAGAGCCGCTTCTCCATAGCGTAAGAGGCAAAGGAGGACATCGCGCCGCTGGGTCCGGGAAGGATGCCGATGAAGAACCCCACAATCGATCCCCTGACAATGGGCCAAAAGCTCTCTTTCCAATCCTTGAGGTTGGGCAGAAGCCCCTTGATCTTCTTCTCATAGACTTCTCCCCTGAGAGTCATCCCCAGGTTTTCCAGCACCTCGGCGATGCCGAACATACCCATGGCCACCGGCACGAGCCCAAGGCCATCCCCCAATGTGAGGCTTCCGTAGGTAAAGCGCTCCTCTCCTGAGATCGGATCCATGCCGATGGTGCCGAGCAAGAGACCCAGAATTGCCATGAAGAGCGCCTTAGGCACCGAGCTACGCGAGAGATAGGAGACCAGAGTGAGACCGAGAAAGGTCATGGCAAAATATTCCGGGGGCCCAAAGCGCAGGGCGGCGGCGCCAAGGATCGGCGCAAAAAGCATGAGCGCGACCAGGCCGAAAGTGCCGGCGATGAAGGAGCCGAAGGCGGCGATTCCCAAAGCCGGTCCCGCCCTACCCTGGCGGGCCATCTGGTAACCATCGAGGCAGGTAACCACAGAGGCCGCCTCTCCTGGAATGTTGACCAGGATAGAGGTTGTGGAGCCCCCATACATGGCGCCGTAGTAAATCCCAGCGAGCATGATGATCGCCGTAGCCGGAGCCATCTTGAACGTCAAAGGGAGGAGGAGCGCGATAGTAGCGATCGGACCCAGGCCCGGAAGCACGCCGATGAAAGTCCCCACGAACACGCCAATGAAACAGAACAGCAGATTGGTGGGTTCCAGAGCGACGGAAAATCCCAGCCCTAGGTTAGCCAGCGTACTCACGATTTTTCAGAAGCCCAGGAAGGATGTAGGCAGAGGAGTTTTGAGCAGCAATCCAAAAAGGACATAGGAGAAAAACGACGCGGAAAACGCTACCGCGATAGCCAACCCCCATCTTTCCCGATCCACGGCACGCATTAAAAACATAACGAACAGAAAAGTCGTCACAAGATAGCCCAAGGCCTCAAAGAGTAACGCAAAGGCAAAAAGCGCGCCCAGGGCCAAGCCGATCCTTTTCCAGCTCACCTGCTCCCGAACCGCAACACCTTCGTCCCGCCCTTTCAGAACCTCCACAAGAACGAGCACGGAAGTGATCGCGAGCAGCGCTGAGAGAATGAGCGGGAAAAAGCCGGGTTGCGGCGCGCTCACCCTGCCGAAGGGGAGCTTCCTCGCCTCGATGAAAGCGCCGAGGGCGAGGACGAGGAACAGGACGGTCGTGACGGTACTGCTTTTCTTCATCGGGGATCTCTCCCCGCGCGAGGGGTCATTGCCCGATTTTAGCTACTCTGGCCACCTCCGACCACTTTTTGTGTTCTTGGGCCAGGAATTTCGCTGTCTCCTCGGGGCCGCGATTTTCTATGGACAGCCCAGCCTTCTCGACCTTTCCCGCGATCTCTTTGTCCTGCAATGCCTCCTTGAAGGCCCTGGCCAATCTATCGACGATGGCGGGCGGGGTGTTTGCGCGCACGAGAAAGATAAACCACGGGCTTATGTTGATGGTTGGGTAGCCTTTTTCTACCACGGTGGGCACAGCGGGAAATTCTTTGGCGCGGTTTTGCGCCGTCACAACCAGCGCTCTCAAAGTTCCGGCCTCGAGATGGGCGCGGGCTGTTCCGAGCGCGATAATGCTCGTGTGGATATTGCCACCCAGAATCGCCGTGGCAACGGGCGCTTCCCCTCCCAGGGGAACATGGATGAAATCGGCGCCGGTCTCCATCTTAAACAGCTCCATCCCGAAGTGCCCGCTCGTTCCCGTGCCGGGAGTGCCAAATGTAAACTTACCCGGGTTCTTGTTTGCGTCCGCAATGAGCTGCTCCAGCCTTTGCCACGGAGCATCCTTTTTCACCACCATGACCGATGGATTGTTGCCAGCAAAATTGATCGGGGTAAAGTCGCTGACAGCGTAGCCGATGCCCTTCCGCGCCAGGGGTATAAGGACGAACGGTGGCGGGACGATCAGGACCGTGTAGCCGTCCGCCGGGGCGTCTTTGACAGCTTTAATCCCCACGGCTCCTCCGCCGCCGGTCTTATTTACGACGACGACGGCCTGCCCCAACAGAGAAGACAGCTTGTCGCTCATTATCCGTGCCGTGATGTCCGTGACGGCGCCGGGAGGAAAGGGATTGATAATCTGAATCGTTTTTGTGGGGTACTCCGCCCCATCGGCACCCGGAATAAAAAATGCGCCGGCGAGAATGACCAACCCCAGCACTACCATCGAGGATCTCTTGTAAATTCGATGCATTGGTGGCTCCTTCTCTTAGGTTTAGTGTGGCCGCCATTCTTAACATGAAGCCCCAGGTCGGTCAAGACAGAGTTGCGAGGATGAAGTTTCTACAGCTCCCTCGGGAAGTGCGCTCTCGGCTGCGGCCGATGGGTTCGTGCCATGAGTCGCGCCGTCTGTAATCGGACGTCCGCAGCCTCGCTCGCGCTCCCCTCGGTTGCAGGCAAAGAGGTCCGCGGCCTGACGGCTCGGCTTCCCGATGGAGCTTAGTCCATATCAGCGTTTTTCCGATTGACCGGTAGGCCTGTCTGAAGTAAATAATAGTTTTTTTGGTTCAGACATTGCGGAGGTTTTCATGGGTACGAAGATTTCGCGTCTAACGGTAGCTTTTACAGTCGGGCTTCTTTTAAGTGGGTGGTTGGGCTTGGCCGGCGCCCAGGAGCCTTTTTATAAAGGAAAAACCATGCGGATTATTGTGGGCGGCTCCGCAGGCGGAGGCGAGCTGGAGAGAATCGTGGCGGGAACCTTCAAGCTTGCCCCGGAGTTGGTGGAAAAACTGAAGGAGATTCTGAAATAAGCTAGCGAAGGAGGTTGGGGCTGACATGGCCAAAGACCTGCGTGGTTTCATCGCCGAACTGGAGAAGCAGTCGCCCGAGGATGTGGCGCGCGTCAAGAAACCCATTTCTCCTCGTTACGAGATGTCCGCGATCCTCACCCACCTGGAAAAGAAAAAGCGCTTTCCACTGCTGTACTTCGAGAACGTCGAGGGAGGCCGGGCGCCCGTGGTGATTAACGCCCTGGCCAGCCGCCGCCTGATGGCCATGGCCTTGGAAGCAAAACCCGAAGATCTGGCCAGGAAATTCTCCGAACGTCAGGCAAAGCCAATTGCGCCGGTAGAAGTAAGCAACGGACCGGCTCAGGAAGTGAGCAAAGTCGGCGATGACGCTGACCTGGCTGAGCTGCCTATGCTGACCCACTACGACGTCAACGCGGCACCCTACATTACGGCGGGCATCATCGTGGCCCAGGACCCCGACACCGGAGTCCGAAACACGAGCTATAACCGGCTCATGATGGCGGGTAAGCGAGAACTCAGGATCTTCATGGCGATCGGGAGGCACCTCTGGACCCTGCACAACAAGATGGAGCGCCGCAACCAACCCCTCCCCATCGCCACCGTGATCGGCGTCCATCCGCTCTTTTCGCTGGGCGCTCAAGCGTTTACGCCCGCGGACGAAGACGAGTACGCCGTGATCGGAGGCATGATGAACGAGCCTTTGCGCCTGGTCGAAGCCAAAACGGTGCCCCTACACGTGCCGGCGGACGCGGAGCTTATCGTCGAGGGGCAGATTCTACCCCACGTCCGGCGTGAGGAGGGACCGTTCGGGGAGTTCACCGGCCATGCCGTGGAGAAAGACGAACGCCAGGTCATCGAAGTAAGCGCCATCACGCACCGAAAGAACTACATCTTCCAGGACATCCACGCGGGATACACCGAGCACAAGTTGATGGGCGCGGTTCCCCGGGAAGCCGCGCTGCTAAAGGCAGTGCGCAACGCCGTCCCGACCGTGAAAGATGTCTGCATGCCGGTTTCGGGAAACTGTCGCTTCCACGCCTACATCTCCATCACGAAACGCACGCCGGCCCAGGCAAAAAACGCTATTTGCGCCGCCATCGCTGCCGATATGCTGCTCAAGCACGTCGTCATTGTAGACGACGACATCGATGTCTTCGACGAGGAGGCGGTCCTGTGGGCCGTCTCCAACCGTTTTCAGGCGGATCGCGACCTCGTGGTTATTGCCAACGCCCAGGGAAGCGAGCTGGATCCCACAGCAGGCCCGGGCGGCGTGAACGCGAAAATGGGTATCGATGCGACCAAGCCCCTGACAGGTTTCCCGCTGCCGCTCCGGGTCCCCGATGAGGTCATGAATCGGATTCGCTTGGAGGACTTCCTGCCGCAGCTCTCCAGGTAAGCAAAGCGCCTGATGATGATATGACGATACATATTGATAAAGGAGGTTTGGATCGTATGGAAGAAGGCTATAAGGTGCGGGCGGAAGTCGTAAAGGTTCGTCGCCACTGCCCTCTGGACCACAAGGTGGGCGACGCCTGGGAGATCGGGGAGAAGACCCCCGCGGGGCTCTGCATCTACGCGTTCCTGGCTTTTTCTCCCGCCTGGAGCGCGCTCCGGGCCGGTGGGCGTTTTGGGTGGGAGGAGGACCCGGACGCGGTGCACTTCGCCTGCCCCGATCAGGGCGAGGTCGTGTTTGAGCTGCGCCGGATCCCGGAGCAGGAAGAGGAGATAGTCGAAGAGCAGGCCGAAAAGCTGAGCAAAGATTGATCGTGCGCCTTTAGTCCGACGCGCTCCTTTCGCCTTTAGGCCAACCAGCCAGCCTCTCTGTAAGCACGAAGCGCGCCAGGATGCAGTGGTACTCCGCCCATCTCCAAACCGGCAGCGCCCTTGGAGCGCAGCGGCTCGAAAAGATCCTTCAGCCCCTTGAATAGGGGATTTAGCTGCGGAAGTGTGTCCAGATTCTCGATGATCGTCCCAGTCATATCATGGACAGCCTCCTCCTGGACCCTTTCGTGCGTCACCAAAACGTTGACGACAGCGACTTGGGGCACATCCTCCACGACCCCGCGGAACGCTCCTTTTTCCAGGATTATGCCGCGATAGAACGACACCTGAGATACAATCCTCTCAATCTGGCCCGGAGCGTACGGAATCACGCGGACATCAGCGCGTTCACTTAAATCTGTCATCACCCGATTGGGAATCGGACGCTGGAACTGCGCATCCACATCGCCGGCAATCAGCGCCTCTGCTCCCTCGACAAAGCCGAGATAAACGGGCGTGAAGCTATCAAACGGGATACCCAAGACATTAAATATAGTACGGACATGCTCCGCCATACCCGCCCCCTGGGGACCTACAGCGATGCGTTTGCCCGCGAGATCACTGACGGTCTTTATCTGGGAATGGGCGAGAGTGACGAAGAAAATGGGACCGGCGTTGGTCGGAGAGACCATACGCAAGGCGATTGTATGAGTAAAAGGCGCCATCCCGTCCTTAGCCCGGCCGATCCAGTTGGAAGCCATGAAACCGAACTGGATTTCGCCTCTGTCGAAGAGATTTGCGTTATCGAAGCTGGCCAGAGTCGTCTCAACTACGCACTTGTCTTTGTCTGGAGGCCTCCGGTTAAACAGCCCGGCGATCGCCATTCCTTGGGTATGAAAGGTGCCCCCCGCCTCAGATGTGCCAATTCTTAGTGTCATGGACTCAGCGCCCTCCGAGCCTTTTTCAGCTCCGTGATAGTTGTTGCCGTACCAAGAGACCGTTATCACAAAAACTGGACGACGTACAATCCGGAGAAAGTCTATCAGGTGAAAAAGCTCTTCGACGGAGTGGCCGTAGATACAGGCAAGGCGCATTGTGGCCCGAATTTCGTTTACATGCAGGTTGACACGAGTTTTGATGCGTGATAGTCAGCGGTCGAGGCCAAATATTGCCGAAGAAATAGCTGCTGAATAACGGCTAATTTTCACCCGCCTACCAGGTCAAAAGTGTTGCACACCGACTCGAATAAGCGGCCTCACCTGAGAAGTGGCCTGCTGGATCTTCAGGAAAAGGAAAGCTTCGAGTTCAATTAAATAACTATAAAACTCAAAAAGCGCCTTTGGAGGAAGTCATGAAACGAGCACCAAAAAAGAATACGGGAATTCGCGCTCTCGCTATCATCCTGGCACTGGCGTTCTTTGTTTTTGCCCCTGTTTCCCAGGCAGCGGAATTGGCTTACCCCACCCGTCCAATCGAGCTAGTGGTTTCGTCAGAAGCTGGAGCGTTTGGGGACCTCGGACCCCGCATACTTAACTCCAAGCTGCCAGAGATTCTCGGGGTTCCAATTGTGATCTCGAATAAGCCCCACGCCTCCGGGGCTGCAGCCGTCGAGGCCGTCGTCAGAGCCAAGCCCGACGGGTACACACTTCTCGCGTCGGCAAACGCCCCTTTGACCCTCGTTCCCCTTGTGAACCCTCAGGTCCCCTACACATTTCGGAAGCTTCTCCCTATTGCAGGCTATGGGTATGCTTTCAATGGGATCGTCGTGCGCTCCGATTCTCCGTACAAGACCCTCAGAGACCTTGTTGATTTTGCTAGGAAGAACCCGGGGAAATTGACCTACGGTTCCACCGGCGCCGCACATATGTCTCGGATAAGTGTGGAGCTCTTAAAGGAAGCCGCCGGTGTGGACATCGTGCATGTCCCGTACCAGGGAGGGGCCGCGCTCAGAGCTGCGATGCTGGGTGGTCACGTGGACTTGGGTAGTATCAGCCTCGCGGTGGTATTGTCCCTTGTCAAAGCTGGAAACCTACGCTTCTTGGTAGCATTCTCGGAAAACCGTCTTAACGAACTTCCCGAGGTGCCTTCCGTGAAGGAGCTTGGGTATGCGGACTCTGACCTTCCAACTTGGTTGGGATTCTTGGCCCCTGTGGGAACCGCCCGGCCCATCATCGATAAGTGGAATCTGGCTATCCAAAAGGCTCTGTCTGACCCTGGAGTGAAAAGTCAATACGAAAAAGTCGCTATAACCTTGGACTACAAAGCGGCCGAAAAATTGGCGGATGTCATGGAAAGGGAGAGTCGGATCCTCTCGGAATGGGTAAAGAAGGGAGGTTTGACCAAGAAATAAAGCTCATCTTTGTGCTGGTCGAAACCAATGAGCGCGCGTATCCGTGCATGAGCACCGTCGCAAATCGTCGGCCCTTCTCGCTAAAACACGTCATAGCTCCCGAGTTCCTCGCAGCGCTTATCATCGCGCTCTTCGGATCGTTTGTAATCTACGAGT
>JACPAM010000205.1 GCA_016180805.1 Deltaproteobacteria bacterium | reverse complement strand
GCGGACAACCCAGGCTATCTCTTATCAAAGACATAGATATATCCCACCATCGGCCCTTCCTTATGGGAATCTACATGGTTGGTGCACTTGATCTCGAAGATCCCAGCCTTGTTGGCGAGGAATGAGATGGTCTTCTCTTCACCCCTCAGGATCTGGGTCTCGGGGACGTTGAAGGCGGGGATGGTGACGATGTGCTTGTCCCCCTTTATATCGTGGATCTTGAGGACGACCTTGTCGCCTCTGTTCACGACGAGAAAGCCAGGATGGAAGGTGTATCGCTCCATCTTTTTCACCGGTCCCCGATTGCGGTCCGCCACCGGGGCTTCACCCGGCTTGGCCTCCCAGGACGGCTCGCCCGTGACCATCAGGAACTCCCGGGTCTCGGCCATGGCCTCGCCGGAAACTAAAATAATGGCCACCAGTACCAAAGCAGCCATGCCAATTTTTTTAACCATAATTTTCTACCTCCTTGTTAAATTTTTTCCTATCTTTTATGCGCGCAAGATCCATGCGAGGAGAAAATTAATGTCCAAAACCCTGTGCCGACTACGGTTGATCTGGGATGTCAATTCCTGGCAAAGGGTGATCTCATCGCACGTGCCCAGCGTCCTTTAGCCTCCTGCATCAGCTCGACCGTCACCACGTTTGAGCCTTTTGATCGTGCGAATGCTTCGACAGCCTTCACTACTGTGCCTCGAACGAAGGACGGGATATTGTTTAGCCTGGCCTTGGCCGCCTCCTCCCAGATGAGCTTAAATTCGACTTCCAACCCGAAGGTCTTCTCCTCGGACAGGGTGATAAGTCTCCCACCATACTGGCCTGGCTGGTAGGCGCAGGCTGGGTCCTCAGCCAGATAATCCCCGTAAGTTGCGTAGGCCCGGCACCGGCAGCCGCCGCAGATTCTGGAGAACTCGCAAGCCCCACAGCGGCCGCGGAGTCTGGCATCCCGCAGATGATTAAAAGCCGGCTTGTCCTGCCAGATGGCGGAGAAAGTCTGCTGTCGTAGGTTTCCAACGGTCACCGGCATGTATGGGCACGGGGTCACGTCACCTGATGGAGTAATCCGGCAATAATACTTCCCGGCTGGACAGCTTCCTTGAGCGTAGTCCCTCAGGAGAGGAGATCCGGAATTTAAAGAATAGATGATCCGGCGAAAGTGTGGGGCACACCTGGTCCGGATGAGCAACCTTGCCGTCTGGCCTGTCGGAACGCTCCACGGATCGTCTTGGCTGTGGAAGATTGAAGCCGCGTAAGTCGCGGTGGGTTGGCCATCGCCCACTCCCTGCACGCGAGCAAGGTAGGTGAGGACGCGCTCATACGTCTCCGCGGTGATGTCCGTGAGATTCTGTCCGCGACCGGTTCTGACCAGAAAGAAAAAGAGCAAAACCTTGGCCTCAAGCGATTCGGCCAGGTCGATCATGGCGGGGATCTCATCCACGTTCCAAGAGGTAACGTTGGTGTGGATGGAAAACTCGATGCCTTCGGCCCGTAGCACCTCTGTAGCACGGATTGCTCCCTGCCAAGCCCCCGGAAGACGCCGAAAGGCATCGTGCTTCTTGGGATCGGCAGAATCGAGGCTGATGCCCGCTCCCTGGATACCGCTTTGGCGCATGAGACGGGCCTCTTTTTCTCCGAGAAGGATTCCATTGGTCCCGAGGGCCACAGTAAAACCTTTTTCCCTCGCATAAGCGGCCAGGTCGAAGAGATCTGTTCGCAGCAGCGGCTCGCCGCCGCTCAGAATGAGAAAGACATTGGGGTTAACCTGAGCGATCTCATCCATGACCTGGCGGCACTCTTCGGTGGTCAGCTCCTCCGAGGAATCGGCCCCTGGCAACGCGCTGATGTAGCAGTGGGCACAAAAGAGGTTACACCGCCGGGTGAGATTCCATGAGATGACATGCGGCAGGTAGGTCATCACATGCCTCTCTCCTCGCTCCCCCGCAACCCCTTGTTGGAAAACCCCACCTGAGCATCGACTGCCGGCGACAGCTTCCGGCCACACAGATAAACGTTACAAGGAGCCAAGCGAAGCAGGTTTTCCGCATTCGAACCGAGGTCGACCCCGTCCCATTCACCACTGTGGATGCCATCCCGGCCAATCACTAAAAGCCACGCGCTGGTGTCGCGGATGTGGTGCAGGATCTTCTCAAAGACCTTCCCATCGAGAAGCGTAATCTTGAGACCGACCCCATCCTCTTTAGCCATCTGCTGCGCTGTCTCGAGATGGGACTGATAGATCTTGGCTAATCCCCTATCGATAATCTCTTCATGAAGCCTCTCCTGTTCCTGAAACCGGAAAACCTGAGCGGCCCTTTCGGAGAGGACTTTAACGATGCTGCTGAAGAGCGCGCGGTGCAGGTAAGGATCATAGACAGCCACAGCCTCCACTGGCCGCTCCAAGGCTTTGGACAAGTTCAATGCAGTCTTGAGGCCGGCAAAGGACCAAGGGCTTCCATCGATCGCCGCAACGATGGGCCCGCCGGTCCCATTGGAGGAGCTTGCAGGTTTGACAATCAAAGCGTCAGTTGTGATCCTCCGGACTAGCCGCTCGCACACCGACCCAATCAGGCTCTCCTTGACTGCCCCTATGCCGAGGGCGCCCATGACGACGAGGTCGTAGCCGCTAGCTTCGATATCATCGCTTAGGACCCTGTAGTGCCTGCCGTCAAAAGTTTTGCGCTCGAAGGTGACTCCCGCCTGTTGACACTTTCGCTCCAGGATATCCAGGTAAGAATCAGAGATGAGCTTAAGCCCCAAAGCCATGAGGGAGTTGTGTGCCTCTCGCTGTTGCTCCAGCTTGCCGCCTTCCACGTACCTACCCGGAAGGCCCACCTCCATCTGCTTAAAGCGATCACCGTGGAGCCGCGCCGCATACACATGGCCTCCTACCAGCGTGGCGCCAAACATTTTTCCCAGCATCACTGCGACGTCACCGGCTCGATTCGAGTAATCAGAGTTATCGATTGGCACGTAGATCTTTTTAAACATGCTCTCTCCTATTCCGAAGTGCCTGCCGGCTCAATCAAGATCACCTCGCGGAGCGAAGAACGGGCGCGAGCCCAGCGAACGAGAAGAACCTCAGCGCCGAAGCCAACCAACACCGAGAATAGCGCGTAGGCGTAAACGATCGGCGGCGTAGGCACCTCAAGAACCAAGAACTGCCAAGAAGATATGGCCATTTGAAGTCCATGCTCCCCCTTCCAACCATCCCAGGCGTGAAAGGCAAGCGGGATCATCTTGCCTACCTCAAACTGAATGTCTCTCCCTTGATCGTTGGTATGAAGCGGCCTCACCATCACCACTCGCCAGAGCCCGTCCTTCCACATGCCCTTACTCAGAACCTCCTGGCTTTCGGGCGGCTGCGGTACAATCGGGTTCTTAGACCCTGTGGCGTTCAGCTCCTCCGCTGACGTTTTCCGACTAGGATCCTCGTTCCAATCGGCGCTCCAGCGCCACAAGTTCACCGGCTTCCCTGGCTCCCCAAGAAAAAAATAGGGGCGTGCAGGGCCCTCCGGTATCCCTACCGGAAATTGGACCTCAACAGCATCCCTGAGGCCCCACCTCCTCTTGGGATCGAGCTTGACGTAAGTGTCCTTGTGAGATTCCGGCTCCGGCCTGTGGACAGCGTCCTTGAACCGATCGTTCCATTCCAGGAGGAAGGCAATGGACTTGTCGTTGTAAAGGGAGCGCACAGTGATGAGGTCCACCGAGTGATTCTGCGAGCGCGGAGCTACAACGACCTGGCCGCTTAAGGGAACGTCCAAGGGCTCCGCCTCCCGCCACGAAGGATCATCAGGATTGAGCGGGAGATCTTTATCGATACGCTTGGATCTCAAGACCGGCTCCCCCCTCGCCTGCGGCTCCCGGATAAGAGACTTCACATAAGCAGCTAGATCCCACCTCTCCTTCACACCTAATGTGTCGGCGAAGGAAGGCATAGGAGTCCCGTCCATGCTGGTGGTAAACCGTGTGAAGATGTCTGTAACTGAATTGCCGCCCTTGTACTGCCAGCCTTTGGTTAGGTCTGCCGGGAGAATTGGCAGGCCCCATTCGTCCTTGAGCTTTGCGGCAGACGTCCCATCGCCCCGACCCTCCCGGCCGTGACACTCCCAACACTTTGTTTTTTGGTAGACCTCCTTACCTTTTTCCACCGAGCCCCTCATCTCCGAGCCGATCTCGGCCTTCTCAGGCGGAGAAGCAAAGCGCTCCTTGTCAAAGGTCTTGATGTAATCGATCACCTGCCAGCGCTCCCTTTCTCTTAGAACGCCTTCAAACCCCTGCATCGCCGTCCCCGGCATCCCCCGTGTCACGGTTCGAAATAGGTCTTCGTCCAAAGGAGCCTCGGCATCCTTCGTGGTGCGGAGTTTATACATTCCCGAAGTGAAGTCGCGCGGTCTTGGATTAAGGTAGTCGGCCACTGGCCCGTCACCCTTCCCATCCAGCCCGTGACAGAACCAACACCTCTTCATGTAGATCTCTTTTCCTTTTGAAACCGCCTCAGCCGTTGCCTGTGGCTTCTGTTGACCGAACGCTGCCACGCTCATTTCAAAAAGCAGGGCTATGACAAGAGCCGCTATCATCATTCGAGCTTCTCCGGTTTGCGCGGCTCCACGCCCGCCGTGTCGAACTCGGCGAGGATGATCTTCCAGATCTCCTCATCGCTCAACTCCTCTTTCCAGGCGGGCATTGCCGAATCCCACGGGCTGGCCTCTGGCGGCAGGCCTGCCGCGCCCTCTTTGATGCGCCAAAAGAGATAAGCCTCCACCAGAGTGGCAATCGTACCGGGATCCCGAAAACTAACCGGCTTCAACCTAAACCCCCACCCCATCGGGCCGTCTCCTGCGGCGGTTGTGCCGTGACAGGGACGGCAGTTTTTCTGATAGAGAACCCCTCCCTCTTCGACGAACTTCACATTCTTCACGGTCCCATCCGGATTGCGCAGAGGGTTCTTGAGCTTCTCGTAGGCCCCCGGGATCGTGGGATGCTGGATTCTCAAGGTCGTTGGGCTCGCTGCCGTCAGCCTGGTCTGAAAGTAGACAAAGCCTCCGAGCAAAAAGGGAAAGGCAGCGAGGCATACAACCCGCGCCCATTTCGCCCACGTGGACCATCTCCCGTCTTGATCGCCCCTCAGAAAGGCTAGAACGGGCTCTCTGAACTCCTCGATCTTCTCATCGCTCGTGGAGACATAGACCATAGCCCCGACGACGGCGAGAATCATGAACATGGCCATGGCAGTCCTCGGCACCGGCATCCACTGCTCTCTCCCTGTGATCAGCATCGTGGCGTACGGAACGCCGTACTCCAGAAAGAGATAGGTCACAATCAGGGAGATGACAGCAGACCAGAACAGTGAAAGCTTAAACTGCAAATGCGACATCAATTGATCCTGCTGCCTATTTCAGCGTCATGAGGAAGGCCAGGAGATCGTGGAGGTCTTTGACGGTCAGGATCTCACCAAAATTTTCCGGCATCAGGGAGGTCTTCTGAGGCACCCGCTCCGCAATCTCGGCCTTTGGAATCTTCTGCAACTGCCCTTGACTGTCAGCGACTGTAATGGAAGCGACATCCTCCTTCTTGACAATCCCTGTGATCAAACGGCCATCCTTGGTCTGGATAAGGATTGAGTCAAAGCCTGACGCAATCTCTTTGCTCGGCTCCAGGATCGCCTGCAGAATAAATTGGGGAGTGCGAGTCGCAGCCACGTGAGTGAGTTCGGGACCAACGTCCCCCCCCTTTTCTTTCGTGGCGTGGCACTTCCCGCATCCCACCGGGCTCTCAGGGCTAAAGAAGATCTCCTGCCCTAACTTGGGATCGCCTGGCATGTAGGGTTTCCAGGCCTCGGCGACTTCAGCCGCGGCCGTCGCAGCAGCCGCTTTCAATTTCTGCAAGAAGGGTGATTTATCGATGCCAGCCGCATCCACGGTCCCACCCTGGCTTTGAAGGTAAGTAACCACAGCCTTGATTTCGTCGGGTTGAAGCGCGATGGGTGGCTTCCAGACGAGCGGCATTTCATTCTTAAAACCTTCCACTACATAGGCGCCCGGCTCCGCGAGGGATTCAACCAGGTAGTCCGTAGCAGCCATCGGCCTTCCCTGCTTTGTCCTCTCTTGTGCCCTCAAAGCGGCGCGCGCACCGATCGGCATGTTTAGCGGACCACTCTCCCCCAGATTAGGAGCACGGATCGAGCTTCCCCGCCTGCCAACGCTGTGGCACGTGTAGCAAGCTCCCTTCCGCCAAAAAATGGCTTCTCCCGCTTCAGGTGTGGCGCCGACTGCTGACACTCCATGGCCAGCTCCCTTCACAGCTTCCCCCGAGACCTTGGTGAGCACTTCGCCTATGTAGACGAAAAGAAGAACGATCACGACCGTGAAGATGGTGACGCCCAAGAAAGGCCGCTTCATTTCGTCCTCCCCCTCTGGACCTTCTCCGCTCCCTCCCCGCTGGGCGCGAGAGCCGGCGCCTTTCCTTCACCGAGGCCAGCGAGCCAGAAAACAAAGGCGATTGAAGCCAAAAAGACGAGGACGATACTCCCCACTACCCGGGCCATGTAAGCCATCGTCGGTGTATAGCTCGTATCCGATACGTCCTGCATGATCCCATAGACATGCCAATTCTCGCGCAGCCCTGAGCGTATGTAGCCCATGAGCCCCATGAGCATAACGATCGTGACGCACAAGAGAACCAGAGTATACTGTGATCTGACCGGCATCTTTCCCCAGCGGATTCCCCCGATCTCCCCTGCACCTTTAAAAAGGAAGATGTCGATGAAGGTGTTGGCGAGCAGGCAGGCGATGACGAGGAGGAACTGGGAGACGGCGATGTGGCGGAGGAAAGGGTTTGCCTTCTCCATGACAACGAAACCATAAACCCCCAGGGCAAAGACCGCGCTTGCCGCGGTCACAGCGAAGAGGAGAGCTTGACCGTGGATGCCTCTATCGACGAAGGTAAGAGCGAGAGCCGCAAAGACGGCTCCGATCTGGATCAGGAGAAGCAGGCCTGGGAACTTGAAGTATCTGGCCTTGTCCGGGCTTAAGTCCAATGACGCGGGATCTAAGGTAAAGAGGTGGCCGGCATAAGCTCCTAAAAATCCCAGACAAACTACGCCGACGGCTAAGAGCACCACCTTTGCCGTCGCCCCATGCTCTCTAAAGGGCAATGGTTTTCCTTTGTTGCCCCTGCGATAGAGGAGGAAGCTAAAGAAAGTGGAGAGGATAATGAAGTTCACTACGGCGTTCTTCGCTGACATGAGACCGAGCCATTTCAGGATGGGATGGTATTGCCCGCCGATGGCGAGCTGCTCGGCTGCGCTTAAGGGAAGGTTGTGAGGGGTAAGCCAGATGGCGAAGCACACAAGCAGGATCAAGTTAATGTACTTAATATATTTTCCGTATCGTTCCGCCCCCGCGATCCGTCCCATGCCAATCCAGAGGTAATAGTTGGCACCGATGAAGAGCGCACCGATGAGAATCGCCTGAAGGATAAAGGTCCAGGAGAAAGCCCCTCCCATCATGTTATTGCCCATCACGGGCGACGCGCTGTAGACCTCACGGCCTAAATAGTAGCCGGCGAAGGGCATGGGAATGAGGGCGGCTATAGCCACAAAATTGCCCACGTACCCCATCCAGTCGTAGTGGGCTTTTTCGACCTCGGTTTTGGCCCCCAGAAACTTGACCGCAGCATAGGCGCCGGCGATAAGACCGCCAAAGGCGACGTTGCCCAAAAAGCGGTGGATAGCTAACGGAATCCAGAGGGGATTGGCCACTGCCGCCCAAGTGCTTCCGAGGAAGCGACCGGTCTCCTTGTCGATCCCGGACGGGCTCATCATGAAACTTGCCCAGGAGTTGGCAATGAGCATTAGCAGCGTTCCCCAGACGTTGAGCAAAATTCCCAATGTGATGTGGAGCCATTTCCACCGCCCTTGGAGCCGGTCCCAGGAATAATAATAAAGGTAAAGGGTGAAGCCCTCTGCGAAGAAGAGAAGAGCGTAGACGTAATAGGATTTGTGAAAGACGCCCGTAAGATACCCCATGAACTTGGGATAGAGGCCAAAGAGGGAGAAGGCCAGCAGCCCTCCCAGCGAAGCCGTGGTCGAGAAGGCAGCGGCCAGTAGTTTGGTAAACTCCCGTGCGAGATTGTCGTACTTGGGGTCTCTGCTCTTCTTCCCGATATACTCGACAATAACCGCAAAGATAGGCACGCCAAGAACGAACGCGCCGTACATGAGGTGAAGCTCAGCAACGATCCAGACCACTAGCCGGGAATCGAAGCCGAAGAAGCCCCGATAGTCCGCCTCAACCGGAGGCTGCGCGGCAAAGGCGAGGGGTAATAGTGTAAAGAGGAGGAATGCCGTGCAAGGGAAGGCGGCTCGAAACCTTCGGTTGAGCAGGTTCACGCTTGTTCTAGGGAAGCACGGCTCTAGCCAGCTCTACGGTCCTGAGCGTAACCGTCGTGCCTTTTCTCACCGTAACATCAGGCTTTTCAGTGAGACGGCGAATCCAGGCGTCACCTGCCTTAGGAAGCCACTTCAACTCGTAGCTGCCAACAGGGACCTCTTTGAAGGCATATCTTCCGTCTTGGTCAGTGGTGGTCTCAAACTCAGCTCCCTTTTTAAGCTCTTTGAAGACGCCCAGGAGAGATGTCTCTTCTACCCAACGAACCAGCTTCACTCTGGCCTCTGGCTCACCTACCCCCCTGCGCACTATCCGACCCTCCACAGAGCCATACTCGACGAGCCCAATCCCCTTCGTCGCCTCTTTCTGGATCTCGCCTCTTAGCTCCTGCAGGATTTCTTTTTTTAGCTCCGCCCTTGAAAGAACCGGTTCAGAAGATGATGGAGCCGACGAGATTTTCCCCAGCTTTTGTTGAGCGGCTAGAGTTTCTGTTGGCTGACCTCTTTCGGTAACTAGTCCAATATCTGATTTGTGAAACTTGATGATGATGTAATCTTTGGTCTCCTCTATGACTGTGGCCTTGTACTTGAGCAGAATCTCTTCCCCCATTGATGCGGAGACCCAAGTCAAAAGGCTTGCGGTGACTAGTCCTAGGACCACGAGGAAAAACGTCGCTGCATGGTATTTCTTGCTCATAGCCATCTCCTTTTTGCCTCAAGGCCTCAGTTCAAAATCGACGCGCGCCTTGCCTCCCTCTGAAACCTTCACTTCCTTGCTTTCAGGCTTAGCCTTCTCATGCCAGGCCTTTATCGTGTAGGTCCCAGGAGGGATATTCTCGATCGTGTAATTTCCCTTCCCGTCCACCTTGCCAAAGAATGGATTCTGCGTCACCACGATGAAAGCGCTCATCTCCGGATGGACATCGCATAGAAGCGTCACGATTCCTTCTTTATTAAGGGTCTTACGCACCCTTGCCTGGAACGGAATGCCGAAATTAAAGATCTTCCTTCCGCCTTGCCGGGCATGGATATTGTGGAGGTCATCGTCGCTATTACGAAACTCAATTTCAGTGCCAACGAGGGCGGCCATAACATGGGGAACATAGACCCGCTTAATTTGGTCTATTGGCACGGGCGTCTTCGCAGGCTGGAATTTACCCTCAACCTTCTCAATGTAGACAATAACGTCTGTTGGATTCTTCACACCCCGCGTATTCACTGACCCGCTGATTCCTCCGGCTCCAACAGCGATACCCGGGAAAGCTACAAGATAAAATAACAAAGGGACCCCCCATATCATCTTCATCGTCGCTAGAAGGCATAGTCAAAACGGGTCCAGAAGGCATGAGGTGTGCTCAGTCTTCGGGACTCGAAATCTTTGTGCTTGGTGTAAAGCTCGCCTTCCAAAACAAAGCGAAGATTAGCTCGGATCAGAAAGATGAGGGCTGGAATAAAACGGGTTTGGTCCAGAGAGCCCGCCGTGAAGCCTGCCGCTCTGAGATCCTTCGGGCTGCTCACATGAAGGTCCTCAAAGCGGAGCTGCGCCATCCACCAGGGAAAGATCATGTAATCAAGCCGGGCAAAGGGAGAGCTGTATTTGATCTTGCCCTCACTGAGTGATCCCCACGGATCTTCATGCTGTCCCCAGACAAGCCCGCCAGCAAGATCAAGGTCTTGCCAGGTCCATCTCAGAGCCAGGCCAAAGCGATTAAAACTATCCGTTGACCGGGATGCGCTTGAAGGGCCTGGGCCTGCACCACTTCCTGACGTACTTATCCGCTGTTTGCCAAAGTAGCCGAAGTGCTCAATCTGAAGCGCGTTGTCCACCCATGCGCCGCTAGGCGGTGCCGCAAGGGAGACTCCACGCTCCCCAGGGAGAGAGCCGTCATATGCGCGGCCACCAAGCTTGTAACGTACTTTGTAATAGGGATCCTTGTGGTTATCGATGTCGAAACGCGCTTCGCCACCGCCCGTGGTAACTCCAGTGGCCCAAAATAGACGGCTGCCAAGAATCCCGTTAAACTCGATCCCCGGCACCATGTCCTGGAGACGGAAAGCGTTCCCGGATGTGCGAGTGGCTCCAGTCGTGAGGTTTCTCACAGTAAAGTCGCTAGGTTTCTTGTTCCCCCAGAGAGGATGGTTTACTCCCGTTCTGTCAAGATTCCGGTAGCTGGTAAGAAAAACCTGGTCCATCTGTCCGACCCAGAGGTTGAGCCACCTGCGCGGCACACCCAGCCACCCAAGGGGATTTTGGAATTTGAGGAAGCCTTGCTTCACCTCCATGGTGCCTCGCTGCTTCCATTCCACTTCGCCGAAAAAGCCCAGGTCTTCTCCGAAAGTCCCACCCCACAAGAGTTCAACTTCGTGGGGGAATTCGAAGTTGGTGCTGAACTTCTGTGTTTCGTCCTTGGTGCTTTGCGTATCCACTTGGAGACGGAGGGCGATGGGTGGACTTCCCGGAATCCAGCCTGGCCAATTGGCTTGGGGCCACGCCTCTTTCCACGCCGGCGCGGCGGTTACGAGCGGCTCGTCTTTGATGTGTGGCTCATCGCCGTCAGGGATCTGATAGCCGTTTAGCCTGAACGCCTCGCCAAAGGCATTGAGCTTCGGCGGCATCACATGACAGGTGAGACACGAAGTCTTGTATTTCCTAGCAAAGGCAGGAATCGCTGAGGCCTCTTGAGTGAAGACCATCGCAAAAAAGGTCGCGATGCCAGTGCTAAGCATTATCAACGAAGATTTCTTCATAGCATCCTCCCCGCCAGCTATATTCTTTGAGACAGACTTCTCGCTGAGTGTTTGGCCAGGATGCTGAGCAATTCCCTTGCCACACAGGTTGGCTAGGAAAAGTCAGACGTTAGCCTCTGTAAGTTCTGAATTATCTGTGGAAAGCGAATTTTAGAGCAGGCAGAGCTAAAACGGACACGCGCGAAGATTCCGCACAGGTGTGCGGACAACTGAGAAAATTATTTACGCTTAACAGAGCTAAAACGGACACGCGCGAAGATTCCGCACAGGTGTGCGGACAACTGAGAAAATTATTTACGCTTAAGGTGGCTTATCTTTCGGAGCGCTTTTTGGAACCTCATTGTGGCGTAGGTACAATTCCGGCGGCTTCCCCCACCCAATCAACCTTGAACTCCCATCTCTAACCATGGTATGAACCTGCTATGGCCGTGATCACGATTCCGCGCCCCTTACGGGAGAAGCTCGGCGACGACGGCGCTGACGCCTTGGTTGCCGTGATCAACGAAGCGGCCAAGAACCAGCGCGAAGACATTATTGCTTTCGTTGAAGAGAGATTTGAGCGCAGGCTCGCGGAGGAGCTTGCCAAAGTCCGTGAAGAAATCGCTACTCTCAGGGTAGAAGCCGCCAACGGCAAGGCCGACCTCATCCGCTGGATGTTCGTCTTCTGGGTCGGCCAGATCGGCGTCATCACCGGCATCCTCTTTGCCTTCTTTAAGTGACCACAACAACCAATGAGCCCAGTTTCCTCCCAGTTAACCGCCTGGCTGCTTTGCTGCACTAAGGGACCACGCGGCCCTTACGCAGGGTGAACTCAAAAGCCCCTTGGGCCGGCTTCTTCCACATATCTTTGTTTTTGGGACCGCGGGCGAAGGTAGGAGGCTCCACGATTACTGTAGCAGTGTAGGCGCCATCTCCGGGCAGCGCGCCATTGGCCGCGTAGTGGAGGCCGCTTCCGCCCCACATGGGATGGAGCTCCTTCTCCACCACCTTGCCGTTGCCTGTATTGACGGCGCGAAATTTCACGACCGCGTAGGATAGCCTGGTTTTTGAACCCGGGTCCTCGGGCTTGACTTCAAAGTGGTAGATCTCACCCTTCTCCGGCTTCATCTCCATCCAGGACCCGTGCATCGGCATGTACATGGCTTGAGCGGGCTCGATCTCCAGCTTGATGGCCATCCCACTGGCTTCCTTCACTCCGATAAGCACTGTTTCCTTCGCAGGGTCTTTCCCCTCCGCGGGCAGGGCAACGGCTCCCCAGACGACGATGGCTGCCAGGACGAGGCCTCCGAAACAAACCGGCCCGATTTTTCTCTCGCGCATGGTCGTACTCCTTCCACCACTTTTTTCGAACTTGCAGTGATATCCATAATCGTGCCATTGCTGTTCCCGCAATTCCTTTGCCGCAGGAATCCTCACGGCAGCAAGAAACTGTAAGTCATGAATTGTACGGCGGAAGCGGCGCCGCGAGGTCGCAAAGGTCAGGCGGACATATGAGAAAATTCCGCACAGGCGTGCGCACACCTGTGTGAATTATGCACCTTTGAGG
>JACPAM010000204.1 GCA_016180805.1 Deltaproteobacteria bacterium | reverse complement strand
CAGGACCGCCAAAAGTGCTCTGATCGTCTTCATGGTTTTCACCTCCTTTCTGTTGAGATTTATTTCCGCCTCTCTCATCGACATCTGCTCGGGCAGGAGTGCAAGCAGTGTGCCGAGTCAACAAGCTTGGGCGCGAGTCATCTAACCCAGCGGACTCACGAAAGAAATCTTTTTACCGGCAAGATCCGCGCTCAGTGGAAGGGGGAGAAGCGAATACTTTTGGTTACGGCCACAAGCACAAAGACATACAGGGGCTTTGCTCTGTGGCGGGCAATTTTGCCAGGGGATTGCAGTATAAAGTGGGGTAGATTAAAAGGGTGTCGCGTGCCATGTCTATGCTTTGATCTGCGGTAAGAAGTGAGGGATCAGGGATGGCTTTAGTGGCTCCAGAGCGTCTATCGCGTTTTTTGAGCTATCTTTTGCGCCACCAGCCGCGGGATTATCCGCTGCGCTTCGACTCCCAGGGATTTGTCCAGCGGGGCGACCTTGTCGAGATGGTGCAGGGGCGTTTTCCGGAGGTCACTGAAGAAGATATTCTCGAGGTCGTTGAGGGCTCCGATAAGAAGCGTTTCGAGCTGAGGGAAGGGAAGGTGCGCGCGACTTACGGTCACTCCTTTCCCGTGGATCTTGGGCTGGATAGCGTGGAGCCGCCCGAAAGTCTTTACCACGGCACGGCGCGTGACCTGGCTGAGAGCATTCTGCGTGAAGGGCTCAAGCCGCGCGGCAGGCAATATGTGCATCTCAGCCCTTCCGTTGAGGACGCGATTGCGGTGGGTAGAAGGCGGGACCCATCTCCGGCCATCTTGGTGATCGACTCCCAAAAAGCCCACGCCAGCGGCATCCGGTTCTTCCGTACCGGACCGCTTTTTTTGACCAAGGAAATTCCGGTCAAATTTTTGTCGCTGTGGGAGAAATGACGATTTCTGGCCGGCCTCCGGTCTTGGGGTTGCGTCCAAAATTACGGCTTCGGGGTTTCCTTCGCTTCACGCCCTCTCGCAGCGACCCATCCGGGACTTGCTTGGCAAGCTCCCTCGGGAAACGCGCTCTCCGCTGCGGCCGATGGGTTCGTGCCATGGGTGGTACTGTCTGTAATCGGACGTCCGCAGCCTCGCTCGCGCTCCCCTCGCTCGCCCCTGCTGCTCCGGCCATGTTTCGCTCAGGAAACCCACTCAGCCCTTAACTGTTTGATGGTTCCCGGCGTCGACTCCGCCTTGACTTCGGCGCTTCAAAGCCGTTATAAATAGTTATTTTTTCGAAGCCTTTTTAAGATCGACCGTCCACTTCCTTAGCGGCCTGTTTTGTCTCGGCCCAGGAGGGTTCAAGGGGATGGTTCAAGGAAGAAATGAAGAGTCACATTAGGGAGCTTCTAGCCCGAGCCATCGAAAAGGCGGCAAAGGGGGGAGAGCTGAAAGTGACAGACCTCCCCCCTTTGCTTCTTGAGCCGCCCAAACAAAAAGAGCTTGGGGACCTCGCCACCAACGTGGCCTTGATTTGGGCGAAGGAGCAGCGCAAATCGCCGCGGGCAATCGCCGAGGCGATCCTGAAAAACCTGGAGGACCCCGACGGCATCCTGGCGCGGGCGGAGGTGGCCGGCCCGGGCTTCCTCAATTTTTCGTTCTCGCCGCGCTTTTGCTACGAGCGTCTTAGGGCGGTTGAAGACGGCAGGGAGTTAGAGGTCGACCTGGGTCGGGGAGAGAAGGTTCAAGTGGAGTTCGCCAGCGCCAATCCCACCGGCCCGCTTCATGTGGGCCACGGCCGCGTGGCGGTCATCGGTGACGTTTTGGCCCGCTTATTTGAGGCCGCGGGCTTTGCAGTGGAGCGCGAGTACTACGTCAACGATACCGGAAGACAGATTGAGCAGTTGGGGCTTTCCATCTACCTTCGCTATCGCGAGCTTCACGGGGAGACGATCGCGTTTCCCCAAGAGGGCTATCCGGGCGATTATGTCAGGGAACTGGCCGCCGAGGTTAAGCGGCGGTGGGGGGAAAGGTTTCTCGCAGAAAAGCGCGAGGACGCGGTCCAGTTTCTGAGCGGTTTCGGCGGCGAGAGCTTGCTCGGCGCGATCCGGCGAGACCTCGCTGATTTCGGTATCACATTTGATTCTTTTGTCAGCGAGAAAGGGTTGCGAGAGCGAAAGGAGGTGGAGCGAACGATCGAGCTTCTGCGCTCCCGCGGGCTTCTCTACCGCGAGGAGGGGGCCGAGTGGTTTCGCGCCACCGCTTACGGCGACGACAAGGACCGGACCGTGGTGAAGAGCGACGGGGAGCTCACGTATTTCGCCAGCGATATCGCGTACCACCGCAACAAATTCGAGCGCGGGTTTAAGAAGCTCATCAATGTTTGGGGAGCGGATCACCACGGCTACGTGAATCGGCTCAAAGCGGCGGTCAAAGCCTTGGGATACGATCCGGAAATTTTGCACGTTGTGTTGGTCCAGATGGTGCACCTCACCCGTGGTGGGGAGCCGGTCCGCATGGGGAAGCGGCTCGGCGAGTTTGTCACGCTGCGGGAGGTGGTTGAAGAGGTCGGAAAGGATGCCGCCCGCTTCTTTTTTCTCATGCGCAAGTCCGACAGTCATCTTGATTTCGATCTCGAGCTGGCAAAAAAGGAGTCGAGCGAAAATCCGGTTTTCTACGTTCAGTATGCCCATGCCCGCATCGCGAGCATTTTCGAGCAGGCGCGCCAGAGCGGGATCGACGTGGAGGCCGTCCGCTCCAACGCTGTGATGTTGGAACGGCTCGAGCGGGCGGAAGAGATGGAGCTGATCAAGCGCGTGATCCAATGTCCGGAGGCCATCGAGGAGAGCGTCAGGGAGCTCGAGCCGCACCGGTTGGCTTTTTATTTGCTCGAGCTGGCGGGCGAGTTTCACCGCTATTACAATCGCTTCCGCGTGATATCGGACGACGGCGAGCTCACGCGGGCGCGCCTTGTCCTGCTGCGCAACGTGCAAAAGGTCGTTCGCAGCGGGCTTCATCTTCTCGGGGTTGAAGCGCCTTCGAGGATGGCGCCTCGTGATGAAGCGGCGCTCGATGCTGCTGCGGGCGCAGCGGAAAGCTCCACGCGGGGTCGCTAGCGGAAATACATGAAGGACCGGGCTTTGTCGTATCGGGGGTAAGGGATGGCGCGGAACCGAACAGGCAGGGGCGACGGAGTTTACTACATGAGCCGCCGCCAGATGATTTTCTTGGCCGGCGGATTTGCCGTCACCTCGCTCATCGTCTTCTTTCTCGGCGTCCTCATCGGGCAGGGAATCGAAGAAAGGAAACTGCTCAAGAAGGAAGAGCCGGTCGTTAAAATTCCCGTCGAGCCCCTGCTCCAAGGATCGGGTGGTCCGCCCGCCGGCAAGGAGGAGATCACGTTTTATGACACCTTGGGGAAAGCCCCCAAAGGGGAACAGGCGGCTCGGAGCGAGAAGGAAAAGACGGGGAAGGGAGACGTGAAGTCGGCTGGTGGAGGGGCGAAACCTGCGGCTCGGGAGGCACCGAGCCGTGGCACCGAGAAAGCACCTGAGAAGACCGAAGCGGCGGTATGGGCGGTGCAGGTCAACGCCTTTCCCCAGGAGCGGGACGCCAACCGCCTGGCGCAGCGGCTTAAGGATAAAGGGTATGACGCTTATGTGGTGTCGACGAGCATTCGGGGAAAGACCTGGCACCGCGTGCGCGTGGGTCATTTCGGCACGCGGGCCGAGGCCAGAGCGCTGCAGGAGGAGCTCAAGGTCAAGGAAAAGTTTGCCCAGACCATGACCGTGAGTCGTTAGGTTCTCAGCCCCGATCCGAAATTTTTGCCGGAGTCGAGGATTGGGTTAAGACCTCTGCATTTTTCTCGGATCGGGGTCAGGAGGTTGGAATCATGGATATCAAGGAAGCGATCGGCAAGCTCGTCAACCGGGCGGATCTCACCGAGGGCGAGACCGAAGAGGTGATGAACCAGATCATGTCCGGCGACGCGACTCCGGCCCAGGTTGCTGCCTTTCTCACCTCGCTTCGAATGAAAGGGGAGACCATCGATGAGATTACCGGGGCCGCGCGGGTCATGAGGGAGAAAGTGAACCGCGTCAGGGCCAAAGCCGATCTTGTGCTCGATATTGTTGGAACAGGAGGGGATCAGAAAGGGACCATTAACATCTCGACGGCGTCGGCGTTTGTTGTAGCGGGCGCGGGTATCACCGTGGCCAAGCATGGAAACCGCGCGGTCTCCAGCCATTCGGGTAGCGCCGATGTGTTGGCCGCCCTGGGCGTGAAAATCGACGCACCCAAAGAGCGGGTCGAACAGTGTCTCGCTGAGATCGGCATCGGTTTTCTCTTCGCGCCGCTCCTGCATGAGGCGATGAAATATGCTGTCCAGCCGCGCCGCGAGATCGCCATCCGCACGATCTTTAATCTCCTGGGTCCCCTGACCAATCCTGCGGGAGCGACCCATCAGCTCACCGGTATCTATGATGGAGGGCTCACCGAGCCGATCGCTCACGTGCTCAAGAACCTGGGTACGGCCAGGGCCATGATCGTGCACGGGCTGGAAGGGATGGACGAGATCTCGCTTTGCGGGCCGACCCGGGTCTCGGAGCTTCGTGATGGAAAGGTCAAGAACTACACCGTCTCCCCCGAAGAGTTCGGGCTCAAGCCATGCCGGCTGGAGGATCTCCACGGCGGCACCCCGGCGGAGTGTGCGACGATTTTACGCAGTGTCCTCAACAGTGAGAAAGGGCCCAAGCGCGACGTGGTGTTGCTGAACAGCGGGGCCGCGTTGTATGTGAGCGGAAAAGCAGATTCCATTGCTGCCGGGATGCGTCTGGCGGAAGCATCGATCGACTCCGGGAAGGCCCGGGAAAAGCTCGACCGGTTGGTTCAGATGACGAATTCCGCTTGACGAGCCGTCCTCTGCTTCTACTCCACCCGCGATATTGAGTTACGGTGTCATCGTCACTGTGACCGCGGCTGTATCAATCCCTCCGTTTCCGTCGCTCACGGTATAGGTAAAGCTGTCCGATGCCGGCAAATTCATGATAGCTCTGGCTAGGGCGAGCAAGGAGTCTGCGGTTGCGGGATCAAGTCTGCCGCTCCGTTTTAAAGCCTCAAGCTCGTTGATGAATGCGCCAAGCTGGTTCGCCGCCGCTTTGATCTGGCCGCGCGCCAGCGAGTGTTTGGCGGCTTCGAGCTTGCTTGTGAGGCTGTTGGTGACTCCAGGATTGAGGCCCAGCGTCGAGACCCGGGCGATGAGCGCGTCGATGCTGAGCGGCGTATAGGTCAGAGTTCCGTCGCCGTTGATGGCGACCGAGCCGCTAGCGCCCTGGGTGACTGCAGACACGCTCAGAGTGTCGCCGTCCACGTCGGTGTCGTTGGCGACGACATTGATGATCACGGGCGTCCCGGCAGTGGTTGTGGCCGTGTCGTCCACAGCCACCGGCGCGTCGTTGACCGCGTTCACCGTGATGCTCACCGTGGCGACGTTGGAATCAGCAGCACCGTCGTTGGCTTTAAAGGTGAAGCTGTCGGGGCCGTTGTAGTTGGGGCTGGGTGTGTAAACGAGAGCGCCATTCGAGGCGAGCGTGCCGTGCGCCGGTCCGCTCACGATCGAGAAGGTAAGGGCGCCGCTATCCGGGTCCGTGGCCGAGAGCGTCACATTGATCGGCGTGTCCTCAGGGGTGGTGATGCTCTGGGAGGCCGCGACCGGTGGGTCATTGATCGGGTTCACCGCGATGCTCACAGTCGCCACATTCGAGTCCGCTGTCCCGTCGTTGGCCTTGAAGGTGAACGAATCAGAGCCGTTGAAGTTCGCGTCCGGCGTGTAGGTGAGGTTCGGGGCGGCGCCCGAGAGCGCGCCGTGCGCGGGCCCGGAGACCACCGAGAACGTGAGCGCGTCGCCGTCCGGGTCGCTGCCGGCGAGGGTCACCGCCACCGGGGTGTCCTCATCGGTGGAGACGGCCTGGTCGGTGGCCGTCGGGGGCCCGTTCGCCACCTTGCACTTCCCTGCGCTGCCAGCATTGAAGATGGCCTGAATTTCCGCAGCTGAAAGGGCGCGGTTGTAAAGTTCGACCTCGTCTATCAACCCGGGAAATGAGTTCAGATTAATATCCGGTCGAATGCCAATGGCCACATTCGTCGTGAAGAAAAAACCAGGGTCATAGCTGAACGGCGCCGTTGCTCCAACTCCATCAAGGTAGAAGATAACAGTGCCGCCACCTTTGGTAACCGCTACATGGTGCCACTCTGTATCTCTGATAACCAATCCGGCATTTACACCGGTATCACCAACTTTTGTTAAGAACAGTGCCCCACCTTCGAAGCGTTGGAGCACCAGAGGACTCCGACTCACGGGAGTAACAAATCCCCCAGGTCTCGCAATTGAGAAGCCATACCCGCCTGTACCATACTCTAAAATGGCGGGGTCGAACGGTGTTGGGAAGGCAAGGGTATTAAGTTTGATCCATGCGTCGATGGTGAAGTCCTGCAATTGGAGATTAGCAGGATTGCCAATCAGAACATGGTCGTCCATCCCATCAAAACTAAACGCATCTCCAACTATCCCCGGAACAGTAGTAGCACGATTAACAAGCGTTCCATCATTTCCATCCTGGGTATCGAAAGCGGTCGTTCCAGAAACTGAATCCCCATCCCACCAACTCACCAGTCCTGCAGGAGGGTCCACGCAGATCTGGGGAACCTGTGGAGGAACGGCGAAGCGAACGAGGTTGTAGTGTGCGTGGCCGGTCTGGGCGCTCTGCCCCGAGCCAAACGCCACGCGGGTGATGGGCGTCGGCATCCCGACGAAGTCGCTGACGCGCTCGACCCCGTCGACGAAGAGGTCGGCGGACGCGGTCGCCGGGTCGTACCGAAGCTCATAGAGGTGGTAGCCACTCCGCCACCCTCCAGGGTGAAAAGCACACCCGTATCATCCCCCGCCCCACTTACACCCGTCTGGAGCAAGACGATCGGATCGCCGTCGGCCTGGGAGCCGAAGTCCATGCGCCAGCGCGTGGTTCCGTCGATGAACTCGACCATGATCGCGCGGTCGGCGTTCTCCGGTGTGTCGACGACGCGGAGTCGGGCCGTCAGGCTCCAACCACTGGTGAGCGCGGCACTGACGACCGCAGCGGACGGAATGAATGTGTAAAGCCGGGTGCTACTGTCTGCGGTCGTCGGGTCATCGATGGACCAGGCATCGAAGCCGAGGTCACCAGTGATTGGCCCCTCCGTGATGCCTGTCCCGAGATCTCGTGTCCATCCTTCGGTCGTCGGGTCCGCGTTGCCCTCATGATCTTGGACAAACATGGTGGCGCTTGCCGGGTTCGCAACCAGGTTGTCGTAGGCGATCTCCAGGTCTGGAACAGCCCCGCCGACCACTCGGTTCCGGCCAAAGAAGAAATTCGTCGCTTGGGTCTGATCCACACCCGTGATCGCCGCGTCGGGCAGCAGGAAGCAGCCAATCTCAACCCCGTTCATGAACCAACAGAAGGTATCACCGATGACCTGTATCCGTACGGTGAAAGGCTCATTGCTCTCGATGATGCCGTCCCCGTCAGTGTCGGCCGCCGCGAACGCGGGACCGATCGGCGCATCAGCCACAACCTGGGCTGCCCCGTCCCCGGCTGGCGGCGGTGAACTCGTGAGCGCGAGGACCCTATAGGTTCCGTTCGGGCGTATATCCAACTGGACAAGCCCCTTGCTGCCTTGTTTCCCAGGGACCACGTTCATCTGGCGAAATATGAAGACGGGATCGTTTGCAACGGCCAAGGGGTTGTAGTTGTCGCCCAACATGGTGACCACTGCCGTCACGTCGAGGTCGAATCCCAGATTCACCAGCCGAACCATGCCCGGATCGGTCGAAGACCCAGCAGGGCCGGTGATGCGAAGACGCCCCGACTCGATTTTCGCAATGTCCTGCGACGTGAGGTTCCCGCCAGACGTATTGAACTCCCCGTACGCTACCGCACCCACTTCGGTTGTGCCAAGCGCCGAGTTGTCGGGACGGGTGTAGGTATCTGAAACGATGATCTGCGCCTGGCTTGTTGTTGCCACACCGAAGCAAATCAAGATGGCAACGGCCGCCGTTCCCAGGGCCGTACTCTTTATACCTTTGGCTGTGGGGCTTTTAGTCCACATGTCTACCTCCTTTTGCTACTTTCTCTAAATCTCTTCATCGCGCCTTGTTTGCTCCGCGAAGCCTTTCAGCCGATGACCGTCGCATGCGGCGAGGCAGTTTCCGCCCGGCCAGCACCGTCCATAGCTCCTGGATGGTGCGGAAGACTTTGCGATTCGCGGTCCCGACCTTCTCGACCACGCCGATCAGCTTTTGTTTTGCCTCGCGGCGGTAAATTCTGACGATGAAGCTTTCCACACCCGCGCCTTTTGCTGCCTCACCTAACACGCGGGAACTTACAGATAGGTTACAGATTCAGGAAAAATTAGACCGTGGAGGGTGAGCGCGTGGCTGACTTGACGTGTGATAGCTTATTAGCTATCATCCGCAGCATGAGTCGAGATGCTGCCAATCTTCTCCGGGAGGCGCGGAAACGGGCAGGATTAACCCAGAGAGAACTGGCCAGACGCGCCGGGACGGCGCAATCGGTAGTTGCACGGATCGAGCGGGGACTGAGTAATCCAAGCTGGGAGACACTTACACGGCTCATCGCCGCAGCCGGGTTCGGGCTTCACAGCGAACTTGTTCTGGGCTCGACAGCGGATTCGCACATGCTGCAGGACGTGGCGCGCATCCTCAGTCTCACGCCCGAGGAACGTCTCGCCGAGGTTCGGAACGTCAACAATTTCCTGGCAGCGGCGCGTCGTGGCTAAGCCCGCCCCACTCGACCCCGAGCGGATCATCAAAGTTCTGGCAAAACACCGCGTCCGTTTCGTGCTCATAGGTGCTCTGGCGGCGCGCCTCCAAGGATTCCCGCGGCTCACCGCCGATGCCGATATAACTCCGGCCCGCGACCGGGACAACCTGGACCGGCTCGCCCGAGCCCTGCGCGAGCTGGACGCGCGCGTCTTTACGGAAGCGGTGCCCGAGGGTCTCCCGTTCGATTGCAGTGCGGAGACGCTGTCGCGGGCCGAGATGTGGAATCTCGTCACGACGGCAGGCCGGCTCGATCTGGCATTCACGCCCTCTGGCACGGCAGGTTACGAGGATCTGATCCAACATGCGCTGCGGTTCGAGGTCTACGGTATCGAACTGCCGGCGGCATCGCTGGAGGACATTATCCGCTCGAAGGAGGCAGCCGACCGACCGCAAGACCGCCAGGACGTGCTCGTCATGCGGGAGATGCTGCGCCGCGGGCGTCGCTGAGCGAAGCCGTTTGCATAAAGACGGGACCCGTGACGGTCGATTTCAGCGCGCCTGGCAAATCCTGATTCGGCGCCGCCAGAAGTAGCCAAAGCAGCGTCATCCTCTTAGCAATTCCCGATGCAGGGTTTCGGTTTGCGGCGAGGGGGTCACGCCTAAGACAGCGGCAAGAGTCTTGCGGCAGCGCTCATAAACGGACAGTGCCTCGGCGCGGCGGCCAAGCCCTTTGTAGCAGAGCATTTGGCGCTGGTACAGTTCCTCGGCAAGTTCTTCAACTTCCAGGCCGCGCTCGCACCATTCGATAACTGCATCGCACCTTCCGGCTTCCTCCAGATGGGAAACGAGTTTAACGATCGAGCGCAGAAACTTTGTTCGAAGTCGCTCGCGTGAGGCAACGGCCCAAGTCTCCGTCGTCTCCTCGGCGAGAAAATCGCCGCGGTAAAGCTCCAAGGCTTTTTCGGTCAAGTCCGCCGCCTTCTGTTTCTCCCCGTTTCTCTGCGCCGGTTCGGCTTCGTCGAGGAGGCGGTCGAAAGCATGGGCATCAACCCAGCAGTAACGGGAATCCAGGGTCATCTGTCCGCTGTGAACAACCAGCGCTTCACCATGTCCGAGGAGCTGGCGCAAGCGGTGAAGCGTGACGTTGAGGGCCTGGTGCTGGGCGTCTCCTTCGGCCTCCGGCCAAAGTGCATCGGCAAGCTCTTCTTCCGGCACGTTTTCGCGCCCCGAGGCGATTAAGACCTTCAAAAGCATAAGCGGCTTCTGTTGCGTCTTTCTGGAAAACGGTAACGGCCTTCCGTCTTTGAGTAGCCCGAAGCTGCCCAGGGTGTGGATCCTTATGTCCCATGGCCAGATTTCTACGTGCCACGGGGGAGTTTCAGGGACGAGAGCACGCCTGCGAATCAGGTCCCGGACGTATTCAACCTCGATCCCGGCCTCCAGGGCTTTTACGCAGAGCCGGGCCATGACCTGCGGCAGCCACCACGGCGTGTTGACGTATCCCTGTCTGCGTCCCAGTGCCATCGCCGTCCGCAAAGCCCGAAGGCCCCGGGTCTCTTCTTCCCGATCAAACGCAAACTGGGCTTCTTCTAGAAAACCCATATGCCGGAGCTCGAGGCTCTTCATCCTGTGCGCGATGCGGCGGGCGCGGGCAAGGCAGCTCTGGGCTTTTCGAGGCTCTCCGCGCAGGTGGAGGATTTGCCCCAGTGCCAGGCTGGCGAGGGCTATCGGAAACGGCGTTCCAGACTCTATTGCCAGTTTAACTGCGATAGCTCCGTGCTGGAGCGCGCCGTTCGCATCCCCGCGAAGGAGAGCGTGCCAGGATGAAAGATAATGGTACTGAGAGACATCCAGACAGCGGCTGCCGTCCATGATCGTTGACATTTGCTCGAGGAACCGGCCGCCCATTTCGATATCACCCCGGCTCAGGGCGCCATAGACGCCCTGGGCGCAGAGCAGGAAGTCCCACATGTGCACTCCGGTCTCGCGGGCGAGCGCCAGCCCCTCGGTAACGGTGCGAAGGCACTCCGCCGTCCGCGCCCAGTGCCAGTCCTCGATGGCTTCGCTCACCTTGAAGTTCAACAGCGATAACGGGGCGGTTTCCAGCTGGCGGGCCGATTGGCGGAACGCGTCGAGCACGACGCCGGCTCGGGTGGGATCGCCCACCCAAAAATAGTAGTGTGCAAGGTGAGAGATGGCGATGATTCGCTCGCTGGGGTTGGTCGTGCGCTCCGCGAGCGCAAGGGCTCGCTCTGCCCACGAGCGGATTTCTGGGTGGTGGGGCTGCCGGAACATCAGCGCCGCGAACATGCCAAAGGTGACGCGCGCCTCGACTTCCGGTAAAGGGAAGGTGGGGTGTTCTTGCAGGACAACCTGGAGCGCTTCAATCCACGGGTCCATGAGCTTGCCGTCATTCCACTCGTAGTGGATGGATTCTACGGCGCCACACCATGCCACGAAGGTTCCGACTGCACCGGCTTGTCTCTTAAAGAGGTGAAATGCCCTTTCAAAATGGACTCGGCTCTCGGCGGGCTTGAACGGAAGCTGGGCGGCGCCCAGCCAATACCGAAGCCAGCCGTTTCGCTCGATGAGGCGGCTCGGAAGGGCCTTGAGCCACTCTTCGAGCGTATGGTGCCTCGCCTCGGCGAT
>JACPAM010000203.1 GCA_016180805.1 Deltaproteobacteria bacterium | reverse complement strand
CCTCCACGATCGGGGAGCAAAAAAAGACCAACCCCTATCTCCAGTTCCACTCCCTCGACGCCTTCCTGGCGGCGATGGGATACGGTTAAGAATCTGCGGGCAAGTATGTCCGCGACGTATTCACCCCGATCCGAAAAAAAACGGGGCGCGCCTGTGGTTCCAATTACAGGTAACGCATGGCGTCGAAAAATTTCGGATCGGGGTTCACAGGCCGCGGTTTTTCTGGTAGCTTTTTTACAATTCTGTTTACAATCTGACTTCTCATGTTGGCCCGCCATTTCCCTGTGTTCCTTCTTCTCACGGTGAGCCTTTCCGCATGCGCATCGGAAAAGATCCGCCAACAGGAAGAAACGATCCGCCTCCAGCAGGAGGAGATCACGCGCCAGCGGCGCGAGATTAAGGAGCTGGTTGATGCGCGCCAGCGCGAGGAGCAAAAGCGGCGGGACTGCAACCGCGCCTTCCGCGATTATTTTGAGAAGGCTCAGGGCGACAAGGATCCCCAGAAGGCTATTTCTCTTTACCGTCAGGGTCTGGAGATCTGCCCCGACGATGACGTGGCCCACTACGAGCTGGGGAAAATCTTGCGTGCTGTCGGACGGGTCGAAGAGGCCCGGCGGGAGTTTGCGGCCGCGGTGAAGCTCAATCCGGAATTTGTCGACGCAAGAAGGCAGCTTGAGGCGTTACGATAGCCGGAATAAAGTCTGTCTGGTCGTCTGGTCTATCTGGTCGTTTAGTCATTTAGTCCGATCGACGAAACAGACTAAATGACCAAATAGACGGGATAGACGAAATAGACGAGATGGACTGATTAGACCAAATAGACCGAATAGACGAGAGAGACAAAGGAGGGGCAGGAACAATGAAAAGGCCTATGCGGCTGATGGCGTGTCTATGCATGTGGTTCGTCGCAACCCCTCTCTTGGGGGGCTTTGCGGCCGAGGAAAAGAAGCTGATCGATATGACCTATGCGTTTTCGGAACATACGCTTCATTGGCCAACGGCTACTCCGTTCAAGCTGGAAAAGGTCAACGAAGGCATGACCGCCCAGGGCTTTTGGTTTGCTTCCTACAACTATAGCGGCTCGGAGCACGTTGGAACGCATCTGGACGCCCCTTTCCACTTCGCCCAGGGTAATTGGACGACGGATCAAATACCCCTCAGTCGCACAATCGGCCCGGGTGTTGTCGTCGACATGCGGCGGAAGGCCGCGGCGGATCCGAATTATCAGTTGCAGGTTGTGGACGTGCTCACTTGGGAGCGGAGACATGGAAAGGTTCCGCGCCGGGCGATCGTGCTGATGCTGAACGGCTGGGGAAAATTTTGGGGCGATCGAAAGCGATATTTCGGGACCGATCAGCCGGGGGATGTCGTCAACCTCCGCTTCCCCGGCTTTTCTAAAGAAGCCGCGGAGTTTCTGGTCAAGGAGCGAAACATCAACGCCGTAGGGACCGATACTCCGAGCATTGACCACGGCCCATCGCGCGATTTCATCGTGCATCAGATCTTCGGTAGGGCCAACGTCCCTATATTTGAAAATGTGGCCAACGTGGACCGCCTTCCCCCGAAGGGCGCCACGATCTATGCCATTCCAATGAAGATCCAGGGAGGGAGCGGCGCCCCCTTAAGGATTTTTGCGGTGCTGCCGTAAACGTAAGGGCACGGCGCGCCGTGCCCTTACATTGCAAGATTTTGCTTTGTGTGGGGAGAAGTTATAACGTCGGTGCTGTTCTGAATGGCCGAAGTAAAGGGGACAGCTAAAGGGGACAGTCCCCTTTCTGTAGGGGGACTGTCCCCCTGGACCCGAAGGGGAGGAGCGTATGCAACAATGGAATGAAACCGTGGGAAGGTGGGTGGTGGGTTGGTTTCTCACCGCGATCTTGGTTTTGCATCCTGCGTCGGGCTGGGCCGCTCAGCGGGAAGGTCCCGAGCCCGACAAAGTGACCAGCCAGGCGCAAGACCGAGATAAGGTCCTCACCCTGGACGATGCCGTGCGCCTTGCCGTGGAGAATCACCCCCGAATCAAGGCGGCCAATCAAAAGGTGGGGGCTCAAGAGGCCGTGGTCAGGCAGGAATTGGGAGCCTATTACCCCACAATCGCGATGGAAAATGCCTATCGTAACACCCTCTCGTCGGGGACGGTTACGACGAGCCAGCATTCCTTTGATTTCTTGAGCAGCCGGGCGAACTTCGACATGGTGCTCTACAATTTCGGCAAGCGCGAGGGAACGGTGCAGTCGGCAAGAAATACCCTCGATGCAAGCGTCAACAATTTTCGCACCGCCGAGGACGAGATCATCTTGGCTGTCAAGGAAGCCTACTACGGTTATCTCCAGGCGCAGGCCTTGGTCAAGGTAAGAGAAGAGACGGTCAAGGACCGAGAGCTTTTGGTGCGCCAGGCTCAGGGCTTCTATGAGGTCGGCACGAGGCCAAGGATCGACGTGGCACGCGCCGAGTCCAATCTCTTCAACGCTCGGGCCGAACTCATCGCCGCCCAAAACGCGGTGCGGGTGGCTTGGGTCACGCTCAAAAATGCCATGGGGGTGCCCGATTTTCCCGAGCAGCCTTTGGCGGAGGAACGGACGATCACACCGGTCCCTGTTACGCTGCCTCAGGCCAAGGAGACTGCTTTCTCTATCCGGCCCGAGCTAAAAGGATTCGAGGCGCAAAGACAGGCTCAGGATCAGAAGATCGCGGTCGCGCGCCGCAACCATCTCCCCGATATTCTCTTCCACGCCGATTACGGCCGGCAAAACGGCAACCGAGACGCGAGCCTCTTTCCGCTCCAGCCAGTTTGGACCGTTCAGTTGCGACTGACCATCCCGATCTTTGACGGCTTTCGAACGACCCACAAGATCGAGGAGGAGCTGCGCAATTACTATTCGGTCCGTGCTCAGGAAGAGGAGAAAAAACAGCAGATTGCGCTGGAAGTGGAACAGAGCTATCTTAAGCTTGTCGAGGGCCAGGAAAGGATAAAGGCGACCGAGGCGGCCGTTCGCGCAGCCAAGGAGAATCTCGATCTCGCCACCGGGCGCTATCAAGTCGGAGTGGGTTCCATCATCGAGATTACCGAGGCGCAGACCCTCTACACGGATGCGCAAACCAATAACATCCGTACTCTGTACGATTATAAGATCGCAGAGGCGAGGCTAACGAAGGCGATAGGGAGCCCGTAAGCGCAGTAAAGTCAAAATGGAGAATGCAAATTTAAAAACGTAAAATGGAAAAGAAAAAAGTTGGGCCGGAAGTGCAAGCGATAAAGGCGAATAAGCGATGAAACGATACCTTTGGATCATGGTCATTCTGGCACTTGCCGGGGCCGTGATCGGATATCGGGAGCTCTCGTCGGGGATCCGGAAGAAGCCCCAGGCGAGGACAGGGGTAACGCGGGAGATCCCCGTCAAGCTTGCGCCGGTCACGAGGGGGCCGATCGCCTACGTGCTCAGCACGAGCGGCGACGTGCTCCCGCTGATGCAGGTCGACGTGGTCTCACGGGTCTCCGGATACGTGGAGCGAATTCACTTTGAGATCGGCGATCGTGTTGCGGTCGGCCAGGTGGTGGCCGCTGTGGACCCGAAGGAGTTGCGCCACCGCGTCGAGGAGGACGAGGCAGCACTTAAGGTCGCCGAAGCCACGCTGCGCGAAAAAGAGACCCAGCTCCTTCATACCGAGAAGCAGGTCGAGCGGGCGCGTCTGTTGCGGCAGAAAGATTTCATCTCTTCACAGGAGCTGGACGAGGCGGAAACCAGAGCGCAGACCGCTCGGGCGCAAAAGGAGCTGGCGCAGGCCCAGCTTGCCCAAAAGGGCGCCTCTTTGGCCCAATCCCGCTACCAACTCGCCTTGACCCGGGTGGTGGCGCCTTTTAGCGGCGTGGTGATCCGTCGCCTGGTCGATCCCGGGGCCTACGTTTCCAGTTCCACGCCGATCCTGACCCTCGCCGTGCCCGATCCGCTCAAGGTCGTGGTGAACATTCCCGAGAAGGATGTGAATCTGGCGCGGGTAGGGATGAGTGCGAAGCTTGAGGTCGACGCGTTTGCGGGGAGGGTTTTCGACGGGAGAATCGCGCGCTTGAATTCCGCGTTGGATCCGACCAGTCGCACTTTAATGGCCGAGATTCATGTTCCTAACGGGCAGCTCCTGCTCAAACCCGGCATGTTTGCCCGGGTTGCGCTCGTTCTCGGCGAGCAGAAGGACTCGCTGTTGGTCCCCGCAGAGGCAGTGGTGGAGGAGGACGGAAAAGATTTTCTTTATACGGTAGCTGATGGCAAAGCGGTGCGGCGGGGGGTCAGCCGGGGGTGGTCGCAGAATAGTCTTGTGGCCATTGGAAAAGGGATCGAGGAGGGGGAGAAAATCGTCGTTGCCGGGCAGCAGCGGCTAAAGCCGGGAATGAAAGTGCGCGTTTTAGAAGAGAAAGGCAGTCAATAGTCAATCGTCAATGGTCAATCGTCCGTGCATCATCTCCAAAAAACTATTGACTAATGACCGTTGACCATTCACTAGTCCGATGAATCTTATCAAAGGCTCCCTCGATAATCCGGTCGCCCGCTTCATGGTCACGATCGGGTTGATGGTCCTCGGGGTCATCTCCTTCACCAATCTCGCCATCGATCTTTTTCCTGACATCACCTACCCGGTGGCGGCTGTTGTGACTGATTACCGTGGCGCCACGCCCGAGGACGTGGAAACTTCGCTAACCCGTCCCGTCGAAAAGACCGTAAGCCGGATCCAAGGGGTAAAGCATGTCTCCTCCTATTCCCGGGAGGGAATCTCGCTCATCTCGATTCAGTTCAATTGGGGCACGGATCTGGATTCGGCCTCCGTGGATATTCAGCAGAACGTGAGCGCGATCAACAATGAGCTGCCGGATGGCTCGGACCGTCCCATCGTCATCAAGCATGACCCGTCGCAGATCTCTGTAGTGGCTCTCGCCCTCCAGGGCAATCTGGATGAGCGCAAGCTGCGCGAGCTAGGAGAGGATTATATCGCCCCTCGGCTTGAGGCCATTTCGGGGGTTGCCTCGGCGGAGGTGACGGGCGGTCGGGTGCGCGAGATCCAGGTCGATGTTGATCGCGCCAAGATCGAAGGGGCCGGCCTTTCCCTCCATGACGTGATCGAGGCCGTGCGTAAAGCAAACGTCGATGTCCCCGGGGGGAGCATTAAAACCGGCACGAGAGATATCAACGTTCGCACCCTCGGGCGTTCCACGCAAGTGGAGCGGCTGGGGGATATCGTGGTCCGCCACCAGCGCGGCGCCCCGGTTCGGGTCCGGGATGTGGCGCAGGTCAGGGACAGCTTCGAGGACCCCGTCTCGATCGCGCTCGTAAACGGGAGCAAGGGACTTTTTATCCTTGTCAGGAAGGCGCCGGGAAGCAACACGGTCAGGGTCGCGGACTCGGTGTATAAGGAGCTCGAGCGGTTACGCCGCGACCTCCCTCCGGACGTCAATCTCTTTATCGCGAGCGACCAGTCGACTTACATCCGCCGCTCCATCCAGAATCTTAAGCACGAGGCCTATGTGGGCGCGGTCCTTGCCGCCCTAGTGGTCTTCCTCTTTCTGGGCAATCTGCGCACCACCTTCATCATCTCTCTCTCCATTCCGATCTCCATTGTCACCACCTTTGTCCTTCTCTACTTTGGGGGCATGACGCTCAATATCATGACGCTAGGGGGTCTGGCGCTCGGCGTCGGCCGGCTCGTAGATGACTCCATTGTGGTTCTAGAGAATGTCTACCGCCACATGCAAAACGGAGAGGAGCCTTACCAGGCCGCCTATAAAGGAGCCACGGAGGTGAGCCGTCCCATTATTGCTGCGACAGTAACCAGCGTGATCGTCTTTCTCCCCATCGCCTTTATTCACGGCATCGCTTCGCTCCTCTTTCAGCAGATGGCTTATACCGTTGCCTTCTCGCTTTTAGCCTCTCTCTTTGAGTCTCTTACCTTGACGCCGATCTTGTGCAAGTGGTTCATGCGGCCGCGCGAGGAGCCTTATAAGCTGAGGGCGCTGCAAGCGCCGCTGGATCACTTCGGCCGCTTCTTCGGCCGCGCTGAGGAACGGTATCGGCAGCTACTCACTTGGGCGCTGGCTCACAAGCCCAGGGTGCTCCTCGGAACCCTGGCCGTCGCCCTGCTTAGCTCCGTCTTGATGCTTCGGATCGACACCGAGCTGTTTCCGCCCTCGGATGAGGGGGAATTCGGGATCAGTGTTCGTCTGCCCGTGGGCACGCGGGTCGAAGAGACGCTTAAGGTCATCGATGAGATCCAGGAGATCGTCATGGCCGAAGTTCCCGAGCTGAGGTCAGTGTTTGGCAGGGCTGGCGGGGGTAGGGGGAGAATGTCGATCTTTGCCGGCCGCTTCGCCGGCCCGCACACGGGAAACGCGCGCGTGCGTCTGGTCCCTCATGCGGAAAGAAAGCGGTCCTCCTTTGAGATTATGGATGCCCTGAGGCCCAAGCTCACCCATTTTCCGGGCGCCCGCGTCACGATGAGCTCGGGCGGGCTGGTCACCCGCGTTATCACCTTCGGCGCGGAGGAGCAGCTCGATATTGAGATCCAGGGCTACGATCTGAAGACGGGGAGCGAGAAGGCCGCTGAGATTGCCGAGCTTCTGCGGGAGGTGCAGGGGGTCACCGATATTCAAATCAGCCGTGAAGAGGGGATGCCGGAGTTCAAGGTGGAGATGAACCATCAGCGAATCGCCGCCCTGGGCCTGAACCCCTCCGAGGTCGCAGACGCGGTCAGGAGCGCCGTGGATGGGACCGAGGCATCGATCTATATCGATCCGGTGACGGGAAAAGAGCACAAGATCCGAGTCCGGTTGCGCGAGCAGGACCGGCAAGAGGTCCAGCAGCTTAATCGCATTTTCATTAAGGCCAATGGCAATGCCATCCCTTTGAGCAATCTCGCCACTTTGGTCCCGGGCAGCTCTCCGACGCAAATCGAGCGGAAATACCAGCAGCGGATCCTTCATGTCACGGGGAACGTGACGGGGAGGGCTTTGGGCGGCGTGGCGCGGGAAGTCGAACAGCTCCTGGCTCAGGTAGAGGTCCCTAAGGATTTTAACATCCGGCTAAGCGGCGCCCGCGAGGAGCAGGAACAGGCCTTCCGCAATCTCAGTCTCGCGCTGGCGCTCGCGGTGGCGTTGGTCTACATGGTCCTGGCTGCCCAGTACGGCTCGCTTCTCCATCCCTTCGTGATCATGTTCTCCGTGCCCCTGGGGCTGATCGGCGTGGTCTGGGTTCTCTACGCTACGGGCACGACTCTTAGCATCATCTCGTTTATCGGCATCATTATGATGGTAGGCATTGTTGTGAGCAATGCCATCCTTCTCGTCGAGTACACCAACCAACTCCGCGCAGGCGGGATGGGGCTCTACGAGGCCGTCGCTTTGGCGGGAAAGATCAGGCTCAGGCCGATCATCATGACCAGCGCGACCACGACCCTTGGACTACTACCGCTCGCCCTGGGCATCGGGGAAGGGGCGGAAGCCAATGCCCCCTTAGCCATATCCGTTATCGGAGGCCTCACGGTCTCCACCTTCATGACGCTCGTTTTTGTTCCTACCCTTTATACCCTGCTGGAAGAGCTGCGGCCGGCAAAATAGTCAATGGTCAATCGTGAATAGTCGATCGGCCTCCCAGGCCCAATGTCTGACGGCCGGTGACGAGCCCGGCTATTGACTAATGACTGTTGACTATTGACCAATTACCAGTTGAACGGGTTGAGCAGGCTGCCGAGGGATTTGAAGTCTTCTTTGAGTTGGTCAAACGCGCTCCTTTCCTCTTCCGCCTCGGGTTTCTTCTTTTCCGCGGGCTTGATCGCTTCGGGCTGGGTCGGGCTTTTCACTACGGATTGAGGAAGCGATTTGGGCTGCTCCACCGGTTTCGGGGCTTTCTCCTCGGTTGCTTCCTCTTTTTTCTTATCCGCTTTTTCTTTGACTTGAAATTCGCCGGTATCGAGGAAGAGTGGTCCCTTCTCGGCGGGAAGTCTAGGAGCGAGCTCCACCTTGGCCTGTGAAGCGGGGCGCGGCGCCGGAGCCGCAGAAGCCCCGGTGCCCGGTGGCGATTCCGGTCCTTTCGTCACTTGCTCAGCCTTGGGGGCTTCGATGCCTTTGCGCTTGAGCGCCTCGTCGATGCCGGCGAGGAGTTCGCGAGTTGGAGCCGAGGAGGCAGCCGTTTGCGCTTGGGCGCCGTCCCCTTTCAAGGCCCCGGTTTTTGTCTGTTCCGGTGCGGAGGCCTGAAGCACGGGGGCGATCTCCGGCGTCGGAGGCAACTGATCAACCTGCTTGCCTTCCTTTTCCAGTCGCGCATCGACTGTAGCGAGTATGGCAGCCGTGTCGCTTGGCCGGGGGCTGGGCTCGTCGGTCGCTTTCGGAAGCTCGGCCGCGGGAGGTGTCGGCGTCGGCGGATTTTTGCTTCCCGTCTCAATGGCCTGCTGCTTCAACGACTCGTCCACTTTCGCCAGCAGCTCCCGGCTCGCCGCCGGGTCAGGCTTTGGGCTTTCCTTTTGAGCGGTGGCGGTTTTTCTATCTTTTTGCGCTTCCTTTTTCCCATCATCGGAAGACGAGAACCAATTAAAAGGATTGACCGTGTCGGCAACGCGACGGAAGAGCCCCTTCTCGGGACCCGGCTCTTCGTGGACGACTTCTGTCTTTGCCACGAGATTAAGTTCTTCCGGTTTTCGATTGACGATTGACGATTGACCCCTTCGACTTTGCTCAGGGTCAACGGTTCCGGGCGCGGTTGACGGCGGAGGGACAAATCTCGGCCTGCCGTCGGGCATGAGAAGCAGGGTCAACGGGTCCACCTTTTGTTTGTCGAGTTGCGCCAACTGGGTCTCAGCCTGTTTGGCGAGCGGGCTTTGGGGATAATGCTGCGTCAATGCCTCATAGGCCAGCCCCGCCTTCACCGTGTTTTTCTCTAGCCGGTAACTCTCCCCCAAGTAATAGAGGGTCTGTGGGGCGGTGGGGTTATTCGGATAACGCCGCAAAATGTCTTGGAAGCGGTCTCTCGCTGCCGGGTAATTCTTCTCGTTGAAATAGAATCGCGCGATGTTGAATTCGTGCTCGGCCAGATACTGCTCAGCCTTCGCGAGCTTCTCCCTGGCCTTTTCGGCATAGGGGGAGCTGGAATGGTTTTTCACCAGGGTCTCGAAATAACCCCGGGCGATCTCGGTCACCTTTTGGTCGCGGTCGATGCTGGTGAACTGATCGAAGTGCGCCATGCCCAAGTGGTAGAGGACGAGCGGGATGTTCTCGTTGGTCGGGTGGAGCGTTTGGAATTCCTTGAAGGCGGCGATCGCCTCCGGGTACTGCTTGTTGAGGTAGTAGGCCTCGGCAAGTCTTAGTTCGGCCTCGGTCAGTTGCGGGCTGAAGGGAAACTCGGCCTTGACCCTTTGGAAGCGGTCGATAGCCCGCGCGTACCTTTTATTCTTGAAGTGATCCATCCCTTCGGCAAAGAGCGCCTCAACGGCCGGGTTGCTTTGCACCGGCTGCGAAGACCAGGGAAGGGAGGGTAAAGATATGGAAGAGCAACCGGCCGCAAAGGCAGCAATCACGAGGTAGATAATCGCAAAGTTGTGTTTCATGGCGACCCCTCTGTTTTATCTATTATCTATCGCTTCGATTTTTTCGGTCGGTCGAGCCAGAGAACCAAGGCAAGGGCAATGATGCCTATGACTGCGACGACGGCCATAACAAATTCGAACTGAGTCACTTTACCTCTCCTTATCCAGGAAAAGTCCAGACACCAAAAAAGTTAGGGCTCCAATCAAGGCAAAGATTAACCCTCGGATACTCACCTCTCCCGGCCTTGCGAAGGGACCGATGACCAAGACGGCAAAAACAATCTTGCTCAGGTCGTAACAGTATTTGGCTAAATTTTCCCGTTGCTTCGGATTCAAACCGAACCCATCTTATACGGGCCGGCGACGGAGAGTCAAGCTAATAGTAGCCGTCGCTGGCATCGCTAGCTTCCCCTCCCTTTGATGGGAGAGGGGTGAGTTCGGGGTATGGTTGTATTTAACAAGTTGCCTGTGATAAACAGAGATCATGGCTCTCTTTAATGTCTATGAATCTGTAAAGAAGGCCATCCAGGATGTCGTCTCTCCAGAGATAGAAGGGTTGAAGGGCCAGCTTCAAGCTCTTCACGCAGAGATTCGGCGCTTAGATGCCAAGATAGAAGCGCTCGACGCGAAGATGACAACAGAGATACGCCGCCTGGATGAGAAAATGACCACAGAGATTCGGCGTTTGGACGAAAAGATAGACGCGCTCGACAAAAAGCTCGACCTTACCATCCATATCCATGACCGCCTTGCCCGAGTAGAAGCAAAGCTCGGCCTCACCTGACCTTTCTCTTCCAATCTATTAGACACTTGATCCTTTAGTCTTTTGTTCCCTGAATAAACTTCTCTCTTTCTCGTTTGATCAGCCAGGCATGGATCCAAAGAAAAATTCCTAGGACGATCGCCAGCGTCGCTGCGGCTGCGAAGATGAGAAACGATACCTGCCAGAAAGACAGAGACATAGTTCCCTCCCTTAGCCACTAAGGTGGCGTAATCTCCGGATCTCTTCCCTGGTCTTTTCTTCTTCCTGGGAGATGCGGTTCCCTAGGCGTTCAAGGACCTCGGCCAGGAATTCCCTCATATCCTTATTTTCGGATGCTATGAACTCCCGCATATCCTTGTTCTGTGCGACGATGAGTTCCTTCGTATCTTTGCTTTGTGCCGAGATGAACTCTCGCATCTCCCGGTTTTGGGCTGCGATAAACTCCCACATATCTTTGTTTTGTGTCTTTATAAACTCCCGCGTAATCCTTCCGTTTCGGCTGGCATAGATGGCAAAAAAGACTCCCAGAATGGACCCCAGCGTACCGGCCCCTGTTACCAACAGGCCCAATATCTCCAGATAAGACATAGTTCCACCCTTTTCCGCTACTCTAGGGGAAATGAGCCTCCAGGGCAACCCAACCCTTATCCTCAATTCCTCCCCCGCTTCATTCCCTTCAACCCTATAACCCTGTAACTCTTGGCCCTCTACCCCCCCCACCCCCCAAAAAAATTTCTTTTTTTCGCTTGACAAGGGGTATCGAATTAGGCTAAAAGTTCTACCTCATAGGGTTTAGAAAGGTCGTGATCTCCTAAAAAGCGGGGCAGAATATACGACCTTAGCCTGTGTAGACGTGGCCTTAAGTGTAGGTAGTAGGTCTTGGAAACAGCGAAAGGAACAAAATAAATAAGGAGGCAACCATGAAGAACAAGCTAGTTGGCTTCTCTGCTCTTAGCTTTCTCTTCGCGGCATTTGTCCTTTGGGCGGTGCCGGCTAGGGCCGAGAGCATAGACGAGAAGATACGAGCGATGGAGCAGGAGCTTACGCAGCTCAAGGCGGATCAAGCGCGGGCGAACCAGGAGCAGATGGAGTTAAAGAGGGAAGCGACCGCGGCGGCGGC
>JACPAM010000202.1 GCA_016180805.1 Deltaproteobacteria bacterium | reverse complement strand
GGGAATGTCAGATTATGTGTCGATAGATAACCTCCGCTTCTCCTAGCGTGAGGATTAAATTCCTGAATAACGGCTAATTTCGAGCCTCCTACGAGGCTACAGTCAGAATGTTGCAAACGGCATTTAATGAAACCTGAGAGATCCTTCGTTTCACTCAGGATGACACAGGAAAGTGTCACTCTGAGCGAACCCAGAGAGTCTCTCGAAACTGCAAAATGACTGAAATAGGTTCGCGAGTTAGGCCTGTTTTCTCGAATGAAAAATGGAATTTTCGTGGGCCTTTGGGTACCGCTATTTAGCTCGTAAAATGCCCGCATCAAGGGCGGTCTTCGTTCTCCTCCCTTGAGGGTCGGGATGGTTGGGTTACATGCTTGGGCTTGGGGTGGAGATGAAGGAGTGGCGTAGGAGCCGAACTCATCCAGCACGATCAGAAACGGAGGGGAAGGCCTGTAGTCCGTACGGTCCAGCACTTCCGCGATGGCAAAGTGGTCCCGTGCCAGGCTTGAGTTTTTGACTTTCGTGCAGCCTGGACTTGCCTCAAATCTCAGCCGATTTTTTTAATCACGTCTGCCAAAACTGCGGTTCCTATAGACCGAATCCACTCGTTGTTAGCTAGCGACTTTAATCTCTCTATGAGAGACCGCTTTTCCTCTCGAGGAACCTTGGGATCAGATTCTACGGCTTCGGCTAATTTGTTTAAGACCTCAGAAAAGGAGATCTGGACGTTGATGTCCCTTCCGGCCACTGCCCCAACTGGCCCATGAAACTCCTGGTGGAGTCCTTGGACAGTAATGGCCCTCACTCTCCCACCTCCCGCAGAACCCGGTTGTACAGGGATGCCCCCACCCAAAAACCTGCTTGCACGATCATGTCGTCGACAATGGGTTTGGCCGCGGCAATGAACCCCTTCTGCTTGGCCTCAACCAGAACCCCCAACAGCCCGATGAATTTGAGTCCTAAACGATAAGCAACTTTGCGTGCTTGACGCTCATCAAGGAGCAAAAGATCAGCCTTCATCTCAATGGCCAGGGCAATGGCCTCTGATTCTCCGCTGTCTAGTTCCAACATGAGGAGGTCTACTAACGACCGATCACCGACAGATTTCTTCTCTAACCACGAAGCCGTTTGCATCTCTGTGGCCCAGGCTTGCTCTGACCCAATGGCGGAAAGTTCCTGCCAGACGGTCTCGGGAATGCACACCTTAGAGCTGCTTAAGGATCTGGAGTTGTCCCACAACCGCGAGGTTCATGATGGGAGAACTGTTGCTGACGACGATCACCGGCTGCCCAGCTCCTGCAAGGCCTTTAGATCTTCTTCAAACTCGGCTACGTCGTAATGCACCGGTATCTGGCGGCTCGCAAGCAGATGTTGGAATTGTAATAGGTTCATGCCAGCCAGGCGACTCGCCTGCCCGAGCGTCAGCTTCTCCTTCTGGAACAGGAGAATGGCAAGTTCCCTTTTTAATTCTTCCTCGCTCATCCGTGTAGCTTGAAGAATATCATCCGGTATAAACACGCCCATCTTCGACCACCTCCTCTTTCTTAACCTCTTATTTTGCCTACCATTTTTGCTCCCAGAAAGCGACAGATTTCAACCCGGTATGTTAAGCCGAGCGTCCGCTGCGTAAAAATTTTTCAGCGCTCGTAATATCTCTAATCTGCAAGCCTTATCGTCCATTGCATAGCCAAGCCGAAGGAGGGTTTCTCCAGACCCCCGATTTCTGGGTGATTTTATGCGATAAGTTGTGCCCCGACAAGGGCTTTTTAGGGGTTAAACGCGGCGGTTTTCTCTTCCCGATCTCGCCCCTGGTTAATGGGGCGCCAAAATCGTCTTCAACTCATTTACGAGCTGCGGGCTCAGGTCGTAGAGTTCCCCAAACATCCTGGTCGTGGCAATTCCGTCTATCGGATCGACGTCGATCCTGGCTTTTTTTGCCTCCTCCAGGAGCCCGGGATCCCTGAGCGTATCCATAAAGGCCTTTCTGAGTAACTCTACGCGGTCCTCAGGCACGCCCGGGGGAAGGGAGTATGGGCGCTGAAGACTTCCGTGGATGTACGCGCCGACCTGCCACAGCTTACGCGCCCGATCATCTCCGGCGTACTCCGCTGACGCAGGAATATTTTTGAGTTCAACGTGCCGCTCGAGCGCCACCTGAAGCACGATCTTGAGCTCCCCCGACCGGAGGTCTTCATGCGCGACCGTCTTTACCGACTTCCAGCCCCAGCCGCACAGGCCGTCGATCTCCCCTCCCTTCATGGCCAACCGCAAGGGCGAAGTCCCTTGGTAGCCTTCGATAATGCGCATAGGCGGATTCAGCGCGGCCTTGAGCAGCCTTGCGACATCGCTGTACGCGGTACCCGGGGCCATACCTCCCAGCTTCTTGGGCGTTTTGGAACGAAGCCAGTCATCCATGGTCGCGATTCCGCTCTGCCGTGTGAACACACAAACAAGCTGGTCCGCCGCCGGCACCCCGAGCCAGATAATCTTTCGCCCATCAAATTGTATCGCCTCATTGCCTACTATTTGTTGGAGGACCAGCCCTCCTATCCAGTGAGCAATCGTGAGCCCGTTCGGTTGGGCTCTATATACGTGGTTGGCGGCGATGCTCATTCCTGCCCCGGGCATATTTTGCACCAGGACGGCAGGATTGCCCGGGATGTGTTTGCCCAGATGGCGAGCTATCAAGCGCGCGTAAACGTCGAATCCGCCGCCCGCAGGTCCCCCCACAACGATCCATATGGTTTTGTCGGCGAAGAATTCCTTTGCGGCGAGACCACCTGGAGCCAATAGCACAAACGAAAGCGCTACTACGGCAATCCAATTCTTTGCTATTTTCATAACCTTTCCCCCCTTTGCCTGTTACCTAATTGGCTACAGCTCGTCCGTCGTACGTTCACGTCTGAGACCCAGCGTATTTCGAATTTGGGAGGTCATGTCAAGAGGTATGGTCTTATCGACCCTCTCTTCTTAGCCGGTTGACCAGTTGATGCGCGAGGCGGATGGGCTCGGGCAGGCGATAGCGTCGACAGGTTAGTAAAACGAGCTTCGTCGCGCTGCGTAAGCTCACGCGATGGCCCGGGGAGACAAACACGGGCTTCACGCCCGCCCGCGTACGCAAGACCGTGCCCACTCGCTTGCCGCGGTACACCAGCCACGCATAGGAGCCCCTATCTTCTCCCACGGGTCCATGCTCTCCGACGAGCCGGCTCTTGGCGCATCCGACCGAAGGGAGATCGAGAAAAAGCCCCACATGGGAACCGAGCCCACAGCCGCGCGGATGGGCGATTCCCTGGCCATCGAAAAGTACGGCATCGGGAGCGCGCCTGAGCATGGCGAACGCTTTGAGCAGAATGGGAGCTTCCCGGAAGCTCAAAAGACCGGGGATATAGGGAAAGGTCACCTTCCCTTTAGCCCACCTCTGCTCCACGATCTCCATCTCCGGCAGCTCGACCACAACGACGGCGCCGTAGAGCGTCGTATCGCCCTTATTGTAGGAGACATCAGCGGCGGCAATCGACCGCAGCTTGCCGAGACTGGAGGAGTCCTTTAAAGAGATTTTTTCTCGCAGGAGTTCTTGAATCTCCACGGCGCGGGACGGATTAACATCCCAGCCATGGAGGGAGCGGATTTCCATTTCGGGAGGGGAATGTTGAAAAGATCTCGGGGGCTGCCCCGAGGATCAGGCGGAGGCGGATTCTGAGGCTGTTGTCTTCGACGATTTCGTTTCCGATGACTTCTCCTTGGGCGCGGATTTATCGCTGGGGGCCGGGGTATCCGCTGCTTTGCCGTCGCCTTTTCCATCGGCTCCGGCCGTTTTTTCCTTCCCCCCCTTATCCTTGCGCGCGTAGTCGGTCAAATACCAACCCGACCCTTTAAGCTGAAAAGAGGTATTGGAAATGAGTTTTTTTACCTTTCCCTTACAGGTCGGACAACGGCTTAGCCGCTTCTCGGTTATCTTTTGGGTGACCTCAAACTGCCCGCATCTCGCGCACTGGTACTCGTAAATGGGCATCCTCTATCCTCGCAAAAAAGTTTCCCCAAAGTAACCACTCTCCGCCGCTTTGTCAATCGAGCCGTTTTTCATCCCGGCCACCTTCCCCAATCATCTCTGGAGTGATGATCCACGGTCCCGAGCATCCCGCTCGCATCATGTCGGCGGCGTCAGCATACCTTGTCCCACCACTGGCAGCCATAAAAATGCCCGCCAGCACACCCGTAAGCCCGCAGACGATTCCCCGGGCCGGGATATTAATACCCGTGAGTACGTTGGCCAGCAGAGACTGATCCTGCTCCTCCACGGGTTGCTGAGCGGGCTGGTCCTCGACTGGCTGCCCGTGGGCCACAGGCTGCACCACCAGCACCAGGGCTAAGGCAAGTACCACGCACCACATGATAGCTAAAAATACCAGCTTGGGGGCGGGAAGTAAACGTAACCCTACGGGGCATCTCAATGACTTAGGGCTGATTTGACAGTGCTGTAGAGGATCGGATAGCTTCCGAAGCTGCTCGTGCAAGACGAAAAGATCCAGAGCCCTCACCTGCGGGTCGAACAAGCTTCGGCCAACCGGAGCTCTATCGCGGACGGGTGGAAGATCGTGTGGAGCATCGAAAACTCAGGGGAGCAGCCGCTTCACATCCTTGGAGGGCGCCTGCCCCACAGCCAATTCCGCTGCGAGGAGCAAGAGCTCCCTAGGGCGCTTGAACTGCCGCCCAAAGGACGGGCCGAGGTGGAGTTTCCCGTGGCCTGCAAAGCGGCACCTGGGAGCACCATCGAAAATGCATTTCTGATCCTACGGATCCTCTGGTCTGAAAAGCCCTGGCGAGTGCTGGCTCGTTTGCGCGTGCATCTCGACGAGCACGGCCGCCCCCGATGTGGGACTGAAGTCATCACGGCGCACCAGATCGGCTTCTCCGCGCGAGGGGAGCCGTCGCACGCAGCCGCAAACAGGAGTGACTCCAATGCCAATGAGTGAACGAGAGCGCAACGTTGTTCGGCGCATGCGTGGCTGATTTCGCAATTGAAGCGGCAGCTTCGAGGAGACCACGGGAATGGTCTCGAATGCGCTGAACATGGATCTTCAGGAACTCCTGGGAATCTTGGAGCACATCAGGAAGAATTTCAGCCGGAGCGCAGAGTACAAAGAGTTTAGGCAGGAATTGCCGGCTGATTGGCCGATGTGAACAGGACTGAGTGCCGAGCGCTGAGGACCGAGTTGGCTCATTACTTAGTCCCAATTACTCAGCCCTAATTAGCGGCGATCTTCCGGCAGACGCACAGCCGGCTGACGCAGTCTGAGCGGGGCTGTTCCGCTCCAGAATTCACGCTGTCCGGTCATCGCCTGAACATGGCCGTCCCATTCCAGCGTAAAGGCCGTGAGCCCCAACTTCACCGCCGACCTGACCCTCTGTTGGGTCTCTGCGTCCGTGGCATAGCGGCGAATGGCTTCGATCTGGCGCTCCCCGTGACCGGCGTCCTGTTCGGCATGCAGACGGTAGGTTTCGGCGGCCCGTTCGGAAAAGCCGTAGTACCCGGTCAACTCGCGATAGACCTTAGCTGAAACCCTCTCGGAACCTCCAAGCTGGCTTTCCACAAAGGTCAACATCGCCACGCCTTCGAGAGCGGAGCGGCGCTGGCAGCCGCCGATGATCATCTCAATGGCCGCCATCGTCCCCGGAGCGGCCTCGGCGCGGTCCGCCGCTTCGCGCGAGATCCCCCCTTCCTCCAGGAACTGGAGCATGATGTCTACGTGGGTGCGAGGGCCGGCAAGCTCCTCCATGAAATTATCCAGGACTACCTCCATCAGGCCGTATTGCTTCTCGGCTACGGCATTGACGGCAATATACCCGAAGAAGATGGGGTTGGTGCGCACGCGGAGATAGTGTTGGATCTCGCCCAAGATGATCTGGCGGCGAGTCCAGCGATGTTCGAGGATGCCCTGAAACCACGGATGCTGCTCCGTGGGAGCCTCCTCGGCATAGCTCCAGAGTTCGGCGATAAATTCGCCGGAGGCCATGCGCATCCATTTATCTCAAGCCATAGGAAAAATCCATCTCAAACACCCAAAACACGGCGCGCAATCGGCCCCGCAAGAGATCGAACCGTGAAGATTTGTAATTTGAGGCGTCTCAACTTAGAATGAGAGTCTCATGTTGAGCCCGATCCTTCTCATTTCGGAGTCAACGCGATACCAGCCTCTCTTTATCGCTCTAAACGACCTCGGCATACGCGCGGAACTCGCCTCGTGCGCCAACCTCGGGCTGCTCTCGGAAACAAAGAAGTCGTTTGCCGCAATCGTCGTGGACTGGGGACTTCCCGGCCCCAAGCGCGCGGAGGCGCTCAGACAGATTCACAAGGCATGGCCTGATCTTCACGTCATTTCGCTCGGTTACGGTGATAGCGCGGCGCCGCGCCGAACGGCTCAGAGCGGAAACCACGTTGAGCATCTCGCCATGAGCGGAAACGAGAAAGAGGATTTGATCCTTCTCCTTGAGGCGCTGCGCCGTATCCTTCCCGATCTCCGAACCCAGGTGGTAACCTTAAGCGACCTCTTCTTCATCAAGACTCCGAGCACAAAAATGGGGGAGATCCTGAGCCTCATCGACATCATGAAGGACGAGTCGAGCAGCGTGCTCATCCAAGGAGAGACCGGAACCGGGAAGGAAGTCATCGCCAGGCTGCTCCATTACTCGGGACGGCGCCACGCCGCCCCCTTCGTCGCCATCAACTGCGCCGCCATTCCGGAGACGCTCCTCGAAAGCGAGCTATTCGGGCATGAGAAAGGATCGTTCACGGGGGCCATCGAGCGCAGGATCGGCAAATTCGAGTTGGCCCACAACGGCACGGCTTTCCTCGACGAGATCGGGGACATGCCGCTGCACACGCAGGCCAAGATCCTACGGGTTTTGGAAACCGGCGAGATCGAACGCGTGGGCGGTCATGAAAAGATCAAGGTCGATGTGCGGATCGTCGCCGCGACCAATAAGAAACTCTTCCAACAGATCGACAGGGGGCTATTCCGCCAGGACCTCTATTATCGGATCAATACGTTCACGATTAACCTCCCGCCCCTGCGCGACCGACCGGAAGACGTGTTGCCGCTGGCGCAACACTTCCTTGACATGCATGCGCGCCGCAGAGGCGGGCCGACCAAGCGCCTCTCCTCAGAAGCGGAGCAGTTGGTGTTGAAGCACGACTGGCCCGGCAACGTGCGCGAGCTGCGCAATGCGATGGAGCGCGCGATGGTATTGGCGGCGGAGAACGAGATCGGACCAGAGGTTTTCCCCGATGAGATCCGGGAAAAAATTGACCGGTCGCCGCGGCCAGCCGCTCCCGCCGAATCCGCCGGCCCAGTGGAAACAGGGACGGCGCCAATTCTCCCGCTGGAAGAGCTGGAAAAGAGAGCCATTCTCGACGCCCTCTCCCGCCTGGACCACAATGCAACCAGGGCGGCAAAACACCTGAGCATCTCCAAAGCTACGCTCTTTCGCAAACTGAAGCAGTACGGAATTATCCGGCGATCGGCGATGCGAGGCTGACCGCTCCAGGTGCTCTCTATCCATCAGGCCGTGGCAAGGGGACTGGCTCGCTTGCGTGCCTGTCCCCGTCAGGAAGCTCCCTCGGGAAGCCCGCTCTCGGCTGCGGCCGATGGGCTCGTGCCATGAGTCGTGCCGTCTGTAATCGGACGTTCGCAGCCTCGCCCGCCCCGTAGAGTATGGTGTTGACCACGGTGACGGTTCCTCGACCGTACACTTACTCAACGGGGCTCGCGCTCCCCTTCGGGCTTCGAAAGTGAAAGTGTGCCGGTCGAGAGGGCGAGCTGCGACAGGAGAGGGCACTTGCCCTACGGGATCGCAAAGAGGGTTTCTCAGGAAGGAAGGCCGGCGCGAATCAGGTCGCCAATCCCGGCTGCGGTGCCACAGTTTCCAAGGGCAGGATTACGGTGAAGATCGAGCCTTTCCCGTTGTCGGTCTCCACCTGGACCATACCGCCAAGCATCTCGGTGTATTTCTTCACGATATAAAGGCCGAGACCCAGCCCGCCGTGAGACCTGGCCCCCGAGCTGTCGACCTGGCGGAACAGGTCGAAAACCCATGGCAGAAAAGCCGCCGGTATGCCGTTGCCGGTGTCCGCTACCTTAAACTCCACTTTTCTGGCCTCGATCGAATAGCGAGTCGAGATCGTGACTTGCCCTTTGTCCGTAAATTCGATTGCGTTGCGGATCAGATTCTTCAGAATATGCTTGAGCTTTACCCGGTCGGTCTTGATGACGAGCGGGCCCGCGGGACAGTCCCAAACCAGCGTGATTTCTTTTCCCAACGGCCCATCGTACGACGCCTTGATCTCTTCCAGCAGGCCGGCCAGGTGAACCTCCTGACGCTCCACCCGAACGCCCCCCGCTTCGATGGTGGTCGCCTCCAGGATGGTGTTGATTATCCCCAGCAGCTCGCTCGACCGCGTCATCACCTTTTCCAGGGCTTCTTCCTGACGCGGATTGAGGTCGCCCAACGCCCGCTCTTTGATCATCCCCGCGTACCCCATGATTGCGGAGAGAGGCGTGCGCAGCTCGTGGGAGACCACCCCCAAAAATTCTTCCTTCACCCGGTTGGATTTGACCAGCTCTTCGGCGAGCCTTTTTGTCTCCTCATTCGCCTGGGAATGGTGGATCGCCGTGGCCGCCTGATCGGCCACCGTGGCGAGCAGCCCGATCTCTTCCTCGCTGAATTGATGTTGTTCCTTGGTGAAGAATTCCAGCACGCCCACGTCCAGCCTCGCCACGAGCGGCACGCCCAGGTACGAAACCAGGCCATACTTGCGCACGAACTCATGATCTTTCGCGCGCGGATCGGACTCCAGATTCTGAACCACCAGAGGGGAGCCGGTCGCCATCGCGGCGCGGGCCAGGCTGTGGGCCGATTGCCAGCCGTTAGGCTTGCCGCCGTTGAGATTTCGGCAAGCCAGGGCCTCGAAGTCGCTCGCTTCTCGATTGATGACCCGCACTGTAGAAGCGGCCCCCGGGGGAGAAAATGAATCGATATGGTTGAGCAGCGTATCGACGGCGGCACGAAGCCCGGGGCTCGCGTTCATCGCCGTGAGGATCTCGTCGAGCACCCTTTGTTTTTCCTGATCGAGCCGAAGCGCCTTTTTCTCGGCCCCGGCAGCGATTTCCTTTTCGAAGCGGTCCTTCAGCCGGCGGAGTTCCTCCAGCTCCTCAGGCGTGACGTCGACCGGGCGCGCTCGCCTGGGAGCACGCTTTTCCTCCAGGTCCGTCAAGGCCTGATCAAACGCATCCTCCCCGATGCCGAGTTGGTTCAGTCTCTCGCGCAAGGGGCCGATGAGCTTTTCTCGGGCCTCTTTGCTGCGGAGAAATCGCGCGCCTACCCTGGCCAGAGCCTTTTCATCTCCACCCCCTTCCTGGAAGGCTCTGACCACAAGCCCGAGCTTGATGGAGTCCGCAGCCTGCTCCAACACGCGCGTCAACTCCTCCGCCGAGTCCTTGAATGCAGCCGGCGCCTCGGGGCTCAACACCGTTTTTCTGAATTCCTTGGCCAGGCGGCTTACCGGCAAGGAAAAATCCGTGCCTTCTTGAATGAACGGTTCGGCCAAGCGGCTTTCCATAAAACCGCTGACGCCCGCCACAATGCGCTTGAGCCCGTCCAGGTCGGTAGCTTGATCCAGCATCTGCCGCACCACGACATCGGGCTTTTTTTCCACCTCGAAGGACAGCCTCTCGGCATCGAAATCGATGCCTCCCTGGCTGCCTTTCAAGCAATGCTCGATGACCTCCTCCATGCGCTCGATTTTGCGCGCCGGCTCAGCCGCGGCTTCTTCCCTCGCCTCCCGCTCCGCCGGGCCGATATCCTCTCTGCGTACGACCTCCTCCTCTTCCTTGACGAGCTTAAAGAACAACGCGCCGAGACGGATGTGCTCAAAGCTGGCCTGTTCAAACGCGGTCTTGAATCCGCCCATGCCTTCAAGGGTTCTTGGCGGGCTCGCCATGAGCTGGAAGAACGAGTTGAGTTCCTCCTCGCTGACTCCCCGCGCGAAGGTCAAACTCTCGATTTGCAGACGCTGGCAATCCCGGACCACCTGGGGCACACCAGGCTTTTTGATGTCCATGGACAGGTCATTGGCGAGCATGCGCCCTTCAATAAACCCTAACGTGAAGCCAGTCTCTGTCTGGAGAAGGTTTTCCAGGCTGGTGGAGAAATTGCGGATCGCGAGCTGTGTCGCGGGATGCTTTTCAGTATAGAGGCGGTAGCTGTTGAGGACGAACGCTAAAAGCTTGACGAGCTCAGCGTACTGGGTCTCTTTTTCCTGGACTTCCATAAAAAGTATGGCACCTACAGCTCAGTCCGCCAGCAACAGGGGGCGATTATCGCAAATCCTTATAGAAAAGGTCAAGACCCGCTTACCCGCTTAGCCTACTACACCCTTTTAGAAAGTCCAGACCCATTTGGCCCATGACCCCTCCACTTTTGACACCTACGGCAGTTTCCCCATATAGTGCCGGTTTAATGGCGCCGCGCGCGTTCTGTTACGGCTATGTAATCCTTGCCTTGAGCTTTTGCAACACGACGTTCGTGCGCGGGGTATCCGGATCCTTCAGCGTCTTTTACGTCGCGTTGCTGGAGGACTTTCGTTGGTCCCACGGAGTCGGCGCGAGCATCGTCTCGATTAACCGCGCGTTGATGCCCCTTGGGGGATTGCTGATCGGCTCGGGGTTGTTGATCTCGGGCTTGAGCCGTTCGCTGTGGGAACTCTCCCTTTCCTATGGCGTCATTGTCGCTATGGGCCAAGGAGTGTTGGGCTTCGTCAGCCAGAGCGCCCTCATCTCCCATTGGTTCGTGCGCCGCCGAGGCACGGCTATGGGTCTCGCGACCATGGGGCAAGGTTTCGGGATGCTGCTCCTCGTTCCGCTAACTCAACTCCTCATATCGCTTACGGGATGGCGCTCCGCGTTCATGCTGCTCGGCGCGCTTACCCTGTGCGCCCTCGTCCCGACCAACGCCTTTCTCCAGCGCCGGAGCCCCTCCGAGATAGGGCAACTCCCCGACGGGGAGCTGCTCTCGGCCGTCGACGGCCACGAGGCGAGGCGCCGAAAACCGCCTCAAACCCGGCGGTGGACGCTCAAGGCTGCGCTGCGCTCGTTTCCCTTCTGGAGCATCACCGTGGGGCACCTCGCCCTTGGGACAGGTCTCTATATTTTTTACACGCACGTCGTGGCACACCTGGTGCAGGAAGGCTTCGAGAAGCTCTTCGCGGGCAGGAGCCGCTGGTCTGGCTGTGCTCAACCCGGACTTTCCGGTTTGGTTCGTCTATGCGGCGGCTGTTCTATTCGGGATTGGCCATGCCGCCGGCAATCCCACTTACGGGGCGGTCATCGGCGATATCTTCGGCGGCAGCCACGTAGGCACCATCTTCGGCTTCCTCGAGATCGGCTTTGGAATCGGGATGGCGCTGGGGTCCTGGCTCGGCGGAGCCCTCTTCGACCTCACGGGTTCGTACCGCTTGGCTTTTGCTCTTGGGGTCGTGACATTCGTTGTTTCCTACTTCGCCGTGCGCGCGAGCATCAACTGGCAGCGACGACAGGAGGTCTTGGGCCGTTGACACCTTCCCTACGGGATTGCGAATTTCAAAGTGCAAAATGTGACACGACTTAATGCGCTTGTATTAAACTGCATCGGCCCTTAAACTTGGAACAACGCCGATGATGCTTAACGAATTCGCCGCCCGTATCCGCGGATGCAGAGAGATCGTCTTTTTCACCGGTGCGGGCATCAGCACGGAATCGGGCGTGCCCGACTTCCGAAGCCCAGGCGGAATCTGGACCAGGTATCAGCCCGTCTACTTCGACGAGTTTCTCAACAGCGAGGAGGCGCGGGTCCGCTACTGGAAGATGAAGAAGGAAACCCACAAACTTTATAAAAACGTCAAGCCCAACATCGGCCATAATGCGATCGCGGCGTTTGAAAAGAGAGAACAGTTGCTCGGCCTGATCACGCAAAATGTCGATGGCCTACACGGCCTGGCGGGAGTCTCGGAAGAAAAGATCGTCGAACTCCACGGGACCGACCGGAAAATTACTTGCCTGCAATGCGGAAAGGAGTTCGACCCGGAGCCGATCTACGCTCGACTTCCACAGCCTCCCGCGCCTTGCGACACCTGTGGGGGCCCGCTCAAACCTGCAACCATATCTTTCGGCCAGCCGATGCCTGTTGAAGCCATGAGACGTGCCCAGGAATGGAGTCAGGCCGCGAAGATCTTCATCGTTGTCGGCTCCTCCCTCGTCGTGCAGCCCGCCGCCTCCTTCCCGGTGATCGCCAAGCAAGGCGGGGCCATGCTCGCCATCATCAACCGCGACCCCACGCCGCTGGACGACCTCGCGGATTTCAATTATAGAGGCGCGATCGGAGAGTTTTTTCGCGAGCTAAATCCACTACTCGCAGACAGTTAAACTAATACAAACGTCTTTAATTCTGTTATATTTCTGGCCCCTCTGCCGAAGCCTTTTTGACCCTCACCCTTCCCTCTCCCTGGCAGGGAGAGGGTTAGAGTGAGGGTAAGGTCACAGGGAAATTACAGTGGATGTAGCAAGTATTCTGACGTTTGTCATAGTGATGAGTGAGCCTCGCTGCTCGCTATTCCTCACGGTCGAAGCAGGACCTTAAGAGCGCCTGAGCGGCCTGCGTCGGCCACAGCCTCGACCCCTTCGTTTAAGGGATAGACTTTTTCGATCAACGGCGTCACCGAAATACTCTTGTTTGCCAGGGCCTCGAGGGCCGGCGGGAAAGGCCCGCAGCGCGAGCCCACTACCGTGATCTCGTTGATAACTACCGGCGCCAGCGATAGCGAGTGATCGTGCGCGAGCGTACTTTTCAAAACCAGCGTCCCGCGCGGCCGCACCGCGTCTATCGCTATCTTGAGGCCCGAAGTCGATCCCGTAGCTTCGACCACCACATCACAGGGGTGAGGTTTCCAATCAGATAGGGGGAGCGCACGGATGCCAAGTTTCTTTAAGATTGCGAGCTTCTTCTCATGCTTTCCCACCGCGCTCACGCGGGCACCGGTCAATCTTAGAGCCTGAGCGCAGAGGAGTCCCAGCTTGCCGTCTCCCAGCACAAGCACCTCGTCCGAAAAGTTCAGTTCGACCTGCTCCAGAATCTCAAAGGCCGCGGCCAGGGGCTCAGTGAAAACCGCTTCTTCGTCGGACAAGCCATCGGGCACGAGGTGGAGGTTTTCGGTCGGAGCTGCCACATATTCGGCGAAGCTCCCGCCAGCGCCGAGAATGCCCATCACCCGACGCCTCGGGCAGTGCCGACCGAGCCCGATGCCGCAAGACTCGCATCGCCCGCAGGCGAAATTGATCTCGCTGACCACCCGCTTCCCGACAAGCTCCCGAGGCCCCTCCACCACTTCACCCACCATTTCGTGTCCGAGGACACCGCGAAACCCCATATAGCCGCGCAAAATCTGGAGATCCGTGGAGCAGATGCCGGCGAGCCGAACCCGGATGAGGGACGAAAGATCGTCGGCCGCGGGCGTCGGATAGGCCGGATCCAGGCTGAACTCGCTACCATTCCAATTGAGGGCGCGCATGGCTATTTTCGAGGCGCGAAAGCTGTCCACGCGAACGAGGAGAGCGCGAGCGAGGCTGCGGACGTCCGATCACAGACGATACGACTCATGGCACGGACCCATCGGCCGCAGCCGAGAGCGCGTTCCCCGAGGGAGCGTAGTTTACCGTTCCAATTGAGCGCGCGCATGCCTTTTTCTGATGGATGGAAGTGGGCCACGCTGTCAGTAGTGGACGGCGGAACCCACACCGCCTGAGACCACCATCACTTCGCCATTAATGCCCACGGAAAGAGGCGAGGCGAGAAACGCGGCGACATAGGCGATTTCTTCGGCCGTGACGAGCCTGCCGATGGAAACGTTCGCGGCGATCTGTTGGGTCAACTCCTCGACCGTGACTCCCCGGCGCGCCGCCCGACCGGACAGGCGCTCGCCCAAGCTCTCCGTAACGGTGGCCCCGGGGTGAATCGCATTCACGTTGATCCCCCAGCGCCCCAGCTCGACCGCAAGCGACTTCGTCAGGTGCACCGTCGCCGCATTCCTTGCGCCTGCACTGATGGCGCCGGCGGTCCGCGCGGCCATACCGCCGATATTGATGACCCGGCCCCAGCCAGCGCTCTTCATTAGGGGGACCACGGCGCGCGCACAGCGGAGATAGCCGAGCACCCTCTCCTCGAAATCACGCAGGATGAGATCATCGGTTACGCCGGCAAAATCCTCAGCGACTCCACCCGAGACGCGACCGGCATTGTTGACCAGGATATCGATGCCTCCCAAACCCGTGCTGGCGGTGTCCACCAGGCGCTTGATGGAGCCGGCCTGAGAAATGTCGGCGACGATGGGAAGCACGTGCCTTCCCGTCTCCCGCTCAAGCTCCTCAGCCGCCGCCTTAAGCGCGCCTTCCGTGCGGGCGCAGATCGCGCAATCGACTCCCTCGCGGGCAAGCTGTCGAGCGATCGCCTTGCCGATACCCCGGCTGGCGCCGGTCACTAGCGCTTTTTTGCCTTCGAGCTTTAAATCCATGGCGAGCGTCCTTTGGTATTCGTGCGTCCTTTACTTCTCATTTCGTCTTCGATGTAAGAATTCGCTCCACAAGCTCCACCATCCGTTCTTTCCCGACGGCAGGCAGGAGCGACTTATATAGCTCGGCTTTAAGCTGGCGAAGGTCGGCGGCGTTATGGCGATAATTTGCAAAACGACCAAAAGCGGCGTTCAACAACGGCGCGATTTTCTCAGGCTCAGGCGCATTTGCCTGCTTGAGCGCCCAGTAGATCGTAAACGTATTAAGGTCCAGCCCGCTTTGCTCATGTTCTTTACGGGCTTCAATGTATTGGGAAAGGAGTTTTTCAAGCTGTTTTAAAGCCTCCTGGGTGCTCAACTGGCGGTTGTCGTACCAATCGAGGATGGTCTCGGCCCGTTCGCCTATGGGTAAAAGATAGGGTTGCTTGGTGGCTTCTCTAAAAACAGCATCTATCAAGCTTTTGCCGAGGTTGATAATTTTTACCGTATCGGATGACGGGAACCGCTTCAGAGCCGAAAGCGCCTTCTCATCGATTTTAGTAAGGTGAAGCGTCCTCTCAAGGCCATAGGCTTCCGCCATCTCCCGAACCAGCCCCTCGGTTTTCTTCGCAATGTCCCAGTAGAGGCCGGGATAACGGACAAATGCATTGCGGACAAGCTCGTAGAGAAACGAGAGTCTCCCGTAGTCGTGGATATAGTCTCGCAAAAACGGATCGGGAGAAATAATCTCGTAGAGCGTCTGAAGCTCTTTGAAGAACTGGCAAAATCGCTCGCGCTCCTGCTTATCCGCAAATGCTTCGATGGCCCGCCCAATGGTCTTGTCGTCAACGGGCCCCTGATAGAGCGCAAGGTAGACGGGGGCCTGCTCTCTCATCAGAGCCGCGAACCGATCCTTCAGGACATTGATATTTTGAATGACACTTGCAACAACTTCCGAATCGAAGGCCAGCGCCTTTTCCAGATTCTCGAAGATGCCGACAAAATCGAGGACCAATCCAGCCGGCTTCGTGAGTTGTCCCTCTTCTTCATACGGGCGGTTGACGCGGGCAATGGCCTGAAGAAGCGCGTGGTCTCGCATCGGCTTATCCAGGTACATGCAGTAGAGGATCGGCGCGTCAAAGCCGGTCAGCAACTTTTCAGTGACGATGAGAATCTTCGGGAGCAGCTCTTTCTTAATAAAGGCCTTGCGGACTTTCTTCTCGTCATCTTCGCTCAGGTGATAGCTGGCCAAAAGCGGACTGTCGTTATGGGCCGCCGTGTATACGACGGTTGAGTAGGCGGTGGGCAAATACTTGTCCAAGGCCTGTTTATAAAGCGCGCACGCTTCGCGGTCGACTCCCACGAGAAACGCCTTGTAGCCCATGGGCTCGACATTTTCCCTGAAATGGTCGGCCACAAACCGAGCCACCTTGTCGACGCGGCTCGAAGCTTTCAAAAACGCCTTTAGCTTTATCGCTCTGTCGAGTATCTTGTTCAGTTCCTCGATGTCGCTTATGCCCTCGGCCTCCACGAGACCGAGAAATTCCTCTTCAAGTTGTTCCCGCGGCACCCGGATGTCATTGGCGGCGAGCGCGTAATGGAGCTTGACCGTCGTGCCATCTTCAATGGACTCCGAGATCGAGTATTTATCCAGATATTCCTGGGGATCATCTTTGCCGAAAACCTTGAATGTCCCTTTGCCGTAGGCGATCCTGTCGATCGGCGTTCCCGTAAAGCCGATGAAAGTGGCGTTGGGAAGCGCGGCTAAAAGGTAAATGCCAAGGTCTCCACTGGTCGAACGATGCGCCTCGTCCACCAAGACAAAGACATTATTGCGCGTGCACAGGTCCGCGTCTACGCGGTCGAACTTGTGGATCATTGAGACAACCAAGCCCCTGTAATCAGACGCCAGTATCTCCCGCAGGTGTTGCTTGCTCCTGGCGACCTCGGCCCGTCCCTCGCCGAGAACGCTTTCGATCCAACCGGAAAGCTGGCCTTCAAGCTCGTTTCTGTCCACGAGCATGATCACAGTCGGCTTCCCTGCCTGCGCCGTGCGGGTCGCGGCAGGCAGGTCGAAGGCCGCATGGCTTAGGATCTGCCCCGCCGCCTTGATCATCGTGAAAGTCTTCCCAGAACCTTGAGTGTGCCATATGAGACCTCTGTTCCTTTCCGGGTCTAAGGCGCGCTCCACAACCTTATCTACCGCCCGCATTTGGTGTTGCCTCAAGACGATTTTTTTTAGCTCATCATCCTTTGTGTAAAAGACGATCCATTCGCCCAGGAGCTTGAGGAAGCGTTCCCGGGCAAAGAAGCGCTTCACCTTTCTCTCGAAGTTGCCCTTCTCCTCGTCCTTCCAGTCAAAAATGTCCTTCCGATCCAGGTTCCAGGTAACGCCGTAATAGAAGTCGATGAGGTGCGTCACGTTAAAGACCTGCGGCGCCGTCATCATCTCGGGCGTCTCAAGGTGATAGCGGCGAACCTGAGTGATCCCTTCCTCGATTCCCTCCTGCTTCGCGGCGCCCTTGGTTTCCACCAGCGCCACGGGCATCCCATTAATAAGAAGGAGCACGTCAGTCCGGTTGGTGTGTTGCCCGTTTGTGTATTGCCATTCGTCGGTGACATGGAAAGTATTGTAAGCCGGGTGCTCGAAGTCGATGAGGGTGACGTTCCGCTGCCGCTTCTCATTCTCGACATAAACAGACCGTTCACCCCTTAGCCACGCCAGAACCTCCGCATTCCCCTCGATGTTGTTTCGGACACTCTCGATCTTGCCAATAACCTGATCAACGTTTTCTACCGTAACGATGCCGGGATTAAGGGCAATGAGCTTGTCTCTTAGGATCGGATAGAGAAGCGTCCCACTCTGCCCCCGCCTGAGCGTCAAAGCCTGCTCCGGCGACAAGTAGGCCCACCCGATTTCAACCGCATAGCTGATCAGGGGGTCTTGAACCGCGGCTCTTTCCGAGGCGAGGCTAGGCATAGTTCTTTATCGCCGCTTTCCCGAGATGATTTTCTCGGCCCACTTAACGACTTGCTCCGCGATCTTAACTGACTGCCTATATTCTTTTTCTTCTATGGGAGAACTTTCGAAAGGATAGCGCGTAAAAATTGCGAACTTACTTAGCTCTCCTGCCACCCTCATGGACTTTGGAATCTTTATGCCGGTCTCTCCCACCAGGGTAAGAAGCTCAGCCAGGTCGTGAATATAGGGAAATTTCACATCCTGTTTAATTAACACTGCCTTTATGGCCTTTTCCGCAGCCTGCTGAGCATCGAAGCAGAGATCTTCTAGGTACACCCCTTTGTGCTTAACCTTGGCTCGAGCAAGGTTGCTTCGAGCCCGATTCAACCATTCCCTGGGATCTTCGGGCGGGTAGCGCTTAGGCATGATAGACTTCTCTCCCCTCTTGCAAAGCGGGTTTAATGACAAGGCAATGGGTATTGCGGTACCTCTCGACCTCTTCAGGCGTGACCACAATTACATCCACCGCCTGGCCGACACCGAACATATTCATGTATATCTTTCCGGTCACGCGGCGGCGGTGATATTTGCCCCTTTTGATGACCAGCAAATCTACATCGCTATTTGGCCCCATCTCTCCCCTAGCCGCAGAGCCGAAAAGGATGATCTTCTCCGGCTTGGCCACTTCGACAATTCGCCGGACGATCTCCTGAAGCATCTCCTCGGTTAAGACGTTTTTACCTGCTTTCATGGCTCTCATATGAGCCTCTTGTGTCCCTTAGCTTCCACGCTTTTTCACCTGTCTATTTTCGTTTGCAGCACTTTAAACCGCATTAAGGACTGACGGCCATTGCTCTACGTCCTCCCCGATCCGCGGCCAGCGAGAAAGCGGCATAGTAACGGATAAAAGGCACGGTCTGAATCTACCTTAGAATCTGCCCGAAGCCTTCCAGAGGAAGCTTCATCCCCAAAGTCTTTAGCACCCACCACAGGGACGCGGCAGTGCTGGCGACCACCGGACGGTCGGTTTCCCGCTCGAGCCTCTCCACATGGGCGAGCGAGTTCCACCTCCCATGGACAAGGATCCCATCGGCCTCGGGATGCTCCCCGAATACACCGCGAGCGACCTGGTAAGAGGCATCATCGGGAAGCTTTGCTTGGCCGACGGGCTCGGAGACCCCAAGCCCTCGAATGGCTAAAACCTCAAAGCCCGCGTCTTCAAAGTAGCGCTTCAGCGCCTGATTGATCCGCTCCAAATAAGCCGTGGCGATGACGATCTTCTTGGCGCCCACGTGCTTCAGGGCCTCGGCGTTTGCGTAGAGAGACGTCGTCACGGGAAGCCCGAGACTTTGGGTCAGGCGAGCGACCAGTTCTTCTTCCGCGCGGTAGCCGCGCTGGACTGCGACGGTGATGCCAGCCAAAAGAATGCAGTCGGCTTCTTCGGCCACGAAGACCGAGAGACTCGACTCCAACGATTCGATAGCTCGGTCAAACTCCTCCGGCGTATGAGCGCGCACGTTGAGACCGGTGGACACAAGCGTGAAACCCGTAGGAAGGATGTCGCTCCAATCGGAGGGAATCTCAAAAACCGAAGGAGAAAGATAACCGATGCGTGCTTTCCAATTAGGCATACCCCTAACCCTCTAGCCCCTCCCTAAAATTCCTGTTGCTTATTGCCTCGTGCCTGTCGCCTGATAAATCCACCGCGCTGGCTCGCGGGCATAGTCGCCATAGGAGCCGGCCGCGTTGATCCCCGGAATGTCAGGAATCCAGTCCTCCTTCAGAAGCGCATCCGGATCCCCGTACTTCTCCGCGACCTTTCTCACCTCGGGATCATCGAGCGCGACGAGCCGCCCTTTCTCGATGATGCGGATTTGCTCGCCTTGCTTGGTCATGAGATCGAGGGTGGGGAAAAGCAGATGAACGTGAAGGTGACCGTAAGCGAGTTTTCTCTCGGCGGCCCACTCTTCTTCCGCCGCCCGCCATGCGGTCCCACACCCTGTATGGATGACCCCCGACCTTCGCCTCTCCCATTCCGCCCCGCCCGAAGACAGCATGTGGATGTTCGAGGGCCGGGTGATCTTGGGGTGCGTTCCGACGGCCATTTCCCACAGCCAGAAGAGCCCTTTGTCCGGAAACGAGGGATACCGGGTGTTCTTCGTCTCATCCATCAGCTCTCGCCACGCTTCCCCGTAGAGCCCCCCGCCTTCGACTTTTTCCACCTTTCCCCTTTCGATGGTCACCCTGACGAGCGGAAACGGCTTTGAGTAGTGGCTCGTGGTGCCCGAGATCACGCCCGTCGCGTCCTCTTTCTCGAGCACAGGCGTCCACGGATGGGCCATCAGATGACCCCAAAAAGGAGTTTCGTTAAAGGCGAACCAGTCGCCGGTAAAATAATCCTCCCAAAGCGTGTAGCTGATGTCGGTCCCTTCGGGATCCGTGATGTGGATCTTGCCTCCTTTGCCCTTCTTCCAGATTGGCTCCCACGCTTTGAAGTTGATAAGACGTTGGACTTCGCGGGGATACATAGTGGCGGCGCTCGCAAACTGCTCGATCACCTGCCACGGGATGGGCTCATAGTGGAAAGAAGTCTTGGGGATGCCGCCGCCTCGACCGTGGATGAGCAGTTGGTAGCCGTTTTTTTCCGCCAGCTCCTCGATCCACCTTGCCCCTTCCCAACGGCGCGGGTTGGTCCTCGAAGACTCGCGACGAATCACGACCCGGATCTCATCGAACTCGTCGAAAGGGCGGTCCGGTCCGACATCAACGACGATGATATCAGCCTTGGCTCCTTTTTCCCTCAAGGCCGCCGCAATCGACTCCGCGATGCGCGGATCGTAATGGCTGTCCACGCCGATCAATACCTTATCGCCTTTTCCAACGGCGCAGTAACCGATGAAGCCCACCGCGGTCCTTCGCAGCCCTTCTTCGCCGCAAAGAAAACGGGCATAAGACATGAGGGAAGACACATCGATGACTTTTATGCCCGGATAACCCGCGTCGTCATCCGGCCGCAGTTTTGCTTCGGGGTGATACTCACACATCGATTGACTCCTTCCCAAATTCAACTGCACTCAAGCAAGACACCATATTTTCCCACGCGGTGCCTCAGGACCGTCCGATTAAAGATGCTCCGCGTCGGAACGCGACCATTTGGTTTTCGGCACCGGCACCCGCTCGCCATCAACGTAGATCTCCGGCGCGCGCTCCTGGAAGAAGCACAAAAAGCCCCGAACTTTCGGGCATTCAGGGATCGGGTCGAGGTAGCTCCAAACGAGATCCGGAAAAATCCTCTCGCCAATTCTCACAGACCAGTACGACGCCACACCTTTGTAGGGGCACCGGGTTATTGTCGAGCTCGGGATCACGAGCTCGGTCCGCACGTCTTCCGGGGGAATGTAATAACGGGGCGGGTGGTTCGTTTCGAAGAGTAGCCGGGGGCGGCGCGTGTTGGCCACTTCCTCCCCACCGACTAGGACTCGCACGTGCCGGGAGCTCTGCAAAACATCCACACGCTTGTACGGATCGCGCGGATGGACGAAGATTTCCTCGTCCTCCTCATACCACGCATCCATCTGGCTCCACTCGAAAGAAACATAATCTTTGAGCTCCGCGCACTGCAGCGGCGGATGCGTGTAGTTCCACGCCCCCAACTCGGCCACGCGGTCGCCGGCAACCACGGTAAAATAAGCCGCCTCGCCCTTGTAGGGACAGCGATTTCGGCGCTCCGTGGCCCGAAGCCGCTCCATCCTGACGTCTCGTTGCGGAAAATAATAAACCGGCAAGCAACCGGCCTCTCTAAGAAGGAGGGCGTGCTTGCTGTCCGCGATCGTCTCACCGCCAAATGCGACGCGGACCCGCCGGGGACTCTCTTCGATTTGCACCCAGTGATCCGAGATGTCCTTTCCGATAGGGCTCGGAAGCCTCACCGTCATAAAGCCCTGCTTGAAAAGTCGCTCAACTACGCTTGATCAGCTTCTGGAGACTCCGAAGCTCGCGCGGCGGATCCAGACGCTGGCCCAGGATGGTCCAGGAGACCTCGCCGACATAGATGTTCCCTTTGGAGTCGAGCGCGAGCCCGTGGGGCGCGATGAACTGCCCCGGACCCTCGCCGCCCCGGATGTCCCCAAGGCGGACGAGCACTTTTCCTTCCATGTCGAGGATGCTCAGCCTCGGCCCCAGGTTCGGAATATCTTTATTGGTGGGCAGCCCTGGCCCCAGCTCTCCCAGGTAGCAGAGCGGAATGGGCCCGGTATCCATGTAGAGCGCGCACGGGCGATGTATGTTGTGCCACTGGGTCTCAAACTTTCCATTCGGGTCAAAAACTTGAATCCGGTGATTCTCGCGATCGGCGACGTAAACGTACCCGTCTTTGTCCGTGCAGATGTTGTGGACGATGTTGAACTGGCCCGGATCGGAGCCCGGCTCTCCCCACGAGAACATGAGCTTCCCATCCGGCATGTATTTATGCACGCGGGAGTTGCCATAGCCATCCGAAACGTAGATCTCCCCCTTCGGCGAGAAGGCGACGTGGGTGCATCGATTGAAGGGCTCCCCGCTCTGAAAAGGAGCCGGTTTGCCGGGAACACCGAGCGTGAGCAAAACCTTGCCATCCAGCGTGCATTTGCGCACGGTATGGTCACCGTCGTCGGTCAGGAAAATCGTATCGTCGGGCCCCATCGTGACCCCATGGGGACGCTTGAAGATGCCTTCTCCCCACGAGCGGAGAAAGTTCCCCTCGCTGTCAAAGACGATTACGGGATGGGCGCCGCGGCTGAAGAGATAAACCAGGTCCTTTCGGTCGACCCCCACCGCAGCGACCTCGCGGTAAGACCAGCCGTCAGGTAACTTGCCCCATCCTTCGGCGACCTCGTAGAGAAAGTCCCCGCTTCCCATCATGGCACCCATGGCGTTTTCTCCCTTCGATGAGCCGGATTTTCTCCGACTCACATCGTCGACGATAGGCGCAATCTATCTCGCTTTGGCCGTCCCGTCAATTACGGCTCGACCCGCGCTTATGAAATTCAGGGCCCGCTCCTCGAGCCCGCGCAACGGTTCAGCGGTCTCGGGGGCGAGCCTCTCCGGTCGAGGGCAATGAGCCTCTACCTTGAGGAGGCCTGCAAACGATACGTTCGCAGTGAGCGCCGGTAAACAAACGCGCTACGACCTGCCAGGCACCAGAGCGCGAGCCCCGTTGAGTAAGTGTACGGTCGAGGAACCGTCACCGTGGTCAACACCATACTCTACGGGGCGAGCGAGGCTGCGGACGTCCGATTACAAACAGCACGACTCATGGCACAGGCCCATCGGCCGCAGCCGAGAGCGCGCTTCCCGAGGGAGCTTGGTTCCGAACTTGGCGAGGGGAAGGGATCTCCGAAGCCACCGCTACCCATGACCCAAGTGGATCGCGATCGTTCCCGCGACCACGCAAGCGGTCCCGAGCACGGTGAGCAGGTTGACGCGCTCGAAGTCGCGCAGAAAAATTACCGTCCCGAGCAGGGCCCACACAGGATAGGTGGAAGCAATCGGCGCGACCACCACTACGGGACCGACGCTCAGGGCGGTGATGATCAGCAGGATCGATAGCGTTTCCGAGACGCCAGCGACAAAGAAAGGCAAGAGCGCCTTCCGATTCCAGATCAGGCGCCTGAAGCCCGAGAAAAAGACCAGATATCCTAAAAGGCCCCCCAGCGAGACACTGCCCATGAGGGCGGCGAAGAACAGGGGTTGATTAGAAAGGGTCAAGGCATAGCGGCGAATCGGATGATTGACCCCGGTAAGAGACGCCGCGGCCAGGGGAAAGAGCAGATGCCACCAGCGAAAGGACGAGATCTCTTCTTCGGGTCTCCACGAGATGAGAACGATCCCGATCACGACCAACAGCGTGCCGGAGAGCACCGCGGCGCCGGCGGTTTCGTGCAGGAGCGAGATCGCAATGATGGCGCTGATGAGCGGGCTGATGGATTGAAGCGTGCTGCTCCGCGAAGCGCCAATTTTATGGACGCCGGTATAGGCGAACAGCCGAACTCCCAACTGAGTGATCCCGACGAGGACAAACAATGAAACGGCGACGGGAGAAACTTCGGGAATTCCCCCGGTAAGAAAAATGGCGGACCACAGGGTAACCGTGTGCACGCTCGCCGACACGCACGTCACGGTTGCGGGAGTGGAATATCTCAACCCGCGCCTGGCCGAGACCAGAGCCGTGGCATAGAAGACCGCCGTAACCAAGGCTATGAACGGAGCGGACATCAACGCGTCACGGACAGAACCATCGGTGAGCTAAACCAGCCCTGCAACTCGCACCACAGGGGGCTTCTACAGCCGGTCTCTCCGAGACATAGGTTAATCCGCTTCTTTGATGAAATCGGAAACGCGCTCGCCGATCATGATGCAGGTGAGATTCGTGTTCGCATGGGTGACCGTCGGCATGATGGAGGCATCCGCGATCCACAGATTCTCCAACCCGTGCACGCGCAACCGCTCGTCGACCACCGCCATCGGGTCCGAAGCCGGCCCCATCTTACAGGTCCCGACGCCGTGGTGATAGCTGTCATAGGTCGAACGGGCGAATTGCGCCCAATCCTCTCCTGGTGTGGGCTGGATAAGCGGGCCGTAAAATTCCCTCGCCGGGTCGCCCTCCACGAGCCCGGCGATAAACTCCATCGCCGAAACCATCGCTTGGATATCGCCAGTGTTCTCCAGCATTCGCGCGTCGATGCCGGGGAGCGCCCGGGGATCGGTGCTCTTTAAGAAGACCCTGCCGCGGCTTCGCTGTTCCAAAAGATGCGCCGAGATCGGCATCATCCGCTTGATCCCCTCTATCTCCGTAGGCGGGCGCATCATGATGTGAAAATTGGCGCAGTCCCCGATCGAATTTTTCTTGATCATGAGGCGGAAGCGGGGTACCACCCACTCCTCGCGGAAGCCTTTGGTACCTTCAAAGGTCATATAGACTACCGGATGGTCCTGATAGTTCTCGCCGACTCCCGCCAAGGCATGCACGACCGGAATGCCCAGCCGTTTCAGCTCTTTCTCCGGTCCGATGCCCGAGAGCACCAGGATCTGCGGGGTGTGATAGACACCCGCGGAGAGAACGATCTGGCCCCCTTTTGCCGCGCGAGCCTCGCCGCCCTTCTCATAGCGGACCCCTGCAACCCGGGCGCCGCTAAGATCGAGCGATACAACCTGCGCCTCATCGACTATAGTGAGGTTAGAGCGGCCGCGGGCGCCGTTCAGATACGCCACGACGGTCGACTGCCGCTTACCGTCTTTGATGTTGTACGGGGAGCCGCAGATCCCATAGGGATTCGGCACGTTCAGATCGGGACACAAAGGCAAACCCATGCCGAGCGCCCGCTCGATGAACGTTTGCACCGGGGCCGAACTGGGCATGTCAAAAGTAAAAGGCCTCCTGACGTAAAGGGGACCGTCGCGTCCATGAAGGGGGTCATCGGGATAGTCCTGGTCCGACTCGATCCTTTTCATCACCGGCAGCACCCGCTCATAAGACCAATCCGGATTTCCGTGCTCGACCCAGGTGTCGAGATCGAACTTAGTCGGCCGCACAACCGACATGACATTGACCGAGGAACCTCCTCCCATGATCCTCCCCGCCAGAGAATAGAAAACACTCCCATCCCGGCTTCGCTCGGTCGGATACATGGCGACGTAAGGAGACTCCAGGAGCAGGCGGACCTGATTCGCCGCCTCAGCGACGAGTTCTGGAATCGGCTGCGGATCGGGCCCGGCCTCCAGGAGCAGCACTTTCCGCCTAGGGTCCTCGGAAAGCCGAGCTGCGGCCACACAACCCGCCGATCCCCCGCCCACGATAATCACGTCGTAACGATCCAGCATAAGGCCTCCCCAATCCCACTGATTAGCCCCGATTCCTCCGAACGCCGGGACCCGCTCCTCGAAGCCTGAGGGGGACGAGGAGGAAGGCCGCGGACAAGCCATTCGGGATTGCAAATGGCAAATTGCAAATCTCAAATCTGAGATATGAGATCTGCAATCTGAAATTCCGAGCCAAGCGAGGACAGCCCATCGGCCGCAGCCGAGAGCGCGCTTCCCGAGGGAGCTTAGTCCATCGGCCGCGGCCTGATAACTCGGCCCCCGAGGAGCTTTCAGAGGAATGTGGGTTAGATGTCCTCCGCGTCCTCCTCCAAGCGCCGTTTGAGGCGGCGGGAAAATTCTTCCAGCAGCAGGGTCGCCGTAGCGCGCAAGACCATATCGCCGAGGATCGCCAGTCGCCCTTTGATCGCGACCTGCGCGTGATAGTTGAGCTCGGTTCGGTTCGCTTGCGGTTCCGACAAAGTCAAGTTCAGATCTCCGCTGATGGTGCTCTTGGTGACCGAATCGGTCCCTTCGGCTCGAACCACCATCCTGCCTGTGCCGTGCTCGTCACGGCAGACAGGCGCCTTCGGCGGCGTACTTTCGACGATGGTCGCGCGGAAGGAAAACTTGCCCGAGATGGGTCCGACGGCGGCGCCGATAACGCCGTCGAACGTGCGGTCATCGATTTGCGTCACCCTTTCGAGCCCGGGCAGACAGGAGGAGAAGCGATCGATGTCGTTGAGGAGGTCCCAAGCGTTCTGGGCCGGCACACTGACATCGATCTTTCCGGAAAAATTCATAAACCGCTAGACCTTTACTTCGAACTCCTGGCCGTTGTGGACGAGCCTGCCCGAAACCGGCACCGGATTCTTGATGGTATTCATCGTGTGGCAGCCCCGCTCGATCATGTCCACCATCTGCCTTACTTTTTCGGCCGAGGCGGGGCTTTGGATGTTGAGAACGTAGGTGACCTCCTGGCAACCGGGCGAGACATCGGCAAGGAGGAGCTTTCCCCGCGTGTCGTACGTCATTCGGATGTCCATCTCCGCCTCGTCAATCTGGATGTCGAGTTCCGACGCGTACCGCGTCAGCTGGCTGAACATTCAAAAGCCCACGGCGGCAACGAAATACTGGAGCGGGGACGGCGCCTTGCCGCCGCCTTTGCGCGATTTGGCTTCGTCGCAGAGAATGGTATATTCACCGACCCTCGCCTCTTTGAGCTGGTCTTCGACGAGACGGATGACGGCGCGCTGCCGGATCGTGTGACCTTCGGGTCCCTTCTTCGCCTCCTCGCGCTGCTCCCGCATCACTGCACGGAACTTCGCGCGGTCGATCCTGCCTGCCGGCTTGCTCATGGGCCTGCTCCTTTCGTCAGAGCGTCGTAAAGCGTCTTTGGCGTGAACGCAAAAATTAAGGCCGCCAATATAGTCGAGCGGCGGCCTTTCTGTTAGATTTGGCTCCCCGGGAGGGACTCGAACCCCCGACCAAGTGGTTACAAGTGCCCTGGCATTTCTGTCAGGCTTGGACTATCTCATCACCCTTCCATCGGAGAAGGGTGTCGGGCGCTGCTGAGGTTTATTGGAAAAGGGGATCCTCAACCTCTAGTCTCTGCACGTTCCTGCCTACTGAATCCCCGTTCGGCAGGCTTCGCTCAGGGTTCCCATACGAGAGAGTGGGCGCTCCGGCTTAGGGTTCCCTGAATTCACCCGATTTTTCAATCTGCCTTACGGCAGAAAGCTGCGGTTTAGGGTCACAGCCACCTGCTCTACCGGCTGAGCTACCGGGGAAGTAATATGAACAAATAACACAGCCAAAGCACAAATCCAAGTTCTTGGATGGTGTCGGGCGAAACTCTAGAGACAGTTGAAGCTTGACAAGATTATTAGTCCGAGATGAGCTGGTGCTCGGTGATAAAAGGGACACGGGTCGTCTCGGGCATTATACGACAACCGTGTGCCCTTCAGGGGCAACCGGGCCGGCGTAGAAAACGTAGGTCATGCTTCGGGGATTCCGCTTACAAAAGGCGCGATTTTCTTCCACCAAATCCCCACGGCGGCGGCTGTGGGCCAAGACGCGACCAAAGAGGGGGCCTTTAACCCTGTCAGATTTGGTGACCTCAACAAGGACCCATTCATCGGGATAGCGCTGCTCGATTTCCCGAATAGAAAACGTTGCCACACGTTTAGATTTCATAATCCACTAGAGAGAATGTATCCGTTTCTGTACCTTGAGTCAAATTTGCAGAAGAAGGTCTGCCAGGCAACGAGCGGTCCGCCCTACCCAACCCGCCAATGCCGACCGGCTCGCCCTCTTCGAGGTAGAGCTGTCAGTCTGAGTAAGTGATAGGGTACCGTTGCCAATCTCGAAGTGATAGGCTTTCTTTTCAAAGACGTGAATTTTGTTCGCGTTTTTTTCGTCGGGACCATTAAGAGAAGTGATTGATCACCGTACTTGCGAAAGTCATAACTCCTAGCTTCTGACTTCGGGGAATTTCAAGGGGCACAGCCCCTGGCTAGGAATTTCCTTTTGAGTCTCAGCCGCCGAGAGGTCGGAAACAGCCCCCGCTGCAACAGTAAAAAACGGCCTTGAGCCGCCCTTTTGGGAGGGACAGTATCCGGTAACGGCGTGTTATGTCAATCTCAGCTTGGTCTGAAGGCAGGGCTGGACAAATGCTGATTCACCGGCCTCCAAAGCCCATTGTCTTCAGCTCCTCGACCATCTTTTGCTGGTGCGTGGCAGGCCAGTAGATACGATGGCAGGCCGGGCAGACCGAAAACTTCTCTTGGGTGGAAAGAACGTACGGCGGCACTTTTTCCCTGACGGATTCCTTGGCAATGGATTGGAGCGCGGTATTACACTCCACGCATCGCGTGAAGGCATCTTTGAACGGATCCAGGCCGCAGGCTTCAATCACCTGCCTGAGCTGGTCGCGGAAGCGATCGCTGTCGATCAGGAGGTAATCCGGAGGATTCTTTTTCCGGATGCGGCGATCCCGCGTGAGGATCAGCCTCCCTTCCTTGCGCGCCGCGCGGATGAGCCCGTAGCCCGATAGATGCGAGCCATAGGTGACATCCTGCCCGATCACCCGAAGCCACCGGGCCAGCCGTCCCAGCATTTTGTCGGCGACGAACCTCATCGGCTGCAAAATACCCCTGGTTTGAAAACGCCTGCTGCTTCCTTTACTATGGATATAGTTTTTTCTTCTATGTTTGTGAAGCGATCCTTAATCGTCGCGATTGTCCTCTTCTGGTGCCTCATGAATGTCCTGCTCCTCAGGCGCCAGGTCTGGGCACCACCGCTTCCCGTTCGCCTGCAACCTGCCACCTCGATCACGCAACCGATGGAGGAATGGTGGGGAATCTACTTTCGGGGCGAGAAAATCGGTTACGCCGCACAGACGATCGTCCCCGAACCCGATGGCTATCTCGTCCGCGATTTTTCCGTCCTGCAGCTCAACCTCCTGGGAGTCACGCAGAGCGTGAAGACCCGTCTGGAGATGAACGCCGCCGCCGACTGGGCGGTTAAGCGCTTCGCCTTCGAACTCGAATCCCGTGACGTGAGCTTTAAAGCCCGTGGTAAAGTGGCGCCGGGCAAACTCGAGCTGGAAGTGGACTCCGGCGGCCACCGCACGGAGAAAACGCTGTCGCTAAGCCAGGCGCCGTACTTGTCTGTGGGCCTCAAACCGTACATCGCGACGCAGAACTTGGAGCCGGGAAAGGATCACCTGTTTTGGACCTTCGATCCCGCGACGCTTTCCCAACAGGTCACAACCGTTACCGTCGAGGGAAGGGAGCGAATTCGGATCGGCGATGAACTCGAGCCCGCCATCCGCATCCGGCAGCGCTTCAAGGGGGTCTCCGTCATCTCCTGGGTCGACGGTCAAGGAAGGACGCTCAAAGAGGAGACCCCGGCGGGATTCGCGCTGCTCAAAGAGCGACCCGAGCAGGCCCGGGCTCTCGCCCGCGACCGATCGATTGCTCTCGATGTGATCGCGCAAACCGCCGTGCCCTCCGAAACCCCCATTGTCAATCCCGAGCAAAAGACACGTCTCAAGCTAAAGCTAGCGGGATTCGACCCCGCCCATTTCTCCCTGAACGGTGGCCGGCAGCGCCTCGACAGGGATCTCCTGGAGATCCGCCGTGAAGATCTCACCCGGCTCCGCGCTTACGAAATTCCCAACCGGGAATCCCGGTTCGCCTCATACCTCCAGCCCACACCGTTCGTGCAAAGCGACCATCCCGAGATCCGCGCCCTGGTTCAAAAAGTGCTCAAGCGCGAGACCGACGCCGTGAAGGCAACCTTGCGCCTCAAAGACTGGGTTTACAAGGGCCTCGCCAAGACCCCGACGGTGAGCATACCCAACGCGCTCGAGGTCCTGCAGAGTCGAAGGGGAGATTGCAATGAACATACCGTCCTGTTTAACGCCATGGCACGGGCGGCCGGAATTCCAGCCAAAACCGTCGTCGGGGTGGTCTATCTGCGCGGCGCGTTCTACTATCATGCGTGGTCCGAAGTCTGGCTGGGAGAGTGGGTGTCCGTGGACTCGGTGCTGAACCAGTTTCCCGCGGACGTGACGCACATCAAATTTCTCGAAGGCGAGATCGACCGCCAGATCGACATCCTGCAACTGATCGGCAAATTGAAGATCGAAGTGATGGAGGCATCGTAGAGCGACCGCCGACCAAAGACAGCAGACGGTCGCCGGTCTGCGGTCTGCCGTCATTTAATGGGAACATGATTCGCCTGGAAAATCTCACCAAGCATTTTGGTAAGCTCGCCGCCGTCGAGTCCCTGAGCCTCGAAGTCGAACCGGGAGAGGTCTTCGGCTTTCTGGGACCCAACGGCGCCGGCAAGACGACGACCATTCGAGTAATGATGGGCATCTTAAAGCCCACCTCGGGGCGGGCGAGCCTTGGGGGATACGATGTCGCGCGCGAGCCGGAGAAAGCAAAAGCGATCACCGGCTTCATTCCGGACCGCCCTTTCATCTACGAGAAGCTGAGCGGCACAGAGTTTTTAAAATTCGTCGGCAGCCTGCACCAAATAGACTCGCCGTTGCTCGAGCGCAGGATGGCGGATTTGCTCGAGCATTTTGAGCTCTCCGAGTGGAAAGATGAGTTGGTCGAGGGCTATTCGCACGGGATGAAGCAGCGGCTGGTGCACTGCGCCTCGCTCCTCCACGAGCCGAAGATCTTGGTCGTGGACGAACCGATGGTGGGCATCGATCCCAAAGGGACGCGGCAGCTCAAGGATCTCTTCCTCTCTCTGGCCAAGGGCGGAACGACTGTGTTTCTCTCGACCCACAGCATCGGCGTGGCCGAGGAGATCTGCCAAAGGGTAGGGATCATCAATCGGGGAAAGCTCATCGCCGTAGGCACCATGGCGGAGCTTTACCGGATGGCCCGGATTAACGGGGGGGGATTGGAAAGCGCCTTCCTCGAACTCACACGGGATAAGGAACCCGGGGCACCCGACACGAAAGAGCCTTGATGCGCCCTCTTTTCGTTCTTCTCTCTCCCACCGTTATCTCCTGGCGCAACGAGCTACGCGCCGGGGGTCGAGCCCGGCGGCTTCGACGCTTGGCTTTGATCGGTCTGGGGATCGGATTCTGGATCGGCACCTACTGGACCATCCGCCGGGTCCTGCTCTATTTCCAAACCGTCCATGACCTGGGAGCCGCGCTCGCCTATCAGCTTCTCTTGATCATCCTGCTCACCTTTCTCTCCATGCTCCTGTTCAGCAACCTGATCACTTCTCTCTCCACGTATTTCCTTGCCCGTGATCTCGAGCTCGTGCGGTCGACGCCGGCGCCGGCGGCCTCCTTTTTTTACGCGCGCCTGATCACGACCACCGTCAACTCATCGTGGATGGTTCTATTTTTCAGCTTTCCCATTTTCGCCGCGTACGGAGCCGTCTTCGGCGGCGGCGGGGAGTTCACCCTATGGGTCGCGCTCGTCCTTCCCCTTTTCCTGGTCATCCCGGCGGCGCTCGGGGCCCTGATCACCCACCTCCTGGTCTACTCGCTGCCGGCAAAAAGGATCCGCGACATCCTTTTCTTCGTCGGGCTGTTCGCCTTTGTCATGCTTTATTTTCTGTTCCGTTTTTCTCAACCGGAGCGGCTCGTCCAGCCCGAAACCTTCGGCCATTTTCTCGACTTCCTGAGCGCCATGGAAACCCCTTCCTCGCCGTACCTGCCGAGCACGTGGTCGGCGGAAATATTCGCTTCGGTCCTCTTCGATAAGCCCACGGACCGGTGGTTCTTCTTCGCGCTGATCACGAGTTATGCCTTTTTCCTACCCCTGGCCGCCTCGTGGGTCTCTGCTGCCGTGTATCTCTCCGGCTGGTCAAAAGCACAGGAGGCCAGGCAGGGACGCCGGCCGAGCAACCTCCTGGACCGCATCCTCCACTGGGCGACGCATCCGTTTCCGCCCACGGCAAAGGCGATCATGCTCAAGGACATCAAAACCTTCCTGCGCGACACGACCCAATGGTCCCAGCTTTTTTTGCTGCTCGCCCTCGTGGTGGTGTACGTTTACAACTTTAAAGTTTTGCCCCTCGACCGCTCTCCCATACCGACAGAAACTCTGCGAACCGTCATCTCCTTTACCAACGTCGCCCTCGCCGGTTTTGTCTTGAGCGCCGTAGCCATCCGGTTCGCCTTTCCTGGGGTCAGCCTGGAAGGCAGCGCCTTTTGGATCCTCCAGAGCTCGCCGATCTCGCTCAAATCCCTGCTGTGGAGCAAATTCTGGCTCAATCTGGTTCCTTTGCTTGTGCTCGGGGAACTCCTGGTCTTTTTTACCAACCTCCTTTTGCGCGTCCCCCTGTGGATGATGGGCCTTTCCTTGGTTACGATCTTCCTGATGACCTTCGGGATCACGGCGATCGGCGTCGGGATCGGGGCCCTGTATCCGAAATTTAACTATGACCACGTGGCGGAGATCCCGACCAGCTTTGGGGGAGCGGTCTGCATGATCTTCAGCGTCGCGTTCATCGGCGCCACCGTCATGATCGAGGCCTGGCCCGTTTACGTGCTCGCGATGCAGGGGCTGAGCTTCGGTACGGTGACGGGGGCCGGCTGGATCCTGGCCCCTTCTCTGGCCGGAGTCGCCGTCCTCACGGTGATCGCGGTAGTCCTCCCGATCAAACTGGGCTTGAAGCGGCTCGAAGAAATCTGCGAGTAAACCATGGGGAAAAATTGCACAAGGGAGCGTTGGAAGCGCCCAATGACTGAAGACGGAGCATACCGTGCAGCTTGCCCATACGATTTTTGAACCTCGCGGCCACGGTCCGCATCCCACGATACTCGCCCTCCATGGCTGGGGGGCGAGTGCCATGGATCTGCTGGGGCTGGCGCCTTACCTCGGCGGAGGCCGTTTCCTTGCGCTTTGCCCGCAAGGTCCACTGGAAACTCCCATCGGGCCCGGAGCCGTGGGCCACGGCTGGTTTCCCCTCGCTTTAGGCGGTCCGCCCAACGCACCAGCGATTCTTACCGCAAGCGAGCAACTGAGGATCTTTCTCGCCGAAGCCGAGGCCCGCTACCCGATCGACCCGCGAAAGCTCGTCCTGTTGGGTTTCAGCCAGGGCGGCGTGATGGCGTACAGTCTCGCGCTCGGAGAGCCGCAACGCTTTGCCGGCGCCATCGTGCTCAGCTCGTGGCTGCCCGAAGAGCTTGCCGGCCGCCTCGTCGCGGTCGGTGCGGCGAGCTTTCCCCCGATCCTGGTGCAGCACGGCTCGCGCGACGAGCTCATCAGCGTCGACCGGGCCCGAGGTTCGATCGAGACGCTGCGCAATCTGCGGGTTCCCGTCACTTACCGGGAATATGATATGGGCCACGAGATCAGCCCGCTGAGCCTGGCGGACCTCTCCTCGTGGCTGGAAGAAAAAATCCTCTCGCCCATCATCGCGCCGTAGTGAAAGGAAAAGGCCTATGCGTTTTGGCGTCATCTTTCCCCAAACCGAGATCGGAGCTGACCCGATCGCCGTTCGCGACTACGCCCAGGCGGCTGAGGGACTCGGTTACGACCACCTCGCAGCCTACGACCACGTCCTCGGGGCGAACCCGGCGAGCCGACCGGGCTGGCGGCCTCCCTATACTCACCGGGACTCGTTTCACGAGCCGTTCGTTCTCTTCGGTTACCTGGCCGGCCTCACGCAACGGATCGAATTGACCGCCGAGATCATCATCCTGCCGCAACGGCAAACCACGCTCGTCGCCAAGCAGGCTGCCGCGGTGGACGTGCTGAGCGGCGGCCGGCTGCGCCTGGGGATCGGGATCGGTTGGAACGATGTCGAATACGAGGCCCTGGGAGAAAACTTCAAAAACCGCGGGCGCCGATCGGAAGAGCAAATAGAGGTGTTGCGCCGTCTGTGGACCGAGGAGCTGGTCACCTTCCGAGGAAAATGGCATACGATCACCGAGGCGGGATTGAATCCGCTCCCGGTCCAAAGACCCATTCCGATCTGGCTGGGTGGCGGCGCGGACGCCGTGCTCAGGCGGATCGCCCGCCTCGGCGACGGCTGGATGCCCCTGCTTCAACCCGACGAAAAATGCCGCTCGATGATCGAAAACCTTAAGGCTTATGCGCGCGCAGCCGGGAGGGACCCGAGCGCTATCGGGATCGAGGGGCGGGTTCTGTTCGGGGAGGCGTCACCGGAGGCCTGGCT
>JACPAM010000201.1 GCA_016180805.1 Deltaproteobacteria bacterium | reverse complement strand
CCCAACACCATCTCGATGATCCGCCGATGGCCATAGGCTCCGATGAAAAGCAGATCGTAACTCAGGTTGACGAGATAATCGATAATCTTCTGCTCGGGATAGCCACGGGCCAGCTCATAGCGCGCCTCGATGCCGTAAGGGCCCAGGTACGACCTCGCCTCCTGCAGCACTTTCTCCCCCATCTTTTCTTCCCTCGGAACGTAAAGCACGGTAAGGGGCAGCTTCAGTTGCGTGCAGAACTCGGCGGCTGATTCCATCGCCGCACTGGCCCTCTGGCTGCCATCATAAGCCAGAAGCGGTCGCTCGATCTCTTTGAATCGCTTGGTCGAAACCAGAATGGGTCGGGGGCAACTTCGCGTCACGCTCTCCGCCGTTCCCCCGAGCAATCCGCTCGAGAACTCCTCGTTGATCCCGCGGTGACCCAAGACCACGAGGTCGGCCATTTTGGAGCGCTCGCAGATCTCGTTGGGCACGATGCCCATGTCGAGAAACTCCTCGTGCCGCAAGCCTCGCTCCCGACAACGCCGACTGAACTCTTCGAGGATGACCTTGCCTCGCTCCTCCAGGACTTCGCGCATCCGGGTGGCAAAATCCAGGTAGGGCTCGAACCCCAAGGAGCCGGAGATGTCATGAAAGTAGGTTCCTTCCACCGAAACCGTGTCGATGACGTGTTGGCCAAAAAGAGCGCCGTTGAATTTCTGCGCCAGCCAGAGCCCATATTCCAGCGCCGCCTTGGAATGCTCCGAACCATCCAGAGGCACCAGAATATTTTTAATCATGGCCTAAGATACCAAGGCGCTCTTTTTTTGCAAGGCATTGTCGTTTGTCCAGTGAGGGGGTTTACAGGCGATGGCCAATAGGGGATAATGGGCGAGTTCGCGACAAAAAAATCCATGGGACAGGCGAAGCGTAAGAACGAGACGCTCCTCCAGGAGCTCATCGCTGCGGCGGAGAAGCTCAACATCCAGGTCCGAACCGAAAAGCTGCTCCGGGAAGTGGGCTACCGCGCCCACAGCGGTCGCTGCCGCCTGAAGGACCGCAATCTCATCCTCATCGATCGGGACGCTCCCCTGGGCGAACAGATTGACCTTCTCGCCACGGAGCTGAGCAAACAAGCCAGCGGCTTGGAGCTCCTACCGCCGCAAATCCGAAGCCGACTCAAGCGATAACCCAGTGCGGGCTACCTCCAGTTGGAGGGTTCCACCCGGATCCGCTTTGCGGCTTCGATCCCGAGCGCAAACTCATCCTTTCCCACCCGTAGCGTCATGATCCCCAAGGACGGAGCCACGTCCAGGACGTGAATTCTGGCTCCGGGCACAAGCCGGTGCTCCTGCATGAAAGCGAGCAAGCGGGTGTCTCTCTCGCCGCCCTCAGTGATGCATCTCAGTACGACTTCTTTCCCGGCAGGAATTTGCGCCAACGGCACCCCCTTATGTTGCGATGCCGAGTCTTTACCGGGGATCGGATTCCCGTGGGGACAGGTGGTGGGGTGGTGAAGCAGTTTCGCCAGCCGCTCTTCGACTTCCTCGGAGATCGCATGCTCCAGGCGGTGGGCTTCCTGGTGCGCCTTGACCCAATCCAAACCTAAAAGGTCGGTGAGGAATCGCTCCGTCAGAAAATGACGGCGCAGGATCCCCTCCGCCACCTTTCTCCCTTTGGCGGTGAGATGAATCTCCTTGCGCCGTTCCACCTTCACGTAGCCGTCACTCTGGAGCCGCCGCAAGGTGCTGAACACGGTTGAAGCGGAAACGCCCATCTCGTCCGCCACCCTGGCGGCAATGACCGGTTTCACCTCTTCGCCGAGGATATAGATCGCCCTCAAATAGTCCTCACCGGTAGGCGTAATTTTTGGCTGTTCCATAGCCTTGACAAAGTTTATTTATTAGAGTATACGAAAGCTATAAATTTGGCCAACCAAAGGTTATGTCTGGCACCTGGCTCATCCGGATCCTCGGAAGCGTCTCATCATATGGGAGGCGTCACCAAACTTCAACCCTACGGAGGTGGTAAACCATGCGCACCGTTGTTTTCCTTCGGCTCGTGAGCGCTGCTTTTGTGCTGACTCAACTCCACCTGGCCAGTCAGGCCCCTCCAGCCGACTCCGCAGAGGTCATTGTCTACTCGGCGCGGATCGAAGCGCTGATCAAACCCATGTTTGACGCCTTTTCTGCAAAGACAGGAATCAAGGCGCGGTACTTCACAGCGAGCGAAAAGGAGCTCTTCGAACGCCTGAAGGCAGAAGGCTCTAAAACCCCCGCTGATGCCTTCATGACGGTCGACGCTGGAAACCTTTGGATTGCCGAGCAGGCTGGACTCCTTCAAGGATTCAAGTCGGAGGCGATCGAAAGGAACATTCCCACCCATCTTCGGGCCAAGGACAACTCCTGGGTTGGCCTGTCGATGCGGGCCAGGCCCATCATGTACAGCACCGAGCGAGTCGATTCCTCCGCGCTGTCTACCTACGAGGCGCTGGCCGAGCCCAAGTGGCGCGGGCGTCTGTGCCTGCGCACCTCCAGACAGGTCTACACGCAATCGCTGGTCGCGACGATGATCAGGACGCTGGGCGAGAAGCGGGCTGAAGAGATAGTGCGTGGCTGGATGGCCAATCAACCGCGCATCCTTGATAGCGACACACGGGTCCTGGAAGGAATCGCCGCGGGCCAGTGTGACGCGGGCTTAACCAACACCTATTACCTCGCCCGGCTTAAGGCAAAAAACGCCGCCTTCCCCGTGGCGGTCTTCTGGCCCAATCAGAATGATCGCGGGGTCCACGTGAACATTTCCGGGGCCGGCGTCACGAGGTACGCGAAGAACCGAAAGAACGCTATTCAGCTAATCGAGTTCTTGAGTTCAACCGAAGCACAGAACCTGTATGCAGACACCAACTACGAGTACCCCGCCAACCCCACCGTCAAACCCCATGCATTGATAGCGGCATGGGGAACGTTTAAGGCAGACCAGGTGAATGTGGCTGCTGCCGGCGAACTTCAGGTCGCCGCGGTCAAGCTGCTAGATCGGGCCGGCTATAAGTAAACCGAAGCGCATCGCTGCGATGGACGCTAGCCAGACTAGAGATCTCCCGTACCACGCCCGCGGCCGGAGAGCATGGTTGAAGCCTGACCCTTGGCCGCTCGCCTCCGGAATAGTGGGCCTCGTCGTGGCAACGCCTATCCTCGTCGTCATTTCCTCTCTGGCAAACCCCAGAGTGGAGGTGTGGGCTCATCTATGGGAGACCCAACTAGCCGAATTGATCTGGAATACGCTCAGGCTGATAGTCGGCGTGGGTCTCGGAGTGCTTGTGCTCGGAACGGGGCTCGCTTGGCTCGTGACCATGTATCGTTTCCCGGGTCGAGCGATCTTCGAATGGCTTCTTATTCTTCCTCTGGCGATTCCGACTTACGTGATCGGCTTCGTCTTTCGGGCCGTCTTTGACTACACCGGACCGGTCCAAACTCAGCTCCGCGCCACCTTTGGGCCGCATCTCTGGTTCCCTGAAGTCGCTTCCTACGGAGGGGTGACCCTCGTCATGACGTTAGTCCTTTATCCATACGTCTACCTGCTGGCCCGCACAGCCTTCTTAGAGCAGTCAGCCAGCAAGCTCGAGGCTGCCCGCGCTTTGGGAGCAGGAACAGTGATCCTGTTTTGGAAAGTGGCGCTTCCCTTGGCACGACCATCCATCGCAACCGGCCTGGCCCTAGCCCTGATGGAGGCGCTTGCGGACTTTGGCACGGTTGCCATTTTCGGCTACTCCACCTTCACCGTCGCCATCTACCGTGTCTGGTTCAGCATGTTCGATCGTCCTGCGGCTACCCAACTTGCCAGCCTCCTCATGCTCTTTACCTTGGCGCTTTACCTGTTGGAAAGAGCGGGACGCGGTCGAGCCCGCTTTTATCAGACCGAGGGAACCGTGCGCCCGGCCGCCCCGAAGACGCTACGCGGCTGGAGGGCGTGGACCGCGAGCGGGACAGCCAGCCTCGTCGTCGCGGCGGCATTTTTTCTGCCGGTTGCCCAGCTCCTTACCTGGGTCGTGGGCGGTCCCGACTACGACGCCCGATATCCCGAGCTCCTGATCAGCACCCTGGTACTGGGAGTGGTGAGCGCCCTCCTGGCGGTCAGCGCTGCGGTGGTAGTGGCCTATGGCGTTCGCCTGAGCAACAGCCGGGTCGTCTCCACCTTCGCTGGTATCGCCAGCATGGGATACGCCCTTCCCGGGTCAGTGATCGCCGTGGGTGTGCTTGCGCCGCTGGCGTTCCTGGATCACACCCTTGATGCATTCCTGCAAAGAAGCGTGGGGATCTCCAGCGGACTTCTTCTCACCGGCTCCATGGTCGGTTTGATCTTCGCCTATATAGCCCGCTTCCTTGCGGTAAGTTATCAAACCGTGGAGGCTAGTCTGGTAAAAATAACGCCGAGCATGGACATGGCGGGGCGGTCGCTGGGAGCCGGCACCTTGGGGGTGCTTCGCCGAGTCCACCTGCCCTTGATCCGGCGCGGGTTAAGCGCCGCCGCTATCCTCGTCTTCGTGGATGTGATGAAGGAAATGCCAGCCACTCTTCTGCTCAGGCCATTTGGCTACGACACCCTCGCGGTCCGGGTCTGGCAGCTCACCTCAGAATCGTTCTGGGAAGCCGCTGCGCTGCCGGCCCTGACGATCGTGGCTGCGGGCATCATACCGGTTTTGGTGCTGATGAGGATGCGGAGTTGGGCCACGCTCGGGTGAGGACCGAGACGGATTAGACTCATGCGAACTCTGTCGTGGTCTGTTTGGATTTTCCTCGCTACCCGCTCTTTGGTGCTGGCCGCCGACGAGGCGAATTCATTCAAATTCTAAAAAGGCGCTCGGCGTTTCTGCTGGTCGCCTCGGCAACTTCCTCCAACGCAATGCCTCGCGCCGCGGCGACCGCCTCCGCCACGAACCGGACGAAAGCAGGCTCGTTGCGCTTTCCGCGATGGGGAACGGGAGCCAGATACGGAGCATCGGTCTCGATCAGGATTCGATCCAACGGGAGGCGGCGCACGACCTCGCGCAGCCCCGCCGCATTCTTGAAGGTGATAATCCCGCTAAACGAGAGAAAAAAACCCAGATCCAAAAATTCCCTCGCGCTCTCGTAGTCTCCGGTAAAGCAGTGAATCACGCCACCAACCGATCCTTTCCCCTCGCCGCGCAAGATCTCGGCCACCTCCCGGTCCGACTCCCGGTTGTGGACAACCAGGGGAAGCGCGGTCTGCCGCGCCATCCCGATAAAGCTGGAAAAAAGCTCCATTTGGGTTTGCCGCGGCGAGTGCTCGTAATAAAAGTCGAGCCCGGTTTCCCCCACGGCAACGACTCTCGGCTCCTGCATCAGGGCACGCAGTTTGGCCCACTCCTCTCCGCCCACGTCCTTGGCATCGTGGGGATGCATTCCGACCGTAGCGAAAAGACCCGGGAATGATTGCGCCAAGCGAAGCGCCGCCTCGTTGCTGGAGAGATCGCCCGCCCCGCCCACGACGACTACCTTCTCGACCCCGGCTTTGCGCGCGCGCTCGATGACCCCCTCGAGGTCGTGTGCAAATTCTTCGCCCTGGATATGGGCATGGCTGTCGATCAGCCCGGGGAGGTTCGAGGGCGCTGTTTGGCTGTGAATAATCCCTCCTAGGAATCGGCGGAAACCTCGACACGGGGAAAGAGAACTTTTGGCGGCTGGACCTTGTGGCCGGGCGTGAGCCCTTGGCCCCATGAGGGCGGCTCCTCCCAGGCCTCCTCCGAAAGGTTGAGAAGGGTACGAATCCGACCGGCCGTCTCCGGCAGAAACGGCGACATGAGCTGCGCCGCCGCCCGTATGGCCTCGAGCAGGTGGTGAAGGATCTCACCCACGCGGGCGCGCTTTGCCGGGTCTTTAAAGAGAACGAATGGCGAGGTCTGCACGATGTATCGGTTGGCATGGTCGAGCGCCGCCCACAGGGCTTCCAGGGCGCGATGGAAATGCAGCTCTTGCATATGCCGTCTCATCTCGCTTCCGGCGCGGGCAAAGCCGTCCCTGAGATCCTGATCTTCTCGAGCCCAATCAGCTCCCAATGGCTGAACCTCACCCGCGAAATACCGCTGCTGCATCGCAAGCACGCGGCTAACAAGATTGCCAAGGTTGTTGGCGAGATCGGCATTGACCCGGGTGATGAAAGCCTCCAGCGAGAACGTCGCATCCTGGCCGAAAACCATATCGCGCAGGAGAAAATAGCGGAACGCGTCCATGCCGTAACGCTCCTTCATCTCCAAAGGTCGAACGACATTGCCAAGGCTCTTGGACATCTTGCCCAACTCCATGATCCAGTAGCCGTGGACATGGAGCGATTCGTAAAGCGGGAGGCCCGCAGCCATGAGCATCGTGGGCCAGTAGATCGCATGCGGTTTCAAAATGTCCTTGGCGATCAAATGGTGCGCCTTGGGCCAAAAGACCCGAAAGACCTCCTCGCCGCGAAATTGGAGCGCGCTCACATAATTGATGAGCGCATCAAACCAGACGTAGGTCACGTAATCCGTGTCGAAGGGGAGCGGAATACCCCATTGGAGCCGGCTTTGCGGGCGCGAAATGCAAAGGTCCTCGAGCGGCTCGCGCAGGAAAGCCAAAACCTCGGTGCGGTAATGCTCGGGACAAATAAAATCCGGGTGGGAGCGGATGTGCTCCATGAGACGCTCTTGGTATTTCCTCATGCGAAAAAAATAGTTTTTCTCCTGGATAAACGTCGGCTCTTTTTGATGGTCGGGGCACTTGCCTCCGACCAGCTCTTTTTCCGTATAGAAGCGCTCACAACCGAAGCAGTACAAGCCTCCGTACTCGCCGAAATAGATATCCCCGGCGTCGTAAATTTGCTGGAGGATCTGCCGGACGGTCCCTTGATGATAAGCGTCGGTCGTGCGAATGAAATGGTCATAAGAGATACCGCATTGATCCCAGGTGGAGCGGAAGATCGCGCTGATCCGGTCCGCGTAGGCCTTTGGCTCCATGCCGTTATCCCGTGCCGCCTGGGCAATCTTGTCGCCGTGCTCATCGGTCCCGGTAAGGAGAAAAACCTCCAGCCCCTCGCTCCGGTAGTAGCGTTTCAGGGTATCGGCGATCACGGTCGTGTACGTGTGCCCCAGATGGGGCTCGGCATTCACGTAGTATAGCGGGGTGGTAAGATAAACACGCTCCATTACGACATCCTGAGTGTCTGAATGAAAAAGTTTTCAAGCGCCAGGCGCCGGTTTACATTGCGCTGGATTCTGGCCGCCGTCCGAGCCGCGCGCGAACGAAGCAGAAGAAGCCGCTCCAGGCTGTACCGATTCGCCTGTTGCCGAATCACTTCCTCACAGTCGGGATTCAGAATCCGGTCGCTGTTTTTTTGGATCGCGTACACCATGATATCCCGGTACCAGCCCTGCGCCCACTCGAGAAACCGCAGGCTCTCCTCCTTTTCCGCCGCCAGCTCCCCGCCCACTGCCATTGCGGCCTGATAATCTCCGGCGCCGAGGGAACAGATTTTTTCTAACCACACTCGCCGCCGCTCCACAAGCAGCTCCAATTCCGCGCTCAAGGCCCGGCCCGGGCTGCCCATGGACAGGCCGGCCAAAAACCGTGCCTGTTCCTGCCGCATTCCCTTGCGCGCGACCAACAGTTCCGCAACGACATCAACCGCAAGGGGAGTAAAAGACAAACGGACGCAGCGCGAAATCAACGTGGGGAGGAGCCCGCCCGTGCTGGTCGAGATCAAAATGATCAGCGAATCCCGAGGGGGCTCTTCGAGGGTCTTCAACAGAGCATTTTGCGCCGGTGTATTCATCAAACGGGCCGGATCCACGACGGCAATTTTTCTCCGTCCGGAAAATGGCTTGAGACTAAGCTCCCGCTCCAGGTCCCGTACCTGTTGGATGCTGATCTCTTTCTTCCCCGAGGCGGGCTCGAGAACGCGGACATCCGGGTGATTCCGGTTGGTCACCCGCATACAGTTCGCGCAGCGGCCGCAGAAATCGCTCGCACTCTCCTCGCACTGGATTGCCCTAGCCAAAGCGAGGGCCACGGTCTTTTTCCCCACCCCTTCGGGACCCAGAAACAAATACGCATGAGGTAGGCGATCTTTCCCGAGCGCCCGCCTGAGGATAGCTAGAGGCTTGTCGTGGCCGATGATAGTGGAGAAAGGCATCTCTTCTGTCTTCAATTCAAAATGCAAAGTGCAGAATGTAAAATGAAAATTTGAAGGAAAACGCAGGATTCATTTCTCTCAGGAATTTTGATTTCTGCATTTTGCAATTTTCATTTTGCATTGTGTTGAGCTGCCAGCCTCTCATCTACGATTCTTTTAATCTCCTTGTGCACCTGTTCGATGGAGCCCAGGGCGTCCACCACGCAAAAGCGATCCGGTTCCGCGCGCGCGAGGTCGAGAAAACCCCGGCGCACGCGCTCGTGAAACTCGATCTCCTCCTGCTCAAAACGATCCTGACCCAGCGGCCTTTCGGCCTTCGCGGAGGCACCGGAGCGGAGACCCGCCGTGACCTGCTTCCGAATCCGCCATAGCCCCACGTCGACCGGACAATCCAGAAGAAAGGTTAGATCAGGGATGAGGCCGCAGCTCGCCAGCCGGTTAAGGCGGCGCAGCAGATCCAGCTCAATACCCCGCCCAAAACCCTGATAGGCAAGCGTCGAATCGCTGAACCGGTCACAAAGCACCATCGTTCCACGCTCGAGAGCCGGAGAAACCACCTCCTGGACATGCTGCGCGCGATCAGCCAGATAGAGGAAAAGCTCCGCAGGCGAAGATATCTCCTTTTGGTCCACCTCCAGGAGCACCTTCCGCAGCATGCGCCCAAGCGTAGTCCCGCCGGGCTCCCGCGTACAGCAGCAGGCCATGCCCTTGGAAACCAGGTAGCTCTCGAGCAGCTTCAACTGGGTGGTTTTGCCGGAGCCGTCACCGCCCTCAAAGGAGATGAAACGAATCATGAAGGGACGGGAAATGAGGATCGTAGGAGGGGCACGGCGCGCCGTGCCCGTACCGTGTGATGTCTATGTCTTCGCCTCGCCGAGGAGAAGATTGATGCCGTTGATAAGCTGCGTGCTGGTGAACGGTTTGGTGATATAGTAATCGGCGCCCAGCTTGTAACCTCCCAACACATCCTCATATTGTACTTTAGCCGTAAGGAGAATAACCGGGATGGAGGCGGTTTCGGAGGCGCCTTTAAGCTTGGTCAACACCTCCAAGCCATCCATCTGGGGGAGCATGATGTCCAAGATAATGAGGTCAGGCTTTTGCTCGTCCAAGAGACTAAAAACCTCAAGGCCGCTGTACGCGCACTGAACGGAATAGCCTCTTCCTTCCAGGATGGTCTTGACGATGGTCACAATGTCCGGATTATCATCGACCACCATGATGGTTTTCTTTTCATCCATAGCTCCCCCAACTAGCCGGGCCCACGCCCCTGCCACCGACGTGTTGCGCTCACGCTTCGCTCACCAGCCGTAAAAAAACTCCTTTACCTTAGCACCTCCTATTCCCTATGTAAAGCACAGATTCGCTTCAAGCCCTCGCAACAAAAAGGGAATTTCCCCAACTCTAAACCTGCCGGCCCTGCCGGAAAAGCCGTCCGTGAACAACCCCACCCTAACCATCTATGGGTCCGGGCTTATGGCGTGTCTCCTGTGGCCTCCCCAACGAGAACCTCGCCGGTGCGCATCGGGAGCGTAACTTTGAACGTCGAACCTTTTCCCACCTCGCTTTCCACCTCGATCCTTCCGCCCAGCAGATCGACCAAGTTCTTGGTGAGAGACAAACCCAGGCCCGTCCCGCCGTAGCGCCTGGCTGTGGAGCCATCGAGCTGGCGGAACTTTTCAAAGATCAAAGGAATCTGCTCCTGGGGTATGCCAATGCCCGTGTCGGAAACGAGGAAGCTAACCTTCCCGTCTCCCGCGCCACGAATCGACAGCTTGACCTCGCCTCTCTCAGTAAATTTGAGCGCATTGTTCAGCAAGTTCAGCAGAATCCTCTTCAGCTTGGGCCAGTCCGTCCTGATGACCGGGACGTCTTCGCCCATCTCGTATTTAACCTTAAACGGCTTGTCGCGCTCCAGCGGCGTGAGCTCGAGACGGAGCTCATCGATCAGCGACGCCACTTCCTGCTGCTTGACAAGGAGCGAGGCCTCACCCCTCTCCAGCCTCGAAAAATCGAGAATGTCCTCCACGAGCCCGAGCATCCCGCGCGCGTTTTGCGTCAGCCGCTCCAACGTCGTCTTCTGCTGTTCGGTCAGGGGTCCGAAGATTTCCTGCATCAAGAGATCGCCTTAACCGACCACGGCCGCGATCGGGGTCCGCAGTTCGTGCGTGGTATTAGCCAGAAACTCCGATTTCAGCCGGTTCGCCTCGGCGAGCTGCTCGGCGATTTTCTGGCGCCGCTGGGCCTCAATCTGCAGCTCCTCGTATTTCTTCGCATTGCTCAGGGCGATGGCCGTGGCAAAGGCGACGATCTGACAAAATTGCAGCTCCCGAGAACTCAGCAACCGCTGCGCCTCGCTAAATCCCAGAAGGATCACTCCGTGCAATTCCCCGCGAAACAAGATGGGGATGGCGGCCGACATTGGAAAAGAAAAGTCCCGCGGGTCCCGCGGCGCTTCCTGGGAAAAGAGCTTCGCGCTGACATTGCGCTGAATCACCGGGCTTCGCTTCAGGATGCACTCCTGAACAATCGGGAATTGCTGCAATTCCACCTGCCTAGGGAGGGGATCCGCGCCCTCGCCCCCCTCGAAAACAAACCCCCGCGAGGAATCCCTGTTCTCATCGACAATGATAACGTACAGCCTGGCCGCTCTCACGACGTTGGTTATCCTCCCCCTGACCGTTCCGATGATCTGCCTATAGTCCAGCGAGGCGGGCAGACTCTGGGAGAGCGTTTGTACCATGGCCATGTCTTCAGCTTCTTGCTCGGCCTGCTCCTTGAGCGCTTTCTCGGAGCGCGCGATCTGCACGAAGTAGCCGTAGAAAAGCGAAATCACGAACAGAAAAGGGACCCGCAAATAGACGCTCGGATCGTCGATGAGTGTGGTTCTAAAGAGAAAATAGCCGTAAAGGATCGTGGCCAGAAGCGCGATCACGATCAGACCGCGAAAGTCCTGCCAGATGGTGGAGAGGATAATGATGAGAAAGTAGGCCAGATAAAAATCCGTGGCGACCTGACCGCTGATGACCAGCGAGACAGTCACATAAAAGGTGTCAAAAATGACGATCGGAGAGTAAAAATAAGTGGAGTCAAAGAGGCGGTCGTCGGCGAAGTAGAGGGCGAGGTTGCTTGCAATATAGAAGAGAATGAAGCTGTTGACGAAGGCCGGGGCGACCCAAGTTCCGTGGGAGGAGAGCAGCAGATAGGAACAGATGATGACCACCAGCCATCGGAGCCTGATGACGGTTAGCTTTTTTCGACCGTTGAAAAAGGCCCGCCTGCCAATAGCCTGCTTGTCCCCTGAAACCGGCTCGGCAACGGAGGCCTACCCCGTCTCCTTAGCCTTCATGAGGGATACTTTGGCCTTCTCTTCGGGGGCCGGGGCCGGCGGAGGGGCAACGACACGGGTCACCTCCTCAAAGGTGGTCAAGCCTTGGAGGATTCTTTCGATCCCGTCCTCAAAGATCGTTTTCATGCCCGCCTGGCGGGCAATATTCAGAATTTCGCGGTCGGATCTGCCCTTCAAAATAAAGTCCCTGATCGTGTCGTTCGGCACGAGGAACTCCGCGATGGGAAAGCGGCCAAGGAAGCCGGTGTCCCGACACTCTTTGCATCCCTTGGATTCGAAAAGTTGGTGCGGCATCTCCTTGGCGCCGGGCGGAACATATTTCTCCAACGCTTCGTACATAGATACCGGGACCTTGCACTTGGGGCACAACTGGCGGACCAGCCGCTGCGCCATTACGCCCAGTATCGATGAAGCGATTATATAAGGATCGATGCCGATCGCGAGGAGCCGGGTCACGCTTGAGGCTGCGTCGTTCGTATGCAGCGTGCTGAGGACCAGGTGACCGGTCTGCGCCGCGTGAAAGGCGATTTCGGCGGTTTCGAGATCGCGCGTCTCTCCAACTAAGATGACATCCGGGTCCTGCCGTAGAATCGAGCGCAGCCCGTTCGCGAACGTCATTCCTGCCCTGATATTGATCTGAACCTGGTTGATTCCCGGCACCTGGTACTCCACCGGGTCTTCGACCGTGACGATATTCGTGGTCCCGTCGTTGAGGCGCGAAAGCGCCGAATAAAGCGTCGTGGTTTTGCCGCTTCCGGTCGGTCCGGTGACCAAAATCATTCCCTGAGGGTAGTCCAACAGGGTGTTTAACGCGTTCAGCACCTGGGGTGAGAAGCCCACATCACCCACCGAAACGACGCCTTTGGCCTGTTCCAGCAATCGCAGAACGATCTTTTCTCCGTACATGGTGGGCAGTGAGGAGATACGCAGGTCCACGAGCTTGTTCCCCACGCGAATCTTCGAGCGCCCGTCCTGCGGTTTGCGCTTATCAGTAATGTCCATGCTCCCCATGATCTTGATGCGCGAAATGAACGGACCCTGGACATACTTGGGAACATCGAGGATATCGGTCATCACACCATCGATCCGATACCGGATATGGACGCCTCCCCGCCCAGGTTCGACATGAACGTCGGTCGCCCGGCCACGCACGGCATCCTGAATGACCCGATCGACGAGACGTATCATCGGCGCATCCGTATCGATCCCCACCGGGACTTCCTCCTCTTGCTCCTCCTCCTCCTCTTGACCGGCGGCGAGTAGCTCGACCTGCTGGGAGCCGACATCTCTCAGGACCTCGTCCATGTTGAATTCGGCAACCGGAGCCTCATCGCCATAACACTTCTCGACCATGGCGGGAAGTTCCGCCTCGGAGATCACCGCTACTCGGACGTTGAGACCAGTTTTAAACTTGATGTCTTTAATAACGTCAACGTTGAAGGGATTGACCATCCCCAGGGTCAGCGTGTTGTCCACCCGTTCAAGAGGGAAGATGCCGTGTTCCTTCACCCACGCTTGCGGGATGAGTTTGATGACGTCGGGTTCGACCTTGCAGCCTTGAAGGCTGAATTCGGGCAGTTTAAGGCGCATCGCCACGGTCTGGCGGATCGCCTCGGCATCCACGCCGAGAGCTACTAGAACCTCGGTGAAGCGCTTGCCGGATTTTTTTTGTTGGATCTCGGCCTTTTTCAGGAGCTCCGCATCGAAAAGCTCAACCCCCAAAAGGATCCGGCCGACCTTTTTTTCGCTTTCAATCATTTACGGAACACAAGCCCATCCCGACAGACTAATCGCCATTAAAATCTTATTATCATTTAAAGAAATGACCGTGTCAACGGATAAAAAACCGTCTCCCAAATTTGAAATTTCTCCCCTGCCAAGACCCCAGATCCCGAGGGGGTCGGGAGTCCTGGCTCAAAGACTCCCGACACCTTTGTCGGCAAAGGGCTGCCTCGGCTAGACAGGATCGGCGTCGTGCGCAACACGGTTTAGCCCGTGCCTAACCAGGATTAGCCTTACCGCCTCCTCGCTTACCTTAAGCCCCAAGGTGTCTCGGATGAAGCGAGCCGATCGTTGCGGCCGCTCTTTCTTGCACGCAAGGATCGCCGCCTCCTCCGCTGGCATAATCTTCCGATGGTTCCCTTTTCGCCGGTCCTTGAGCCCGTCGGGACCGTGCCGCATAAAGCGGAGAAAGTAGTTGTGAATGGTTCTGGGGGTCACGCCCAGTTCCTCCGCAGCCTCGCTATATCTCCGCTTTTTTGAAATAAGCTCCTTGATAACCCGTTCTTTCTGCATCAGTCTTTCGGCATCCATACCCTTAGCCCCTTCATAGCACTCTGATTAGATAGATGGTGCCGCTTACGGACGCAAAGCCTATGCCACGAAGGGTTTAGAGCTAATCTACTGAATTTAAAAAAGATTTCCAGATTCCGGCAGGCTAAATGAGTCACAGGAGGGTAAAAAAAATGACAAAAAGAGGAAAAGATGCCGCAAAACGGCAAAAAAGATCTCCGGAGACGAAAACTAACCCGGTCCCAGCGCTTAAAACTTATTCGCCCAGCTTACCGTGGTTACGGTCGGAGGGGGGCAACCCGGCCCCGTGCACATAACATCACAGTTGTAAGTCACCGTTACGTTATTGTTCGAGATTTCGTTTACGTTACCGGCACTCCCCCCACTAGCGCTGGGAAAAGGATCCCCACTCCACGTAGGCTGGCCATCGCCTGCGATCATGTAGCCGTTCAACTTGAAGCTAGAATTGCCGCCCAGCTTGAACTGCTGGTGAACAAGGACAACTCCGCCCGCAGAATCGGCAGTCACGCTCCCGGTTATCTCCAAATCGTTACCGGCGACAAAAAAATGATTCTGGAGGTCTGTAGAAGACGTAGGGTAAGGCTGAATATTTGGATTACCGGAAACTTCAATCGAGCCTCGAGAGATAATCGTTACCAGCCACGGGTTGGTCACACTGCCGGGATTTCCGCCAACTTCCACGTCGGTCTCGGAATAAAAAACACCATTC
>JACPAM010000200.1 GCA_016180805.1 Deltaproteobacteria bacterium | reverse complement strand
TTTGACATGAAGAGCTGCCTTGACGCCCTTGAAACCGGATATGAAGATCTGCTGAAGGGCGACGCGGTCTACCGGCCGCGCCTCGATGTGTGGGTGCCATGCGAGCGAGCGGATGGATATTACCGTTGGGGCACCATGGAAGGGGCGAGCCGCAAGATCGGTGTTTTCGCCATTCGGATGAAATCGGACATCGTTCACTGGCCGGACGGCATAACCGAGGAGAAATACTGTATTCGTCCCGGAACTTATTGCGGTCTGATCATGGTTTTTAGCGTGCGCGACGGCGAGCCTTTGGCGGTTATCAATGATGGATTGCTCCAGCACATGCGTGTCGGCGGCTGCGCCGGTTTGGGAGCCAAGTACCTGGCCCGGGAAGATGCCGAGGTTGTCGGGATGTTCGGCTCCGGCGGGATGGCTCGGAGTTACCTCGAGGCCTTCCACGAGGTCAGGAAGCTTAAGAAAGTCAAAGTGTATAGCCCGACCCGCGTCAACCGGGAGGCTTATGCCACCGAGATGAAGCAGAGGCTTGGGCTCGCGGTAGAAGCCGTTGATTCTCCCGAGGCCGTGGTTCGGGGCTCGCACATCGTCGCCGCGTGCACGGATTCGACTCGCGTTGTCTTTGATAATCCTGAGTGGCTCGCAGAGGGCGCTCACATCACCTGTGTCCGCGCTTGTGAGATTGGACCGAGGGTGGTCAAGCGATGCGATCTCTCGATCAAGCTCGGGAGGAACACCGTTGAAGCCATGGACGAGGGAATGATCCGGCTCCACGGCAATGTTGGCTATATTGCCGGCCAGCCTGAAGAGCGGGCGCGGATTCCCAATCCAGAAGTGGACAATTACCGTGGCGATTTCTTTCATTACTTTATGGACCTGAGAGCGGGGAGGGTCGCCGGCCGAAATAGTCCCCGGCAGATTACTTTTTTCATCAACGCGGGGACACAGGGGCTTCAGTTTGCCGCCTGCGCCGGCCGGGTTTACCAGCTCGCCAAGGAGAGGGGCTTGGGCCGGGAAATTCCCACAGAGTGGTTTTTGCAGGATATTAGGGACTGAGTCTAAAATTGTTTGGAGTGTTGTTGTCTCTTGCCCGGCGCCCTTTGAAATGAGTTTTTCTACAGCCCCGTTGGCGACCTTCAGGCCACCGCCTTGTAGTTCTCCTTGCCATGGCCTCGGCGGCGAGTATAATGCAGTCCAATTTGCTTCCAGGGAGCGCTAACTATGAAAAGACCTCTTGGCATCACGATCCTGTCCACCGCGCTCGCGTGTCTTGCCGCTGTCGGGTTGGTCAACGGTTTTTTTGAATTTTTCGCTGATCGGGAGTTCGCCTCACCCGTGTTTTCCGGGCTTGCGTTTCTCTACGGGATCACTGCGCTGGTCTCGGCGGTCGCACTGTGGGGAATGAGGCGCTGGGCATACCAGGCTTTTCTCGTATGGATCGGAGCCGCCGTCCTGAGCCTGCTTTATTTCCAGCTTCGTCTGTTTCGTCTCGACTGGCTGCCGTTGATGCTTTTCGCGGTGTTCGCGATCGTGCTTTTCGCGCTCCTCGAACGCTATGTGCGATCGATGATTTCCCCGGGCTCGGGAGGTCCTGCGAAGTAGGTTGGGGCGCCGCTGTCTTTGGCAGCGCTAAGGGGCGGACATCGGGTAAACCCCGTACCACGGACTTACGTCCGTGGCTTTGGGGCGCTGCCCTTCGGGGAAGTTCAGAATATTCACCCCGTTCCAACCGTGCTGGGTAGGGAATGCATCGTTCTCTGATGGCGGAGTTGGAACGGGGTTCATCCCCGTACTGACGTGCGGGGCGTTCTGTGGTACGGGGTAAAGGTTATGGCCCAGAAAGATGCGCTCGCAAAGATTCGCGTCGATCAGGTGGGGAGCCTGCTGCGCCCGCAGAATTTACGCGATGTTTACGGGCGGCACGGGTTGGGGCAAGCAAGCGATGACGAGTTGCGGCAGGCGCAGGACGAGGCGATCCGGGAGGTTATCGCCAAGCAGGAAGCCCATGGTCTCCCGGTATTGACCGATGGTGAGTTTCGCCGGCTCAATTTTCAGGACAGCTTTGCCGAGTCGGTGACGGGGTTTTTGCCGCGAAAGCAGACCCTTCAATTTCACGAGCAACGCGCCCAAGGTGGAAAGCCGCTCACGCGTTGGGATCCCGACAATCCCAGTCAAGGGGAGCCCGCGCTGGGATATTGGCGGCCGCTGGTTGAGCGCATCCGGCTGGCGCGGAACCTCCCGCTGGAAGAATTCCGGTTCTCCCAGTCTTTGACCTCGATGACCGTAAAGATAACCCTGCTCAGCCCCGACCGGCTGTGCGAGGAGTTTGACCGGCAAAACACGGCGGGCGTGTACCGGGATGTCGGGGAATTCTTAGCGGCTGTGATCGCTGTCGAGCGCCAGATCGTGGGCGAATTGGTCGAGGCGGGATGCCGCTACATTCAAATCGATGCCCCAAGTTATACCGCATACGTCGATCCCCGCTCCCTGGAAAGGATGCGTGCCCGAAAAGAAGATCCGCTGGCGAGGATGGCGCGGTCGATGGTGGCAGACAATGCCATCATCGCCGGCTTTCCCGGGGTCGTTTTTGGCATCCATCTGTGCCGGGGCAACCAGCGCAGCATGTGGCATCGTGAAGGCGCCTATGACGCGATCGCGGAGAGGCTCTTCAGCGGACTCAAGCACCAGCGTTTGCTGCTGGAATACGACACGGAGCGGGCCGGCGGCTTCGAGCCGCTGCGTTTCGTGGCCAAAGATAAAGTAGCCGTTTTGGGCCTGGTAAGCAGTAAGATGGCCAGGGTGGAGACCCCTGCGGCATTGCAGCGCCGTCTCGATGAGGCCAGCCGGCACATCCCGTTGGACCAGGTCGCTCTCAGCCCCCAATGCGGTTTTGCCTCCAACATCTTGGGGAATCTCCTGAGCGAACAGGACCAGTGGCGGAAGTTCGATGTGATCCGGGAGGTCGCCTCAAAAGTCTGGGGCTAAATTGGATGGTCGGTGCTAGTGGCTTTCGATCAAGCCGAGGATCTCTTTAAGGTTCTGAACCCGGAAAAACGACTGGGAAGCTCCCTTCCCATTACGATCGAGCAGGACTCCGGTCAAGCCGGCAGCGCAGGCGCCGCCAGCATCCTTGTCCGGGCTATCGCCGATGTGCATTGCCTGTTCGGCTTTGAGCCGATGGAGATCGAGCGCTCTCAAGAAAATTTCCCGGGCCGGTTTGGCGTATCCCACCTGACTTGAGATCACCACAGAGTCAAGCCAGGTTGAGATGCCCAGGCCGTCGAGGATCCCAAACAGGCGCGAGTCAAAATTAGAAATGACCGTAACGCTCAAACCGCGCTCCCTGAGGGAGGATAAGGTGTCCTGAACCTCCGGATAGAGCGACCAGGCCTCGGCGCGGCTGAAATATTCAAAAAGCTCCGTGAAATAATCGCCAAAGCGGGTGAAGCTTCCAAAAGGCTCGAAGATCGTCTGGACCAAGTCTTTCCACCATTGACGCTCGAGCTGATTAAGTTTTTTTGCCGCGACTCCCGGAAAAGCCAGGGGCGGCGCCGCCGCGAAACAAGTCCGAAACCGGTGGGTGAGCTCGGCGGGGTCGACTTTAATTCCATACCGCCGGGCCAGTAAGGCATAGCTTTCTCCGACCGGTCTTGAAGTCGTAATCAGCGTTCCGGCGGCATCGAAAAAGATCGCTTTGAAAGCCATTGCTCGTAGCGGGTACCGATGGAGACCTCTTATTTGCAACCCCGTCATCATCCATTATAATGGGTGAGCATGCAAGCCAAAGACGCTCTTGTGGTCGTTGATGTGCAAAACGACTTCTGTCCAGGCGGGTCTCTGGCCGTGACGGATGGGGACAAAGTGGTGCCGGTCCTGAACCGCTACATCGCGCGGTTCAAAGCTGGCAATCTACCGATTGTGGCCACCCGCGACTGGCATCCTGAAAAAACCAGCCACTTCAAGGCCCACGGGGGCGTCTGGCCCGCCCACTGCGTGCAAGGGACCCGGGGGGCGGAGTTTCACCCAGACTTGCGGCTCCCATCCGACGCTGTCATTGTCGCTAAGGGCATGGGCGCGGACGAGGACAGCTACTCGGGGTTCCAAGGTCTGAGCGACCGGGGAGTCAAGCTTGCCGATCTTTTGCGCAGCCTGGGCGTGGAGCGGATATTCGTCGGCGGGCTGGCAACGGATTATTGTGTGAAGCACACCGTTCTCGACGGGCTCAGAGAAGGCTTCAAGGTGGTTCTGCTCGAAGACGCCATCCGGGGCGTCGACCTCAAACCTGGGGATTCTGAGCGTGCCATCGCCGAGATGGCACAGGCCGGGGCCGAGAAGCGTCAGGGAGCCTACTAAGGAGGGGATAGAGGCTAGAGTGAGCGGAGAAAATCACCTTGTGAAAGAAGTCGAGATCGCCGAGCGCGCTGCCCGCGCAGCCGGGGAAATTATTATGGCCTTTTACGGCAAGGACTACCGCATCAGAGATAAAGGCAAAGGTAATCCCGTTACCACTGCGGATATCGAGGCGAATCGGGAGCTGCGGGAGATTATCCTGGGCTCCTTTCCGCAGGACGGATGGCTTTCGGAAGAAGACCACGACAATTTGCGGCGGCTTAACGCGGCGCGCGTTTGGGTGGTTGATCCCATAGACGGGACCAAGGAATTTATTGCTCGGATCCCTCAGTTTGCGGTTTCGGTCGGCTTGGTGGTGGACGGCCGCCCCGTGCTCGGCGTGGTTTACAATCCGGTCGCAGCGGAGCTCTATCGTGCGGTGAAAGACTGCGGAGGATTGCTCAATGGGCAGCCGATCCATGTCTCTTCGAGGGAGGAAGTAAAGGGGGCTTTACTCTTGGTCAGCCGCTCCGAGCCGCGGCGGAAATTCGTCCGTTTCGCCGAGACCTGTCGCTTGGAGCCGGTGGGCAGTATCGCCTACAGGTTGGCCAAGATTGCCAGCGGGATTGGCGATGGGACGCTTACGTTTCGGTCCGTCCACGAGTGGGATGTATGCGCCGGGGTGCTGATCGTGCAGGAGGCCGGCGGTGTGGTTCTTGATGGAGCAGGGAAGGGATTGCTTTTCAACCGTCCGGAGGCGGTCCATCGAGGCATCGTTGCCTCGAACGACATCTTGGCCCAGACCCTGCAAGGGATGCTGGCAAAGAGCCTTGCCGAAAAGGGATAATCTTCCCCTTCAGTTTTGTTCTTATCGGAATCGCGGTCGAACCATGGCACGGTGCGTCTACTGCGGGAGTAAGGCAGGCTTTTGGTCTAAGGTATGCCGGGATTGTCAAAAGCTTTGGGCGCGCGTTCGGGAGTTGCGCGGCCAGGTCAGCTATGGGAAATTTTTGGATGGGCTTGAGGCAACCGGTGTGGCCAAGGAAAGGATCATCGCCTTTCTCCAGGCGGACCCCTACGGCAAGGGCAGTATCCAGGATCAGGTGACAGCAGAGATGGCCAGCGAACTCATGCAGGTCATGGGGTTAAAAGGGAGCCAAACGCCTCAGGAGGTCGAACGCATCCGCAAGATGACAGAGAAGGACCCCAAGCAGTAGCTAAAGCCAGCAGGCGCTCAATTCAAAATCCAAATTGCAGATTGAAAACTGCAAAATAAATTGGGGTTTAAAGGTCTTTTAACTTTGCGATTTGACTTTTGCATTTTTCATTTTGACTTGTGGTAGGCCATGGCCTTGACGGTCTATCTTTCCCTTGCGTTTCTTTCCCTTTTTATTGTGGGATTGACTTTGCGCCGGATTTTTTTTCTCCGGGAGAGGGCGCGGATGGAGCGGGAGGGGAGGCTCGGCGGGCGGGTCATTGCCCGGGTCGGGGAGATGCAGCCAGGCTCGGTCAAGAAATTTTGGCTGATTTGCCGCAAGTACCGGGTCGACGGTTTCCTGATCAACTATCAAGGGGATTTTCATGCCTACGTCAATCGGTGCCGTCACATGACGACCCCGCTGGACTTCGTCCGCTATCAGTTCTTCACTGAAGACGGGCGTCATCTCATCTGCCTTACTCACGGGGCGATCTATGAACCGGGTTCGGGTCTGTGCGTCGAGGGTCCGTGTAAGGGGCTTTCCCTCTATCGACTACCCGTTCTTGTCGATCGGGGGGAGGTTTTGGTGACGTGTCCTTCCGGGGACCTGTCCTATCTGGCCGATTGAGGGAAAGTTCGTGGAGCGGAGCAAGACGAAGGCGCCACCGCGGGGCAAAGTGATTGCCCGCACCGGCGAGCTCTCCCACGGCAAGACCAAAAAGTTCCGGCTCCGATGCCAGGGACAGACGATCGAGGGCTTGTTGGTGAGCTACCAAGGCAACCTTTTCGCTTACGTGAACCGGTGCCGTCACATTTCCCTATCGTTGGATTGGGTGGAGAACCACTTTTTCACCGAAGATAACCGCTACATCATCTGCGCCAACCATGGGGCTACCTATGAGCCCACGACCGGTGAATGTATTTGGGGACCCTGCTACGGCGCTTTCTTGCAAGGCGTGCCCATCCGAGTGAGCGGGCAAAAAATCCTTGCCTTCTGTCCCGAGCCGAGCGAAAACGAGGCCTACTGAAGGGAGGGTCACGAGGTGAGCAGTTGTCTTTTTTGCGGCATCATCGAGGGGAAAGTTAAAGGAAACATCGTCCATCAGGACGGCTCTATTGTAGCTTTTAAGGACGTCAACCCGAAGGCTCCGGTCCATATCCTGATTGTTCCACGTAGGCATATTGCGTCCCTCCTCGAACTGGAGCAAGAGGACCGGGAGCTGATCGGCGAAGTCTTTACCGTGGCTTCCAAGCTGGCCCGCGACAATGGGATTGCGAAATCGGGTCGTGGTCAACTGCGGCCCGAATGCGGGACAAAGTGTCTATCACATCCATTTTCATCTTCTGGGCGGCCGGGCATTTAGCTGGCCTCCCGGGTAGTTGCGGGTTGAAGAATTTAAGGCAAAATGCAGAATGCAAATTTAAAAACGCATAATGAAAGGAAACAGCAGGGATTTTGACTTTTGCACTTTGCAATTTTCATTTTGCAATGGGCCGAAGGCAAAGGGATCAAAGGCGAGGGGAGAATACTTATGGCGACAATTGAGTGGCGAAGCCCGGCGAGCGAAATGGCCGTCCGGCAATTTGAGATCGCTGCGGAGAGATTAAACCTCGATAAGAACGTAGGGGGAAGGCTGAGGCGGCCGGACCGCGCTTTGATCGTGAGCATTCCAACCCGCATGGACGACGGCAGCGTCCACGTTTTTACTGGATATCGCGTCCAGCATAACGATGTCTTAGGACCTTTCAAGGGAGGCATTCGCTACCACCCGGATGTTAACCTGGGGGAGGTGTGCGCGCTGGCAATGTGGATGACATGGAAGTGCTCTCTGGTGGGGCTGCCCTTAGGAGGCGCGAAAGGTGGGATCGCGTGCGAACCGAGGAAGCTTTCGCGCAATGAGCTCCAGGGGATGACGCGGCGCTATACGGCTGAAATCCTGAATTTCATCGGCCCCGAGGTCGACGTTCCGGCGCCGGATATGGGGACGAACGAGCAGGTAATGGCGTGGGTCATGGATACCTATAGCCAACATCGAGGGTATGCGGTACCGGGGGTCGTCACCGGCAAGCCCGTGGATATCGGCGGCACGGTCGGACGCAGAGAGGCTACCGGTAGAGGGGTCGTCTACACGATCATCGAGGCGGCGAAGCACCTCCGCATGGACCTGGCTAAATGCACTGCCGTGGTTCAAGGCTTCGGCAACGTGGGCTTGGTCGCTGCGCAGGAACTCGCCGCTCTTGGGGTCAAAATCCTTGGGGCGAGCGATTCCTCTGGGGCGATCTGGAATGCTAAGGGCATACCGGTAAATGACCTGGCTCTTTACAAAGAAACAAACAAGAGGCTGAAGGGTTTTCCTGGCGGTGAGGGCATTTCCGGCGCCGAGCTTTTGGAGCTTAAGTGCGATATTTTGATTCCGGCGGCCAGCGAGATGCAGATTACGGATGAGAACGCTCCCCGGTTGCAATGCCGCATCCTGGCCGAGGGGGCCAACGGACCGACGACGCCGGAGGCCGATGAGATCCTGAGCGAAAAGGGGGTCTTTCTCATCCCCGATATTCTAGCCAATGCTGGGGGGGTCATCGTTTCCTATTTCGAGTGGGTGCAGGACCTGCAAAACTTTTTTTGGACCGAAGACGAGATTCGAAATCGACTCAGGGAAATCTTAACCCGGACCTTTCAGGAGGTGCAGAGCACGAGCCAAAAAGAAAAAGTAAATATGCGTCTGGCCGCCCTGATGATTGGAGTAAAGCGCGTGGCGCGGGCCATGCTGTGGCGCGGCCTATACGCGTAGTCAATGGTCAACAGTCAAAAGTCAATTGAGGGGAGGAGGGGACGATTGACGATTTACGATTGACCATTGACCAATTACAGGCCCCGGAGGGCACCATTGTCTATTGACTATTGACGATTAACCATTTACCAATTTGAAGTATGATTAACGCAACGCAACTCAGACCAGGCATGATCATCATCTATGAGGGAGACCTTTACCGCGTGGCTTCGGTTAAGCATCTAACTCCCGGTAACAAGCGGGGGTTTATGCAGACAAAGCTTAAGAACCTGAGGACCGGCCTAGGGACGGAAAACAAGTTCCGGTCCGAGGACCGAGTCGAGAGGGCCACGTTAGAGACTCGGTCGATGCAATATCTCTACGGTGACGGCGACCTCCATACCTTCATGGATACGCAGAGCTACGAGCAAATTTCGCTCGGGGTGGGAGAGATCGGGGATCTCTTGTCCTTTCTGATGCCTAACCAGGTCGTGCTAATCGAGTTTTTCGAGGGGAAGCCCGTGGGGATCAGCCCGCCGTCGTCCGTGGATCTCGAAGTGGTCGCTACCGAACCGAACCTCAGGGGGGCGACGGCGAGCGCTTCCTACAAACCGGCGAAGCTAGAGACTGGAATTACGATCCAGGTCCCGCCCTTCGTTCAGGTGGGCGATAGGGTCCGGGTAGATCCCTCCGAAGGGAAGTATCTGGAACGGGTGAAGTAAGTAGAAGGCAAAAGGCAAGATCAGAGCTGCTCACTCCTCACTAGTTTATCCCAGACTTCCTTCACCCGCTTTCTCAGGTCATCCAGCGTCCCGCTGTTCTCGATAACGATGTCGGCGAGCCGCCGTTTCTCATCCAGGGGCATCTGCGCATTCAAGTGCCGCTCAATTTCCTCCTCGCTGAGCCCGTCGCGCCTGCGCAGCCGTTCCTTTTGTGTCGCTAAGTCGCAAGCCACCACGATCACCGGTCGGAGCCACAAGTGGACCCGGGCTTCGAACAACAACGGGGCCATGTAAACGACGATCTCTGCGCCCTCGGCCGCAAGTTCTTGCATCCTTTGCCTGGCAAGGCTGCGGATCCGGGGATGGGTGATGGCCTCGAGCCGTCGTCGCTTTTTTTCGTCCCGAAAGACGATCCGTCTGAGTTTTTCCCGGTCTAACGTCCTGTCGTCGCGGAGGATCTCTTCACCAAAAGCCTCGACGATTTCCCTCCATGCGTCCGCTCCCGGTTGCACGATTTCTCGGGCCAGCTCATCGGCGTCGATGATCCTTGCTCCGAGCTCAAGCAGCATGGAGGCTGCCGCGCTCTTGCCTGTAGCTATCCCGCCGGTCAACCCGATCACTTTCATTGGCCGCGATTGATAGTGAATGGTGAATAGTGAATAGTCAACAGTCTCCGCCGGAGGCGGATCAGCCTCAGGCTGAAATGGTCATTATCAAATTCGCTACGATGCGCTGCCCGAGCTATTTACCATTGACCGTTGACTGATTTATACTTGGGCCTATGTCTTACCGGAGCCTGGCCGAGATGTTTCTTTCCCAGGTTTTGCGTTACGGTGACCGGGTCCTCTATCGGTTTGCGCGAGACGGCCAGTGGGAAAGCTATACCTGGAACGAGGCGCGGCGAAGGGTCCGAGAGATCGGGCTTGGGCTGCTCGCGCTGAATGTCGAGAAAGGGCAGCGGGTGGCCATCTTCTCGGCCAATCGAGTCGAATGGAGCCTGATCGATTGGGCCAACATCTGCACTGGCGCCTTGACCGTGCCCATTTATGCGTCGAGCGCCCCCGCGCAGGTGTCCGATCTCGTCGCCCATTCGGGAGCAGCGCTCCTTTTCGTCGAATCCACCGATCGCCTGGCAAAGCTGGGCGTTCGTAACTCCGCGATCAGCCAACTGAAAAAGATTGTCGTTATCGATCCGGCCGGAGCCCCGTCTCCCTCCGCCGTGGAGGGGCAGGTGATTTCGCTGACCGCTCTCCAGGAGCTGGGACGGCGGCATGGCGAAGCGCACGAAGACCGGTTTGAGCGCGTCGCGGGCTCGCTCAGTCCCGACGATGACCTTACGATCATTTACACCTCCGGGACGACCGGCGAGCCCAAGGGCGTCCTCACGTCCCACCGCCATTACCTCTTCATGATCGACGCCGTCAACTCGGCCCTTGATTCTACTGACCAGGATGTGAACCTGCAATTTCTGCCCTTGGCCCATTCCTTCGGACGCCTGGAACATTTTATGGTCGTGGCGAAAGGATATACGTGCGGCCTTGCTCGCTCCATGGAGACAATCGCCAAGGACCTGCTTGTCATCCAGCCAACGCTTCTTTTTTCGGTGCCGAGAATTTACGAAAATGCCTATAGCCGGATCCGGGCGAGGGCAGCCACGAGCGGTCGTCTCAAGAAGGAACTGTTCCGTTTCAGCCTGGCCGTGGGGAAGCGCCTAAGCGTATGCCAGAGGGAGGGCGAAAAAATACCCCTTGGTCTTCGCTTGGCCCGGCGGATAGCGCATAGCTTGGTCTATTCGAAGGTTCATGCGGCGTTTGGGGGACGGCTTCGGCTCGCCGTGTCGGGTGGGGCTCCGCTGGCGCCGGAGATCGCCGAGTTCTTCCACGCCCTTGGCATCCTTGTCTTAGAGGGATACGGGCTAACCGAGACCTCGACGGTTTCCCATGTCAACCGTGCGGACCGCTACAGGTTCGGCACCGTTGGGCTTCCGTTGAATGGTGTGGAATGCCGCATAGGCGAGGATGGTGAGATCTTGCTGCGGGGACCGAACATCTTTAAGGGTTATTATGGCGACCCGAAATCGACCGAGGAGGCCATCAATCGGGAGGGTTGGTTTCATACGGGCGATATCGGAGAGATCGATGGTGAGGGATTTCTCCGCATCACCGACCGCAAGAAGGACCTGATCGTCACGTCAGGCGGCAAGAAAGTGGCTCCGCAGATCATCGAGAACCTGCTTAAGTCAGACCCGCTGTTCAGTCAGGTCATGGTCATCGGCGATCGCCAGCGGCATCTGATGGCGTTGATTACCTTGAATCAGGAACAAATTAGGGAGTGGGGGAAGGTCGCGGGGATTGAGTTTCGCAGCGCAGAAGAAATGGCTTCCCATCCGCGCGTGCAGGCCATGGTCAGAGAGCGAATCCGCCAGAGGAACAAGACCCTCGCCCCGTTTGAGGCCGTGAGGAGCTTTCGAATCCTGCCGCGCGAGTTTTCAGTGGAACGGGGCGAGTTGACCCCGACGCTCAAAGTGCGCCGCCAGATCGTGACGGAGCGCTACCGCGACCTCATCGAGGATATGACTCGTAGAGGGGGACCTGAGCTGTGACCAGGGGGCTTGGAAAAGGATCAGGTGGTCTTAGGGCTAGCGGATGTGGTATATTCGGGCTCTAGGAGCTGGACATGAAGAAGAAAATCCTTTTGGTGGAAGATAATCCAGCGACGATCGACGTGATCATGAAGGAGGTAGAATTCCTCGGCTACGACTGCATCGTGGCGGAAGACGGCAAGAAGGGCGTGGACATGACCTCGTCCCGACATCCGGACCTGATTATCATGGACATCTCGCTCCCCAAGATGGATGGGCTGGAAGCCGCCACGCTCATTCGCAATAATCCGAAGACCCAATCCATACCGATCTTGGCGGCAACCGCCAGGGCCCTACCGGGAGACCGAGAAAAATGCCTCGAGGCTGGCTGCGACGATTGTCAATGGTCAACAGTCAACTCGGTTCGTTGAGTTTATCGGGTTCATTGAGTCCCCAAACCCAGGTAACCCAACAAACCCAAAAAACCCCAAAAACCCGATTGACGATTTACCATTCACTATTGACGCTCCTGGCTCGCCAGGCTAAGGCCGTAGAGTTGCGCGGCCAACTGGGCGATGAGCAGGTTGGCGTCCTGAAAAAAGTTGGGTTCGAGGGCGTACATGCCGATGATGCCGACCGAGTTTCCGCGCACGATCACCGGAACGGCCGCATAGGAGCGCAAGCCCAGGGCACGGGTCCATGGATCGGTTTGGAGGTAGGTCTCCTTCGAGATATCGGGAAGAATCACGGTGTTTTGGTTCTGCATTACCCACCCAGGGATCCCTTCGCTAAACATGTAGTCCCGTGCCGCTGTGTCGGGCAGGTTTTTGATTCCTCCTTGTTGGATCATCTGCAAGCGGTTGGTTTCCACGTTCAATTCATAAAGCATGACCAGAGCAGGCCGGACCAAGCGCAGAATCGTGCTGATGAGCTCTTCACGGATCGTTTGGAGGTCGGTTTCGGAGAGGCAGACCTTGGCAAAGCTCTGGAGGAACCACTTGTAAAAATACTCTTCCTTCAACGATGCTGAAGCTTTTTGGTGTTGAAGATAGAAGTAGACCAGCCCCCCGAACAGGGGGGGATACGTGACCAAAAGGAAGACTGTCACAGGGTCGATTCCGGCAATGGGATCGAGGCGCACGAACACAAGGACCAAGGCGAGCAGTCCGGCGATCGCAAAAAGCCCAACGATGGGTAGAAAGGCTTGTCCCTGTTGTCGCCCGAGAGACACGTTGAGAGTCAAATTCGCATAAGTCGCTTGGAGTTGTCAAATTGACAATAGTAAATAGTCTCCGCCAGAGGCGGATCAGCCTCGGGCTGAAATGGTCAATAGTTTCCGCTCCATTGACCGATAACGAATGATCCAAGACATGAGCCGAAAAGGTTTTACGCTGGTTGAGGTCATTGTAATCCTGGTGGTGTTATCCATCCTGGCCGCTGTCGCAGTCCCGGTGGCGTTCAGAATTTTTCAGGTCACAGCCGAGGATACAACCCGGGAGGAGATGGATAACATCAAAAAGGCCATGATCGGCAATCCCCAAAAGCTCCAAAGCTCTTTTCGCAGCGACTTTGGGTTTCTCGGCGATATTGGCTGTATGCCGGCCACTCTTGACCAGCTCCTCAGTGCCGGAGGCTTGCCTACCCCTTACACCTTCGACACCACAAAACAAGCAGGCGCCGGCTGGAAAGGCCCGTATATCACGGGAACCCCAGGCGAGGACTTCACCACGGACCAATGGGGAAATGCCTATACCTACACGGTCACGGGAGGCCCATGTCCGCCGGCTTCAATGACGGCGACCCTTACCTCCAACGGTCCCAACGGCGCAGCGGGTGGGGGGGATGACATCACCGTCTCGATAGGGGCGGGCGAGACCACGGCAACGGTTCGAGGCAAAGTCATAAACACATCAGGGGCTGGACTGGCGTCAGTCCCCGTTGAGTTTTATTCCGCAGTTAGCGGGACCTTAACAACCACCGGAGGCACCACCGATGCCAATGGGAATTATTCGTTCGGTTCGGTCCCATTCGGCCCACGAGCTGTCAACGCAAATCCCCCTGCCATCCTTTTGGTGCCTGCCAGCGTCACTGTCAGTGGCGGCGGTAATCGAGACGTTAATTTCCAGGTTGCAAACTACTCTAATACCTCAATAACGATTGACCGAATACTGGTCAACTGTGCAGGGCTTACTAATGGTGGTGTGAGATATGACGATATAACGGTCGATGGCGGTGGCGACATAACGAGTGCAAATAACATTGTATGTAACCCCGCTCCCGCTCCCCCGGGGACAGACGTAACCGATCAAACGATGGCAGCCAACCCAACTCCCCCATCGTCCCTGCGGGTTGTTGTTGACTCACCTGACACTCAACTTCCCGATTTCGTTCTTAGAGGTGGAAGTACTAGGACAATTAGCATCCTACGTTTCGAAACCGCAGGCGGTGCTACCGTTAATATGAGCGGCCAAACCTTCAGTGTGTCCTTCTATGATACTGCCGCCGCTCTGATTGCGACTGTTACGGTTGTGACGCCCTAATCAGCCGACGGGGCGTGCGGGGACTCCAATGCTACTTCGCGGTTGACCCGCCCAAAACCTGGTCAATACTCTTGACCAGCTCGTCTGTGGTGATGGGCTTGGCAAGAGTTGCGACCTCCTTGTTTTTGACCAAAGCGGTCAAGAAGAGGACCGGGATGTCGCGTGTCACCGGATCGTTTTTTAAGCGGTTGGCTACTTCAGAACCGTCCATGTCCGGCATGATGATATCGAGCAGAATCAAGTCGGGCTTAAAGGACCGCGCAGTATTGAGAGCCTGAGAGCCTTTAGTTTCGGTTTGGACTTCGAATTTTCCGGTCCCCTCAAGGTTCAATTTGAGCAGACGCGCAAAACCCGCCTCATCGTCGACAACCAGGACCTTTTTCGCCGCCATGATTCCCCCTAGGGATTGAACTGAAGGGTGACGATTACCCCGCCATCCTTCCTGTTCCCGATTCGGATTCTCGCATTATGCATGTCCAAAATGTTTTTAACAATAGATAGTCCCAGGCCGGTACCGCCAATGTTCCGTTTGGTCGTGAAAAAGGGAAGAAACACCTGACTTAGGTGCTCTTCGGCGATACTTTTCCCCTCGTTTTCAACTTCAGCTATAATGGCGATCCCATCCCTTCCCGCTGCGTCCTCCCCATAGGTCCTGACCCATATTCGGCCTCCACCGGGTTGAGCCTCGACGGCGTTCATAAAAAGATTGATGAAAACTTGCTCGAGGCGGGTCCGGTCCACTTGAACCTGAGGCAGGTCCGTTCCGAGTTCTTTGATCACCTCGACATGGGAGCGATCGAACTGATTCTTGAGCAGCAACAAGGACCTCTCAATGACTACAGTGAGATCCTCCGCCATGATGTTCAACTGCGCAATGCTCGCAAAATCCATCATCCCCCGAATCACGGAGTTCGCTCTACGGATGGCCTCTTCCATCTCTTTGACGACCAAGGAGACATCGGGGTCCTGCTGCCCGGTCTTATTCGCGAGATACTCCACGCCCTGAAGGAGTATGGCTAATGGATTTTTGACCTCGTGGGCCACACCTGCCGACAAATTGGCCACTGTCTTCCACCTCTCAATTTCCGCTTGTTCCTTTATGACCTTTCCGTTGCGGGCCATCTGGGCGAAATAGCCGTAAAAGAGCGAGGTCACAAACAGAAAGGGAAAACGGATATAGATGCTCCAATCGTAGATCTCGGTCGTCCTAAAGAGCACGTATCCATAGACGATACTGACGAACACCGCAGCGAGGATCGACCAACGTAGATCCTGCCATAGGCTACACAGGATGATGATCAGGAAGTAAGTGAGGTAAAAGTCCGTCCCCACTCGCTGCGTGAGGATCATGGAGGTCGTGAGAAAGAGCGTGTCGAACATGACTAGAGGGATGTAGAAGAGAGGGGCATCGAATAGCCGCTCGTCAAGCCGATGGAGCACGGCGTTGGACAAAACGTAGAGGAGTAGGAGGAAGTGGGAAGTCGTAGGGCTCAACCACGGGCTCGGTGAATACAGGAGCAAATAAGCGCAGACAATTACGACCGGCCATCGGAGCCCGATGACAGTGGATTTTCTCGAGACGTCAAACATACCCTGCACTCGGGGGAGAGCGACCGGGGTTTCAAGGGTTGGCGCTTTATCCATGGCTGCGGCTTGACAAAAACAACTTAGTTTATCATCTCGAAACCAAAATGAGAAGCGGCATTTTACGCTGCCCCGCGCCGCCACGATGAGATGCAAGGCCGCGAGAAGTGACAGGCTATCATCGCTGCTGACCCGGCGGGATGACGCCCAGGGCTAAGAGCGAGTCGCGAGCTTGGCGGTCGGAAGCGTCCAGGGCCAAGACAGCTTGGAAATACCGGATGGCCTTTTCTCTTTCTCCTTCCCGGGCGTAGATGAACCCTAAGCTTTTCTGCGGCTCGATATACCGTGGCCATATTCGCAGCGCGGTCTGGAAGGCTTGCACTGCCTTGGGGGTGTCGCCCGCCGAGGCATAGGCCACGCCGAGATTGTTGAGAGCGTTGATGTTGTAGGGGTCGAGCGAGAGCGAGTGCCGGATGGAGTCTGCCGCTTTTCCGTACTCCTTCATTTTGATGAGCAGCAGTCCGAGCAGAAAATGGTAGCGGTAGTTGAGCGGGCTTATCGCGGTTGCCTTGGTGAGATCTTTTTCCGCTTCCTCCGGGCGGCCTTGGTACGATTCTCGGGCGCCGCGGCTATAGTAAAACTCACCGCGGACGTAGGAAAAGGTCAAGATCGAAAAAAGCGTGGCGACCAGGGTTGCGAGAACGATCGTGAGGGAGGACAGGGCCCTGAGCGGTTGGTGTTCCTTCGGTGCATGGGTCTGGGTTAATTGCCAAAGCACGCCTGCGTAGATCCAGAAAAAGGCGACTGGAACCGGGAGGTTGAATGGAAAGTCCCAAAACGCCTCTGCTAAAATGGCAACGAGAGCGAATCCGATCGCGAGTAGCTTGGGATCGGGTTTCTGCCTTAGGCCTTTCCAGAATCTCAGCGCCAGAAAAACAAGGATAAGAAGGAACGATGTCGCGCCCAATACTCCGGTCTCTGCCAGAAGCTGGATATAGTCGTTGTGGGCATCAGCGGCTCTGGCTTGAGGGCTGAAGGAGCGGTCCTCGATGGCCCTGCGCGCGTAGACGGGATAAATAAAGCGGAAGTTGCCTTTTCCTGTTCCGAGAATCGGATGGTCGGCGAAGACGGCAAGGCTATTGGCCCAGATAGCGAAGCGGTCTCGTCCTTCTGCTTCCACCTCCAGCATGCTCTCTAACTGGGCCCGTGGCGGCTGAGCGGCAAACCCACGAAACAGATAAGGGGGAACAACATTCATCGTAATGACAAAAGCGCCGATTCCCACAAGAAAAGCCCATTTCCGCATCGGAATGGACCAGGCTGTTTTGGCCAAGCGGCCTCCCAGTGCAAGGCAGGTAAGAACTCCTATTAACCCGACCATGGCCCCACCCCACGCGGCTCGCGTGCCAGTGTAGACGAAGTAGCTGGTAATCAGACCTGCCAGTAGGGCGTACGCCCATTCGCGGCTTGGGTTGGTCGAACACAAAAGCAGATAGAATACGGTAGGAAGAACAAAGAGAAGGTACTGCGCCGCCATGTTTTTGTTCCCGGCTTGGGCTATCCCTAGAACCGAGACGATGCCCGCAGCGATGGCCGACCAGTGAAAAAACCGGCCAAGCTTTCCGGTCTCGAAGTCGGTGCTCGTTATCCAAAAGAGAGAGACTCCTAGAATGGTCTGAAAAAGGAAGTTGGCGCCTTCATAAGGGTTGATCGACCGGAATAAAGACAAAGCGGCGATAAAGAGAAAGACGAGAAGCGGTGCCAAAAGGGGTAGGGTGGAGCCATCGTCCTTTTGCCGAAAATGGCCTGCGGCCCAGAGCCAGCAGAGCACGGCGGAGAAAAAGGCGAGGAGGGCGCTTTTGGGGAGCCGGTAGAGGCTAATGAGGCCGGGAAAGAAGGCTAGAGGGAGTAAAGAGCACAGGAGGATGATTCCGTGGGTGATCTGCTCCGATCCTGATGGCCGTCTTTCCACTTAAGTGCACGCCCCTTAAAGAAAAGGTGCCCGAAGGCACCTTTTCTTTGCAGGGTTTAGGGAGATTTTATCGCTATTGCGTTACGAAGATGAAGCCTCTGTCATCTTGGGACAGGGAGGCTGATTCGGGGCAGGTGCTAAAGACTCCGTCTTCGCCGGCAGAAAGGATCCAGCCTCTTCCTCCGGTATTGATCTTGGTGCCGTTTTTCTCCATGGCGCCCACGTGGATGACGTAGCGATTACCCCAGGGATCGTTTCCCACCTTGGCTATATAGGGCCCTTTCCAGGAGGTACTGACGTAGTCTACCCCGGATCCGCCGTCGGTGCCGTCGCCATTTGCATCGTTAACCACGAGGTGGTTAAAGGCGTTGTTTCTTGCGGGGGTAGCCGACAGGTTACCCGCGGCGTTCCACGTCGCGGCCCCGGTGCAAGAAACACCCGACGCCATCGCTGCGATGTCCGTGGTCGCCACCGCACTGTTGTCCGCTTTGATAACCAGCATTTTAAGGTCATTATTGTTGCCGGTAATCGGATCGCAATCCGCGTTATCGCAGGCGGGCATGTGCTTGACGTCGGTAAAAAAGGATGCCAAAGACGCGGCGATCGTGTTCATGTCCGAGTCGGCTCTTGCCTGGTTGGCTTGCGCGAGCTTATCCAGAGCCAACGGCACAAAGATGCTGGCCAGGACGACGATGATGGCGATGACGAAGATCAGCTCGATCAAGGTGAAGCCTTTGGCCAGTCGATGGTTGGGTTCCATTTTTTCCTCCTTTGAATTTAGCCTTCCAGCCGCAATTCGTGTCATGGATTTACGCTGCTATTTAATCCTTACGCCGATGTCATCACCGGATAGCGAGGTGTCAGTGGTCGCGGTTTGAAACACGCCATCTGGCCCTGGAGAGACGACCCACGTGGGGCTGGTGTTCCCTCCTACGAGGGTCGAGGCGTTGATCGCGTAGGCGTTACCCCAAGGGTCCGGATCGAGCGTTTGAAGGTAGGGACCTTTCCAGCGGAAATTTCCCGTAGGCCGGTAATCGTCAGTAGCCTCGCCGGGGCTCCCATCTTCATCCGGGTCATTGATGAGGAGATGATTGGAAAGTAATCTTGAGTTAGCCGCGGTGCACCAAACTACTCCAGTGCTAGGTTGGGTTCCAGGGCCACAGATAAAGGTTCGCCCGGCCAACTTATTGCCCGGGTACTGTCCCGTATCTTTGACCAGATCGTTGAGCATGGCATTGATAACTTTGACATCCTCCTGAGTCCGACTTGTCCGCGCCTCGTCGATGTATTTGAGGACGGTTGGGGTAAGGATGGCAACCAGAATCGAGATTACGGCCAGAATGACAATAATCTCGATTAAAGTGAAGCCACCAGATGAAAGTTTGCGATTGTCTGGTAGCGGCTTTGTCAGTGCGGACGTTGATTTCATAGCTTCTCCTCGCCTCGATTCGATACGTTGGAAACTACCTTTACAAAATAGCGACATCCCATGACAACAGGGCAAAAAAGCAATCCCTGTGCCAGTTTTTTCTGTAGATCCACGCAGATTCGACGTCAGGAGAAAAAATCTTTTTAAAACAACAGCTTATTCCTCGTCTCCCTTTGGCTTCCGGAAAACTGATCTCCGATAGGCGTCTAACTTTTTTAGATTATTTGCCTCTAATCTAGAATTTGTAGACAGTAAAAATGGTCAACGGTTGACAAAAAGTGAAGTTGCGACCTCCATTTCGACCAGCAAACTTTCACTTTGACGCCCGATAATATAAGGGGGACGAGGAGGAAGGCCGCGGACGATGGATCAAGCTCCCTCGGGGAGTAATCGGACGTCCGCAGCCTCGCTCGCCCCGTGGAGTGTGGTCTTGACCACGGGGGTGGTTCCTCGACCGTGCAGTTACTCAACGGGGCTCGCGCTTCCTCTCGGTCGCGCACAAAGACGGCCACGGCCTGACGGCTCGGCCCCCGAGGAGATTTGGGACGTAAATTGATTTCATGCTCCGGGAGTGTTACATAGTCTTTAATTTAGAACCTGTCGGGGCGTAGCGCAGCCTGGTAGCGCACACGCTTGGGGTGCGTGTGGTCACCGGTTCAAATCCGGTCGCCCCGACCATTCTCTCCACCGCTGCGTGAAGCCCTCTAATCAAATCCCGCACGAATATCACCGGGCCAGGCAAAGAATGGTTGAGGAGCAGCTTTTAGCCCGGGGAATCAAAGATCCTCGTGTCCTGGAGGTCATGCGCAGGGTCCCTCGGCATCTCTTTGTGGAGTCCGCCCTTGCCAACCGTGCCTACGACGATGGCCCGTTACCGATCGGTGAAAAACAGACGATCTCACAGCCTTACATGGTCGGGTTAATGACGCAGGCCCTGGAGTTACGGGGCGACGAGAAGGTCCTAGAGATCGGCACCGGATCCGGTTATCAGACGGCCGTCCTCGCGGAGTTATGCCAGAATGTCTTTTCCATCGAAAAGATGGGTTCCCTTGCGGCTCGGGCGCGGGCGATCCTGGATAGGTTGGGCGACTACAACGTTGCGATCCACGTCGGCGATGGGACTCTGGGGTGGGCGGAGCACGCCCCGTTTGATGCCATCCTCGTGACCGCTGGTTCCCCAACCGTGCCTCAGCCCTTGCTCGAGCAGATGTGCCTAGATGGCAGGTTGGTTATCCCTTTGGGGGACGAGCAGTCTCAGGTGCTTAGACGAATTCGTCGCACGGCTAGCGAGCAAAACGAGGAGGTCTTGAGTGAGTGCCGATTCGTCAAGCTCTCGGGGAAGTACGGGTGGCCCGACTAAGTCCTTCGATTCATAAATTCGGTGACGAATTTATTCCCTTTCTTCTTCTCCCCGTTTTCTTTGTGGTTTTTATTGAAGGCTGCGTTCCCCGGTTTCCCGTTTCGATCCGACGGCAACCGCTGGGGGTCTACCACGTCGTCAAAGGCGGTGAGAATCTGTTTCGCATCGGCAAGGCTTACGATGTCCCTTATCAGGAACTTGCTCGCATCAACCGAATTGCGGATCCGCACCAGATACGCGTCGGGCAACGGATCTTCATTCCGGGAGCAACACGGCAACTTCCTGTGGAAATCATTACGCCGTCCGAGGTCATGGTCGAGGCGCGTCGCCCGGCCGAAATCCAGGCCGCGAGGCCCGAGGGTTTTATTTGGCCGGTCAGGGGGAACATCAGCTCGAAATTTGGTCCGCGTGGCGAGACCTTTCATGACGGAATCGATATTGAGGTCGCCGAAGGAACTCCGATTCGGGCGATCGAACGGGGTGTGGTTTTATACAGCGACCAACTGCGCGGCTACGGCAACCTGATCATCATCCGCCATCCAGGTGGATTTGCTTCTGTCTACGCCCATAACCGGATCAATCTGGTTCGCGAGGGGCAAGAGGTCAAGCGAGGCGACGTGATCGGCGAGGTGGGCAGCACGGGTCGGGTCTCAGCTCCTCATCTCCATTTTGAGATCCGCAAGGACAACGTCGCCCAGGATCCGCTTTATTATTTGCCCCAATTGTGATAGCTGAGGGCTCATGGAGAAAGAGGTCGCAGAGCTCCGTCGAGTCATTCGAGATATTCCCAACTTCCCCAAGCCCGGAATCGTCTTCAAAGACATAACCCCGCTGCTGGGTAATGGCGAGCTTTTCAAGCAAACCATAGATCTGCTTGCTGATCGGTATCGATCCCATGGGGTGGACATGGTACTGGGGATCGAATCGAGGGGGTTCATTATCGGGGCTGCGTTGGCCTATAGGCTCGGCGCGGGCTTTTGCATCGTACGAAAGCCGGGGAAACTGCCTTACGAAACGCACCGCACTACCTATGAACTGGAGTACGGGTCCGATGCGCTGGAGGTCCATCGGGATGCGCTCCTGCCGCAGGCAAGGGTTCTGATCGTCGATGACCTCATTGCGACCGGCGGTACCGCTGCGGCCGCGACCGCGCTGGTCTCCAAGCTTGAAGGGGAGGTCGTGGAGTGTGCCTTCGTGATCGAGCTCTCTTTTCTCAACGGCAGGGAGAAGCTCAAACCCTACCCGGTTTTTTCTTTAATTCAGTACGATTCGGAGTAGCGCACTTGCCTGGACCTGCGCGCGCCCGGTAGAGTTGTGTTCGCTGCCAAAGGTTTGTATGCTTTAAATCGGCAATGTTGGGGTTATGAAGAGAGTCGAAGAAATGGGCTTGTGGGAGAGACTTTATTTCCCGGAAGTCCTGCGGGGGCTGTGGGTAACGGGGTGTCGCTTCTGGCGCAATCTGATCGTCCATACGCTCCACCTTTTTGGCCTGGCGAAGGACATTCAGGCGGCCATTACGGTCCAATATCCCGACGAGAGGCTCGCGTATCCGGAAACTTTCCGAGGGCGCCATCGTTTGACTCTTCACGACGACGGGTCGGCCAAGTGCACCGCCTGCTTCCTGTGTGCGACGGCATGCCCGGCCGAATGCATCTACATCGAGGCCGGAGAATACCCCGATAACCCTGTGGAGAAATACCCTGTGCGCTACGAGATCGATACGTTGCGCTGTATCTACTGCGGCTTTTGCGTGGAAGCCTGCCCCTGCGACGCGATTCGGATGGATACAGGAGTACACCCCGCGAACTGGGGATTCTCAAGGCAGGATTTCGTGGAGAACAAGGAGCTCTTGATGGATCGCTCCCGGCAGTTGCAAGCGAAGGGCAGAGAGGGGCTCTACGAAGAGCACGTGCGCCGTTACCAACACGTGTAATTGCCGGGATCGGAGGCAATTCGGTCGAGCTTAGCTCGGTGGAAACCTTACGGAGGTACAGCAATGCCAAAGGCCAAGAAGAACGGGGTCAATTCGGGTGAGAGCGTGATCACCACCGAACCATTTCCCGCCTCCCGGAAAACTTACGTCCAAGGCAGGCGTAATCCTGAGGTCCGGGTGGCAATGCGCGAGATCTCTCTCGCTGCAACCCACGGGTCGTCAGCGGGTAACGCTGGAGGCACTCGACAGAACTCGCGGATTGTCGTTTACGACACCTCGGGGCCGTATACCGATCCGCAGACCAAGACCGATATCCGCGAAGGTCTCAAGCCTTTGCGGTTGGGGTGGATCAAGGGCCGCGGCGATGTCGAAGAGTCGAAAGCCCGGTCCGGCCGTTGGGAGAGCAACGGAACCGAGCGCTTCCCCGAGTCCTCGCGCCGCGCATCTCTCCGCGCCAAGCCCGGCAGCAACGTAACCCAGATGCACTACGCGAGGAAAGGCGTCATCACGCCGGAGATGGAATACATCGCCATCCGGGAGAATCTAGGACGCGAGATGGCGCGCAGCGATGGCGGCAACGGCGGTTCCCGCGTTCACGGCGGAAACAGCTTCGGGGCCTCCATCCCCGAATACGTAACCCCGGAGTTTGTCCGCGATGAGGTCGCCCGCGGCCGGGCCATCATCCCCGCCAACATCAACCATCCCGAGAGCGAGCCGATGATCATCGGGCGCAACTTTTTGGTGAAGATCAATGCGAACATCGGCAATTCGGCTGTGGCTTCCTCGATCGAAGAGGAGGTCGAAAAGATGATCTGGGCGACGCGTTGGGGCGCGGATACCGTCATGGATCTTTCGACGGGGGACAACATCCATGAGACCAGGGAGTGGATCCTGCGCAACTCCCCGGTTCCGATAGGAACCGTGCCTATTTACCAGGCGTTGGAGAAGGTCGGTGGCAAGGCCGAGGATCTCACCTGGGAGATCTATCGCGACACTCTGATCGAGCAGGCGGAGCAGGGGGTGGATTACTTCACCATTCATGCCGGCGTGCTGCTTCGCTATATCCCGCTGACGGCGAAGCGGATCACGGGGATCGTCTCCCGCGGCGGATCGATCCTGGCCAAGTGGTGTCTGGCGCACCATAAGGAGAATTTCCATTACACTCATTTCGAAGAGATCTGCGCGATCATGAAAGCCTACGACGTTGCCTTTTCCCTGGGCGATGGGCTCCGGCCCGGCTGTATCGCAGACGCGAACGACGAGGCCCAGATGGGCGAGCTCGCCACTTTGGGCGAGCTTACGAAAATCGCCTGGAAGCACGACGTGCAGGTCATGATCGAGGGTCCAGGCCATGTCCCCATGCAGCTCATTTGGGAGAACATGACCAAACAGCTCGAGCTGTGTTACGAGGCGCCCTTCTATACGCTAGGGCCGCTTACCACCGACATCGCTCCCGGCTACGACCACATCACCAGCGCCATCGGCGCCGCCATGATCGGCTGGTACGGGACGGCCATGCTTTGCTACGTCACGCCCAAGGAGCATCTCGGTCTGCCCGACCGAAAGGACGTCAAGGATGGGGTTGTGGCCTACAAGATAGCCGCTCACGCTGCCGACCTCGCCAAGGGGCATCCGGGTGCGCAGCTTCGCGACGACGCGCTGAGCCACGCGCGGTTTGAGTTCCGTTGGGAGGACCAGTTCAATCTGAGCCTGGATCCGGACACTGCCCGGGCCTTCCACGACGAGACTTTGCCCGCACAGGCGGCCAAGCTCGCCCATTTCTGCTCCATGTGCGGTCCCCACTTCTGCTCGATGAAAATTACCCAGGATGTGCGGGACTACGCGGCGAAGAAAGGCCTGGATGAGAAAGCCGCCTTGGAAGCTGGCATGCAAGAGAAGGCCGAGGAATTCAGGAAAGCGGGCACGAAGATCTACCACGAGGTCCCGGAGGGGAGCAGCGGCGACAGCCCGACGGGGCTAAGAGCTTCCGCCAAAGAGTAGCTGGAATCGTTCCCGCTGCCGCATTTCACTCTTAGTCTGGTCTAGCTGCCTTTCTATTTCCGCAGGGCCGGTATGACATCCCTGCCAAAGCGCTCTATTTGCTCCTTCCGCTCGGGCCAGCGACCCACCATGAACTGGAGGGCGATGTGCTCCACGCCGATTTCCTGGTGACGTTTCAGCGCTTCAACGAGTTGCTCAGGAGTCCCCCGCAGGCTATCTTCCTCTTGAGGCACCGGCTCTCTGGTTACTTCGATAGGGCGACAACAACAGAGGTGGACCTCAGCCGGGTCTCTGCCCGCCTCTGCGGTCCATTTCCGAACGTTGGCAAAACGGGCGGCTAGCTCCTGCGGCGTGATCTTCACAAAGTAGGAAAACCAGGCATCGGCGTACTTCGCGGCCCGCCGTTGGGCTGCTTCGCTTTCCCCGCCGATCCAAATCGGGAAGCGAGGCTTCTGGACCGGCTTGGGGCTAACAGCCACCTCGTTGAAACGGTAATAGCGCCCCTGGAAGCGCGGCCGCTCTTCCTTCCAAAGAAGGTTAAAGATCTCAAGTTGCTCGTTGGACATCCCCGCCCTGGCCTTGAAAGGGACTCCCAGCGCCTCAAACTCCTCGACCATCCAGCCGATCCCCACTCCCAGGATCAGGCGTCCTTTTGAGAGGGTGTCAATGGATGTTGCTACCCGGGCTGTGTAGAGCGGGTGGCGATAGGGCAAGACAGCAACGCTCATGCCGAGCGAGACCTTCTCGGTGCAGGCGGCCAAGAAGGACAGGCAGGTCAGAGGCTCTAGGAAAGGACTGTCGGGGGGGACGAACCATTGCTGGCTTGCGCTATACGGGTAACGGGTTGTCATTGCCCAGGGATTGACGAGGCGTTCCGCCGCCCAGACCGAATCGTAACCCAAACGCTCGGCCTGGCGAGCCGCTTCGATCAGGACTTCCGGGACTGCCGCCCGGCCTGAGACCGGAAGAAAGACTCCAAGCTTCATCGCGACGTACCTCCGTTGATTGGATTGGCCGCTCTGCGCTGTGCGGTGAGTGGTGCCACTGAGAACCTAAGAAGTCCCGCTGCGGTCCCGTGCCAGCCCGCCTTCGAGAACCTCCAACTTGCCTGCACGAGCGCGCAAGCAGGCAGCCATGAGAGAAAGTAGACTGGCCCGGGATCTCGGTTTTTTGGAGGGAGAGTATCCGATAATCAGCGGTTATGTCAATTTGGGGGCGGCTTCAAGGCAGAGGCGGACATTTGTCAGTGGGCTCATGCCGTATTCCTATTTTTAACCGGCCATTTCCCTTTGTTCGCAACCAGGCGCTTTCTCTCCTCGGGGCGGGAGCTGCCCTGTCGTGCTTTCCATCGTTGCAGCCCGTTTCTCAGTTTCATCGAGTCGAGGTCCAGGGTTTCACAAATGCTGTTGAAAGAGAAAATCCCTTCGTCCTCCGAGTTGATCCATTCCTCGGCCTCGCGACACAGCTTCGCGTTGCTCCTGGAGGGCTGAAAAAAGTAGCTTTGAAAGCAGGCGATACCGTCCTGTAGCACGGCGAGCATCAGTGATTTCGTAGCTTGGTCGTCGGGGAACGACCCTTTGGATTGGTGCACCCTTTCATACTGAAAGCGGCTTAGTGGGTCCGGCGCGAAGATATGCCGCGCAAAACTATCCAATTCGTGAGGGCTGTACGGCCCCATTGCCGGAGCCGGATTCATTGCAACCTTTTCTTGCGCCGGCTCTTCAACAGGTCGACGGCCAAAAGGAAAACGAAAAAACCTATCCCAACTACGAAAATCCAGAAGATCGGCGCCCATTTCTCCATGATCTCCCCCTTTGCCGGAAATAAAAAGGCCAGCGTCAACTCCGGGAGTTGAGCTGGCCTGCCTCTATGCAAGTCGCCCGAAAAAGGGGCTACTTTCAAACCGGCCTGCCGATTTTCGGCATAAAAAAACCGACCCCGGCGCGCTCTTTCGAAGGTCGGCTTACATCCCAACTGGCCGCCCCTTCCCTGGGCCCGCCCTTTGGGTCATCCGCAGAACTGTGCCTAGGCTACAAAAAAGCCGGCAGCCAAGTCAAGGGGTTTTTTTTCGCGGCAAAGATCGCTCCAAATCCCGGTCCAGAGTGAACACGATCACCCGTTCCCCAGAAGAGGTGCTGATATCGGTGTGGATGTCTCGGACTTTGACTCCGGTGATGTCAGCGACCACTTGGGAGAGGAGCGGTTTGGCCTTTTCGATGAGCGTCGAGCGCATCCGCTTGATCAAATCCACACCTTCGCTGCTCTTCGTGAGCTGCTGCTCGGCCGGCGTCAGGACCCCCTTCAGGCGCACGAGCACCATATCCTCCATCATGTGGGCCCGGGCTTCTTTGGGGCCGCGACCCATATAGTCGATTTCGAACTGGACCATCGCGTCGCTAATGGCGGCCTCGATCTCGCCTTTAGTCCTCATCCCTGGTTGCTAGCCTCTTGCGGGGATCGTCATGTCTTTGCGCTTATCGAAGCGAATGGTTTCTGTGAGACTCTCTTTTTTCCTAGGAGACGTATTTGCTCACATCCACTCGCTTCATGGCGTCTTCGGGGACCTCGTTGCGCTTCGGCCACTCTACATCTAGAGGCTTCGTGGCGTCGATGATCGCTACGGCGTCGCCAAGCCATCCGCGGAAGCTCTGGACCTTGCGGATGATCTCCACGTCCTTGTCCCAATGGGTTCGCGTCCCCACCGCCCACATGACCTCGCGCTCATTAAAGACGTCCACGTCGTGGTCTACGACCACGGCGAGTTTCAGATTCGGCATTTCCACGAAGGCCTGCATGGCGGCTTTCGTCGGGTCGTTGATGAACTCTTTTTTGATGGAGAGGTAGCAAATGACGCGGCCGCAGCCGGAAGCGGGAAGATGAATTGCTTGGATTCCCGGGACGGTTTTCTTGATCACGTTGAAAACGCTGCCCTCTTTCGGGATGCTCCCCAGGTTCCAGTGGTCCATCTGGCCCGGCCAACAGTCGCCGACCATGGCGTTTTTTCGGTAAGTGATCGCGGTCACCTCGATGACCGGGACTTTCATCTCCACCTGGTAGTAGCCCAGGATCTCCCCGAAAGGGTTCTGTTTCTCCCGCACGTGGGGTGGCACCTCACCCTCGATGATCACTTCGGCATCGGCGGGGACGAGAAAGTCCTGTCCCCAGGTTTCCGATGGCGTGAGGCGCAGAGGTTCCTGGAGAAACGCCGAAGCAGTCAGGTAGTCGTTGTTGCCGTACGGCGTCATGCAACAGGTGGAGAGGAAGAAAGCCGGATGATGTCCAAGGATAACAATGACCGGAGCGCGCTTGTTCTTTTTTTCATACTCCGTCGTCATGGCCTCGAGATGGTGATGGGGATGCGCCGAGAAGCTCATTCGCTGCGGCGCGTAGTACATATTTTTCGTGAAGGTGACATCGTAGAACTTGTCGTCGAGGCTTTTCATAGCGCACGCCATCGTGAGGTAGGGCCCGACATCATCCTTGTGATGCATCGGGATGGGAAGCATACGCAAATCGGCTTGCGCGCCCTTGAGCACGACCTCCTTGCACGGGGCCTTGCCGGGTGGAATCGTTTCCACCTCTCCCGGCTGGAGCTCCCGTTTGGCGACTTCGAGGCTCAAATCCATGCTGGATTTGAGGTCTCCCATGCCTAAGGAGTCGGCGCAAAACTGGCGGGTCACCCAGGGATTGTAAAAGAGCGAAAACGCGGAAGGTTCGCCGTTGAGAGCCGGGACATTTTCAAACAGGACCATTTTATACTGGCCGCGCAAATCCAGGTGGTTGAGAAACGCGATGGTCTCGTGGCGGTTGCAGTCGATCCTATCCTTGACGCGAATCAGCGATCCGGGTCGCTTTTCCTCCTCCTGGGCGATAAATTGATGCAAATCCTTACTCATCTTAATCTCCTCAAAACTCAAAACTCAAAACTCAAAACTCAAAACTCAAAACTCAAAACTCAAAACTCCTCTCCCCTATTCCCCGAGCAACTCGAGCGCTTTGGCGGCGATGTTCTCGTCGCAAAGGCCGTATTTTCGATACAGACCGTCCGGGTTGCCGGATTCGGCGAAGTCCTCCACCGCCACCCGCCTGATCCGACCGCGCCCGAGTTCCGCCACGACCTCGGCGACGGCGCTACCGAGGCCTCCGGTGATTCCATGATCCTCAACGGTGACGATTCTACCGTGGCCAAGCGCGGCCTCAGAGATCATTTCCCGATCGATCGGTTTCAGGGTCGGCACGTTGACAACCTGTGCTTCCGCGCCCTTTTGGGCCAGGATCTCCGCCGCTTTGAGCGCGTTGGCCAGCACCCCTCCTGTTCCCAAGAGCGTGACATCTTTGCCCGGGCGCAACACTACCCCTTTGCCAAGGCGGAACCGGTAGTCTGGAGGATGGATGTCCTCTGTCTTCTGCCGCATGAGACGAAGGAACACCGGCCCTTGGTGGCGCACGATGTACTCCAGCGCGCGTTCGGTCTCGACCGCGTCGGCGGGCTGGATGACCACCATATTGGGAAGACTCCGCATCAACGCGATGTCCTCGACCGCCATTTGGCTGTAGCCGTCTTCCCCGATCCCGATGCCTGCGTGTGTGCCCACGATCTTCACGTTCGCGCGGGTGTACGCAATGGACATTCGGATCTGCTCGAACCTGCCCGTCACGAAACAGGCGAAGCTGCAAATAAAGGGGATCTTGCCCGCCAACGCCATCCCCGCCCCGGCGCCCACCATGTTGCCCTCGGCGATGCCCAGATCGAAGAAGCGATCGGGATATTTCTTAGCGAATTGCTCCGTCATGGTCGATTTGCTGAGATCGGCATCCAGGACCACGATGTCCGGGTTTTCGCCGCCCAATCGAGTCAGAGCCTCTCCAAATGCTACGCGCGTGGCTTTTGCTCCCATGATTTTGGTCAACAGTTAAAAGTCAACAGTCAGTAGTCACATGATTACCGATTGACTAATGACCATTGACCAATGACTAGGTTTGGGCGAGAATCTCTTGAATCGCCCGTTCTCCCTCCTCGTGATTCGGCGCTTTCCCGTGCCATTCCCACCTGCCCTCCATGAAGGAAACCCCTTTGCCCTTGATGGTCTGGCATAGGATAAGGGTAGGCCTGCCCTTCGTCCTTTCGGCTTCGTCCAGGGCGCGGGTGATCGCTGCAAAGTCGTGGCCATCAATTTCCACAGCATGCCAATTGAAGGCACGCCATTTCTCCAGCAAAGGCTCCAGATCCATAATGTCTTTGATGGCGCCGCTGAGCTGAATTTTATTGTAGTCGAGGAGAGCGCAGAGATTGTCGAGGCCGAATTTCGGCGCGGCCATCGAGGCCTCCCACACCTGTCCGGCCTGGCACTCGCCGTCGCTGATGACGCAGTAAACGCGGTAGTCTTTTTGTGCGCTCTTTCCCGCCAGAGCCATGCCGAGAGCAATCGACAGCCCCTGACCGAGCGATCCGGTTGAGGCTTCGAGATAGGGCAGCCGATGTCGGTCCGGGTGTCCCTGGAGGCGGCTGTCGAGCTTTCTTAACGTTAGGAGTTCGTCCCGGGGGAAATAACCGGCCTTGGCTAATACCGCATACAGGGCGGGGACACAGTGCCCCTTGGACAGAACGAAACGGTCACGATCCGGCCAGTGGGGGTCGTGAGGCCGATGGCGCATCTTGTGAAAAAAGAGCGCGGCCAGCATGTCGATGCAGGAGAGCGATCCCCCGGGATGGCCGGAGCCGGCCTCGACCAGCATCCGGATGATATCGACTCTTAACTCCTTTGCTATCGCCTTGAGCTCGGGAATGTCCATCTCGTTCCTTATATCATCCCTACTGGCTTGCGTGACTCATGATGTTTTGTTGCGAAGAATCGCAATGCAAAATGTAAAGTGCAAATTGAAAAATGAAAAATTTTCCGTTCTGCATTTTGCAGTTTTCATTTTACATTGTGTTACACCATCGTTTGCCCGCCGCAGATGTTGATCGCCTGGCCGGTGATCCCGTGGGCCTGGTCCGACGCCAGATAAGCCACCAGCTCGGCGACCTCCTCCGGCTCGATCAACCTCTTGATCGGGACGGCATTGAAGGCCTGCTTTTGGAACTGCTCGACGCTGATCCCCTGGTACGCAGCGCATTCCTGCATGCCGCGACGCGCCATCTCCGTATCCACCCAGCCAGGGCAGATGGCGTTTACCGTAATCCCGTAGCGGGCGACCTCCAAGGCGAGCGCTCGAGTGAAGCCGATGAGGCCGTGCTTGGTGGCGCAGTAAGCGCTGTAGCCGGCCACACCGAATTTCCCGAGGACCGAAGCGACATTGATAATCCGGCCCCCGGGATTCTCTTTCATGCTCTTAATGACCGCCTTGGTTATAAGGTAGGTTCCGCTCAGGTTAGTATCCAGAATATCGTACCAGTGACTGTCGTCCGGGTCGTCGAAAGGGTTCAGACCCGAAAGGCCCGCATTGTTCACTAAAATGTCGATCCGCTCCCAGGCTTCGAGCACCTGGGCCACTGCGGTCTGCACCTCATCTTTTTTCCGGATGTCCACCCGGACGGCAAGGGGCGGATAACCGGTGTCTTTAAGCTCGTTTTTGGTGCTCTCGAGGTGGTGAGGGTTGCGCGAGGCTATGGCGACGCGAGCGCCGTTTTTGACCAGGGTCTTGCTGATAGCCTTGCCAATGCCGGTTCCCCCTCCGGTCACGAGAGCGACTTTTCCCGCCAGAATCGCCGTGACTCCTTGTCGGCGTAATGGGAGCATACCTATCTATTTTTTGCCTAAAAGGCAAGGAAGCGGCGACCGAGGGGAGCGCGAGCCCCGTTGAGTAACTGCACGGTCGAGGAACCACCCCCGTGGTCAAGACCACACTCCACGGGGCGAGCGAGGCTGCGG